>JALEWA010000247.1 GCA_022788085.1 Lachnospiraceae bacterium
AGAAATGCTGATTCAGCAAAGGCAACCATTTAAAGAAGGATGGCCAAATATGTGGGACATTTCCGTAGGTGGAAGTGCCATTCAAGGCGATAGCAGCCAGACAGCGGCAGAAAGAGAGGTTTTGGAGGAATTAGGCATAAAATTAGATTTACAAGGAGTACGCCCTCATTTTACCATTAACTTCGACAGGGGATTTGACGATATTTATCTGGTAGAAAAGGACATCAGCCTTTGTCAGTTGAAGTTGCAGTACGAAGAAGTTCAGAATGCAACATGGGCTTCCAAGGAAGAAATACTTAGCATGATTGATCAAGGTGAATTTATTCCATATTATGCGAGTCTGATTCATCTTCTGTTTGATTGCAGGAAGAGTTATGGATGCCACGAGGAGGTTAAATGATATATTTATCACATTTTGAATTTCCAAACATAGAACAGGAGTATGATTTTGTGTTAGCCCAAAAGCGTACCTGCTATGATACTTACTATCCATTTCAAACTATATCAAAGCATAATCTGGAAATGTTGGATTTTGAACCGGTTACCATTTTATATGGAGGAAACGGCTCAGGTAAAACGACAGCCTTGAATGTAATCGCAGAAAAGCTTGTTTTAGAGCGGGATACCTTATATAACCGTTCCAATTTCTTTGAAGATTATACAGGAATGTGCAGCTATGAGGTTACATGTGATATTCCAAAGCAAAGCAGAATCATTACAAGTGATGATGTATTTGATTTCATGCTCAATCTAAGAAGCATTAATAGCGGAATTAACCGGAGACGTGAAGAACTTTTTGAAGATTATTTAAATGCTAAGTATTCCCATTTTCAGATGAAATCCCTGGATGATTATGAACAGCTTAAGAAAGTAAATTCTGCAAGAAGCAATACACAGTCCAAATTTATACGCAAAAATCTTATGGATAATGTACGTGAGCATTCCAATGGTGAAAGTGCATTTCTTTATTTTTCCGATAAGATTCAGGAAAATGCCTTGTATCTATTGGACGAGCCCGAAAACAGCCTTTCTCTGGAAAAGCAACAGGAACTGCTGAAATTTTTAGAGGATTCTGCACGATTCTTTGGCTGTCAGTTTATCATTGCAACCCATTCTCCATTTTTATTATCTATGAAGGGCGCAAAAATTTACGACATGGACGAAGAACCCGTAGATGTAAAGAAATGGACAGAATTACCGAATGTGCGGGCATATTTTGACTTTTTCATGAAACATGAAGGAGAATTTTGATAATCATGATTTTAAGTGTTAGTAGAAGAACAGATATTCCATGCTTTTATTCTGATTGGTTTTTCAATAGAATCAAAGACGGCTTTCTCTATGTTCGAAATCCCATGAATCCACACCAGATCAGCAGGATTAATCTGTCTCCTGAATTTGTAGATTGCATCGTATTTTGGACTAAAAATCCGGAGCCTATGTTAGCACGCCTGGATGAATTAAAAGATTATCATTATTACTTCCAATTTACATTGACCGGATATGGTCGTGATATCGAATGCAATGTTCCACATAAGAGGGATAAGATGATTCCCGTATTTCGAAACCTTTCTGCGAAAATAGGCTCTGATAGAGTAATATGGCGTTATGATCCCATCATGTTTACTTCAAAATATACCATAGAATATCATATAAAAGCCTTTTCACAGATTGCAGAAGCTTTAAACGGTTATACAAAGCGCTGCATTATAAGCTTTGTCGATACCTATACGAAAAATCAAAGAAATCTTGATGCCTTGCAGGAATACCGTTTAGAAGAAAGTAAATTGAAAAGCTTTGCTGAAAATTTAAGTCACATAGCCCATAAAAATGGCATGAAGATTTCTACCTGTGCAGAACAGCTTGATCTAAGTGAGTATGGAATTTCACATAGCTGCTGTATAGATAAGGAACTCATAGAAGAGCTTCTTGGTTGCAAAATAAAAGCCCAAAAAGACAAAAATCAGCGAAAAGAATGTGGATGCATCGAAAGTATCGACGTTGGAACCTATAATACCTGCAAAAACGGCTGCAAATACTGTTATGCGAACTTTAAAATGGAAAGTGTTATAGAAAATTGCAAGAATTATGATGTAAATTCACCGCTTTTATGCGGAGTTATACAGAGAAATGAAAAAATAACGGAACGAAAGGTAAAATCATTGAAGGCAGGACAATTGAGCCTGATAGAATGAAATCAGAATTGATATCCCTTTATAGAAAATGAAATGCCATTATCGGCAATATAAATTAATATTATTTATAAAAATAGTGTATTTATTTTGCCGATAATGGTATAATAATTTCATGAGGAGTTGATTTCATGGAATTTATGTCTGTTACGCAAGCAGCGAAAAAATGGAAAATATCAGAAAGAAGTGTTCGTAATTATTGCAGTCAAGGAAGGATAGAAGGAGCATTCCTCATTGGAAAGACATGGAGTATTCCAGCAAATGCCCAAAAGCCGGAGCGAAAACAACGAATTCAGTTGAGCTCGCGAACAGTTTTATCTGTTTTAAAGGAAGAAGCAGAAAATAATATTTCCGGTGGACTTTATCACAAAGTTCAGATTGAACTAACCTATAATTCCAATCACATGGAAGGAAGCAAATTAACTCATGACCAGACAAGATTCATTTTTGAAACGAATACCATAGGCTATGATGAAGCATCCGACAGCATCAATGTCGATGATATCATTGAAACAACAAATCATTTCAGGTGTATCGACTATATCATAAGAAATGCTAATAAAACAATTACTGAAAGTTTCATCAAACAACTTCATTTTATATTAAAAAATGGGACTTCTGACAGCAGAAAAACATGGTTTGCAGTAGGTGACTATAAAAAACTTCCTAATGAAGTTGGAGGAGTGGAAACAACAAAACCTGAAAATGTATCAAAGGAAATAAAAAGATTATTAATTGAATACAAAAATAAATCTTCCGTATCACTTGATGATTTATTGGATTTTCATTATAAATTTGAAAAAATCCATCCCTTTCAAGATGGAAATGGCAGAGTCGGAAGACTATTGCTTTTCAAGGAATGTTTAAAACACGATATTGTTCCTTTTATCATTGAAGATACCTTGAAACTTTTCTATTATAGAGGCTTGCAGGAATGGCAACAGGAAAAAGGATTTTTGCGGGATACCTGTCTGACTGCCCAAGATCGATTCATAGAATACTTAAAATATTTTAATATTGATTATAGAATCTAAAGGACTTATGAAAATGACACTATTACGAATTTTATTAGGTGCAATCGGCATACTTCTATGTATCTGGTTTGCGCTTCCATTATGCTTATCTGTAAATCTAAATATTGGAAATATGACAGGAATAGCAGTGTCCATACTTATTTTGTTGTATGCAGTATGTATGCCAGGCATACATACAATATTCTTTGCCTGGAAAACCCATAAGGTAAAAAAATGGCTATATAAAGCTGTATTAACTGTGATTCTTGCTATCATAGGACTCTTAATTGCAGAATCCGCCTGTATGATTCGTGCTGCCTGTAAGTCTCCGGCATCTGACGCTACGGTAGTTGTATTAGGCTGCCGTGTATATGGAGAACGCGCCAGCCTTTCCTTGCAGGAACGCTTAAAAGCTGCCTATACTTATTTAGTTGAACACGAAAATACAGTCTGTGTCTTATCTGGTGGACAAGGTGAAGGAGAAGATATTTCAGAAGCCGAATGTATGTATCGTTATTTAGTTGATATGGGCATTGAACCATCCAGACTTTACAAAGAAGACAAATCAACAACAACAAGAGAAAATCTATCCTTTTCACAACAAATTATAGAAGAAAACGGGCTAAATCCGACGATTGCAATTGCAACCAGTGAATACCACGAATATCGTGCCGGCAAGATTGCAGAGTCACTCGGTATTGAATATGCTGCAATTCCAGCCAGGACTGCAATCTGGCTTTTCCCAACTTATTATG
>JALEWA010000207.1 GCA_022788085.1 Lachnospiraceae bacterium
TTGAATATGATTGTTATACTAAAGGAGAAAAGATATGTCAGAAGTTATGATTAATAGGGAACATAAGGATAGATTGTTTCGTTTATTGTTTGGGCATGATAAGAACAAGATAAATTTATTATCTCTCTATAATGCAATAAATCATACAAATTATGTGAATCCTGAGGAATTGGAAATCACAACAATGGATGATTGCATTTATATGAAGATGAAGAACGATGTTTCAGTGTTGCTATATCAAGTACTGGCTTTATATGAGCAGCAAAGTTCATGGAATCCCAATATGCCATTAAGAGGTTTCTTTTATTTTTCACATCTATATGAGAAATATATAGCTGTTCATGAGCTTAATATATATGGGAAAAAGTTGATAAAGATTCCAACACCGCAATATATTGTCTTTTATAATGGTACGGATATGGAATTTGATGAAGAAACACTCAGACTTTCTGATGCTTTTGACAATCCAGTGGATATAGGTGGATTTGAGTGGACTGCGACAGTAAAAAATATTAATCTGGGACATAATAGTGAGTTGTTGGAAAGCTGTATAGTCTTAAAGCAATATGCACAGTTTGTAGATAAAATCAGGTGCTATAGAAGAGAACTTGATGATATTAAGAAAGCGGCTGATATAACAATACAAGAGTGTATTAAAGAAGGAATACTGGCAGAGTTTTTGATTGCACATAGGGCGGAGGTGTATGATGTGATTTTGACAGAGTATGATGAGGAATTTGTGATGAATGCATTAAGAGAAGAATGCAGGGAAGAAGGACTAGCCGAGGGAAGAGTCGAGGGAAGAGCCGAAGAAAGAGAAGTGGGCCTGAGGAATTTAATAGAAACAATTCAGGAATTGAAAGTTTCTAAGGAGGATGCTGTGCAAAAGGTGCAGATCCGCTACCAATTAAACCGGCAGGATGCTGAGGATAAAGTGGAACAATATTGGAAATAGAATGAAAGTCCTAATATAAAGTATGAAAGGTGTCAGATCAAACAAACTTTATATTAGGATTTTTTTATGGATAAAGTTTTAGAACTAAGTTTTTTATTGGGGATAAGAGAATGAAGGATAATATACAGGATTTTATTACATTTATTGTACCGGCATATAACGCAGAGTCCACGTTAGAGAGAACCATGAACAGCATCATTCATCAGTCATGTTCACAATGGAAGGCTGTAATCGTAAATGATGGCTCTGTAGATGGAACGGAGAGAATAGGGAAAAATTTGCAGAGCAATATAAGGACAAGATTATCTATATTCGTCAGGAGAATCGTGGCCTTGGTGGAGCAAGAAATCATGGTATGGAGTTGGTTCAGACAGAATATGTTTCCTTCCTGGATAGCGATGATTGGCTTATGCCGGATTATGTAGAGAAAATGGCTTTGGCATTACAGAAAGCACCAGATAAGCCGGAAATGATTTTGATACTTCCCCAGATATACCATGAGGAAAGCAAGGCAATCAGAACGTGGTATGATGAGGAGAGCTTTCGAAGAATATTTGTCAGAGATGGAGTGGTAGTGAATCCACAGCAGGAGATGGAGTTGTATCAATTTGAGGTGAATCAGTGCAGGAAGGTACTTAGCATGGATTTTGTGAGCAGGACACAGTTCCGGTTCCGGGAGAAGGTAAAGTGGGAGGATGTATTTCCTCATTTTTATTTATTATCCCAATGTACGAAATGTATGGGAATTAGAAGCACAGGGTTCTACTACAGAATCGGCAGCAGTACACAGATTACAGCTTCACATGGCCGGGACAGGCTTGATTTCATGGAGGTCATGAAGGATCTTGTAACATATATAAAACAGAATAATCGATGTGACCTGATTTTTCCAGTGATGCGTGTGGTTATCCGCTTTTCGGTATGGTGTATTCGAATGGCAGATATGGATACACGAAAGGATATGGTGAGAGAGCTTCATAAAGCATATGTACGCCTGCCGTCAGAATATCACAGAATTTTATGGAAGGAGTGCCGCAGGCAGTATGCTTTGAAGGATGCACTACAATATAAGCTGTTTTGGACAGCGATAAGGTATCGTATGTTTCATTTTGTATTTGAGGATTATTTGTGGCAGGAAGTGTGTGAAAAGATCTTGAAGAGACTGCTGCATGCGGAAAATCATGTTGCATGATGCTAGGGGGAATGAAAGTGCGGCAGATAAAGAATTACTTATCAAGGATTTCAGACATAAAAACAGTATTATTAATAGAAGGGAAAAATGGTCAGGAAGGAGAACTGGCTGGTTATCTTTTGAAGGAGAAGATGGTTCAAAGGATATATGTGGTGGCTGAACAGCCAACTGCCCTTTATCAGAATGAAAAAATCACTTTTTTTACCTTAGACGAGGCGCAGAATTACTGCTTTGAGGTAAATGCGGTAATAGTAGGAAGAGGATGCCAGGGGATATATAAGAAGCTGAATGTTGAGAACGCAGATTTTCTGATAGCAGCTTTAGATAAGGGTGAGGAATATTTTTCTTTGTGGGAGCAGGGAAGAGAATGTTTTCAATATATCTATCTCGAGCGGGATAAGGAGAAGAAGTCAAAGGACAAAGATGCAGAGGATTGCGAAATATTGGAATGGGAAAGAGGGGATAGTGGTATAGAGCTATCAATTGTGATTCCCGTATATAATGTAGCGACATATTTGCCGGAATGTATAGAATCGTTGATTAAGTGGGCTGCTCCATATGTGGAATTCTTATTTGTAAATGATGGTTCTACGGATAATTCCGGGGAGATTATCGAGTCATACTGTAAAAAGGATAATAGAATCCATTTATTGAATAAAACGAATGGTGGATGTGCATCAGCAAGAAATTATGGAATTTCTCATGCAAGAGGAAGATATCTTGGCTTTGTGGATTCGGATGATTTTGTGGATAGTGAGATGTTTCGTAAGCTGCTTGAAAGAGCACTGATGGGAAATTTTGAACTATGCTATTGTGGCTATAGGGAGTTTTACGAGGAAACGGGAGATTCTGAACCGGTGCTGAATGACTGCCTTGCTGAGCCGTATGTGAGTGGTACCTACAGAGAAGACAAGGTACAAAAGCTGGCAATTAATACGAGAGTTGCCATTTGGCGTTGTATCTATAAAAGGAGCTTGCTAGAAAGAAAGCATCTGTGTTTTCATGAAGATTTGAAGCGGTTTGATGATTTACCATTTCGTATCGAATGTATTTTTTCTGCAAAAAGTGCAGTCTGTGTTCCAGAATATTTATACTATTATCGTCTGGGCAGAAAAGGTCAGGATGTTTCCTGCAAGGATGAACGGTTATGGGTACATTTTCGAATATTTGAGTACTTGGATGACTTTGTTGAGCCTATGCGTGACAGAAGGTTGTTGGACTATCTTCAAATTGTTAAGGTAAATACTCATGGGTATGCATTAGCAGGAATTGAGAGACCGCTTTATCATAAATACAGGAGAGAGGCAGCAAGGCAATTAGATAAATATGCAGGAACACTTAGAACACTTTGTCTGCTTATGCTTTATGGCGGGAGAGGCCATATTGGCTGGTATTTAAGGAGGAAGATTTAGTGTGAAACAGGGAATAAGAGTGGCATTTATTGTTGTCTCCTGTCTTGAGCTGGTAATGGGGATATTAGAAATGTGCAATTATGAGTTACCACTAAAAAGAATCATATTGTGGGGATTTTTTGTTGTGTATCTTATAAATATGTGTGGAAATGAATATACAAAAGCAGAGATGGCAGCGTTTGTAGTTACAATAATACTGGGGATATTACTGTATGCCAATACAGGGATTAATACAGGCATTAAGGCACCGGTGTATATCATGGCGCTTAAGGGAATAGATAGAAGAAAACTGTTACAGTGTTTTCTTTGGACATCAGTATTAGTCGCTATTATTATCATGATAGGTGCTCTGTTTTTTGGTATTGGCGATGTGCATTTTTGGGTTCGTACGAAAACGAAGGGGATAAGTAAGGCTTGTTTCTGTTTGGGATTTAGTAATCCAAACAGATTACAATTATTAATATTCAGCATGTTGTCCTGTTTTTTATTACTGTATGGCAGAAATTCTAGTAGGATAGTATTGGTAAGTGTCGGAGCTGCGTATTTTATTATGGCTTATTTAACGGATTGTAAGACAGGGATGATGATTGGGATTTTTGCCCTGGTGGCGGTTATTTGTGTCAGGAGAGTAAACACAGCTCATTTATCTGATTGGATAATGGCATTGTTTACTATCGGTCTTGTATTTATGCTGATTATTTCATTTTTAGCGGCAGCTAAAGTAGAGAAGGGATTTTGGATGGAACAGATTAATAGATTTATTTCAGGAAGGATGAATCAATTAGAATATTACACAAATGAGGAGTTTTACAATCTTCCCTACTTGGATAGCTGGAAGCTGTTTTCAGACAGAAACAATAAAAATGGCTATGATATGGGATATATTTATATTTTCTATTATTATGGAATTATCATGGGAGCGGTGTACCTTATCTTTGTTGTCAATGCTGTAGAGAAGGCAAGAAGAAAAAAGGATTCTTTAGGAATGGTACTGATTATGGGACTTTGTATTTACTTGTTCATGGAGACAGGATACTATTCCAATTATTTGACTAGAGACTTTTTACTGATGACTTCATCAGTTGTTTTGTGGGGAAATTATGAAGAAGCGATACATAAACATATTCAGTCTGATTACAGCAATTAATATTTTTCTGGTGCTGCATATAGAGTTGAGTGGCAATATAAGAGATGGAATAGAGCAGAATCATATAAGACAATTTTCTTGGTGGGATATTGTTCTTTTAGTATGTATTTTTTGGGGGGCTTATTTCGTAACGTTGTGGTTTGCTGAAAGAGGGAAGCCTTTCTTACAATATAAATTTGAACATTACTGTCTGGGAGAAAAACGATGGAGTGAACGCAGGCTGTTTATGGGGAGCTTTATTCTGATTTTTATGATATGGTTTTTCTTTTTCCTGGTCATGTATCCCGGTACAGCGATGAATGACACGATATATCTTTTAGAGAATCCGGAGAAGCTATGTAATCAGCATCCTGTTCTATATATTTTATATACATATTGCTTTTATAGGATTG
>JALEWA010000225.1 GCA_022788085.1 Lachnospiraceae bacterium
GATGTTTATGTGGATGGGAAGAAAGTTTTGATGGCAGATCCGCATATCAACGGCTGGGTACATTGTAATCCTGTAATTATTCTTGACGAAGAAACATCAAAGCTTCATACTGTCAGAATACAAATGTCGCAGGGGGATGAAGACAAAAAGTTTACAATTCTTGGCTTTGGAATTATAATGTAGCCATACTGAGCAGTAAGGGGAGACAAAAGGTATGGATACAAAAGCAAATTATGATGGAATTTTGAAATTAGAGGATTCAGCAGAGGAATTTCGTGAACTCATGATGCATTATGATTGTGCTATGCTCGAGGTTAAGACAAAGCTTGAGGTATTGAATAAAGAACTCGCATTGTTGAATAGCAGAAATCCGTTTGAATCCATAAAATGCAGAATCAAGTCACCGGAAAGTATTATTGGAAAATTAGAAAGAAATGGTATTCCATTCAGTGTTGAGAATATTGAGAAGAATTTGAATGATATAGCAGGAATACGTGTCATCTGCTCCTTCCCGGAGGATATCTATATGTTAGTAGATTGTTTGCTAAAGCAGGATGATATCATTCTGATTGAGAAAAAGGACTATATTAAGAATCCGAAACCAAATGGCTATCGAAGCCTGCATCTGATTCTTGATATTCCCATTTTCCTGACGGATGAGAAGAAGCATATGCGGGTAGAGGTTCAGTTCCGTACAATTGCCATGGATTTTTGGGCAAGTCTTGAACATAAGATGAAGTACAAGAAGGATATCCAAAATGCAGACAGTATTTCAGAAGAACTGAAATACTGTGCAGATTTAATCAGTCAGCTGGACAGGCGTATGGAACAAATCCGGAACAGAATTGATTCCAATACTACTTATAAAGCATACGGTGCGATTAAGTCAGAGTAGTGATATCACGGTATTCTTTTGGGGAAATACCATACTCTTTCTTAAAAGCACGGAAAAAGGATGAATAGTCCTGAAAACCATACATTACAAATGTGTTACTGATAGAAGCACCACTTAAGATTGCATCCTTGCAGGCATGCAATCTTTTTTTTGTAATATATTGATGAAGTGATAGACCAAAGTTGTCCTTAAAAGTATGGGAAATATAGTATTTATTTACGTAGAATTCTTTTTCCAGGCGTTCCAGGGATAAATCCTCTGCTAAATGATCGTTGATAAAATCACAGAGAGCATTAGGCAAATCCTTTGCCTGTGTACAACCGGTGGTATGATTACGTTCGTAAATCATGCGGTTAAGGTGAAGAATTAAGGAATTTACCTGTAAGGATACCTGAGCATCTTTACCAAAGCGCGAACCCTTTACTTCTTCAATCAGGGAAAAAATCTGTGACTGCAACTGATTAAAGGATAATACATCATTGGAAAAGAGATACTGGTGCGTAGTAATGACATATTGCATCAGATAGCCATAATCAAAGGACGCCTGAAAAAGGCGATTGCAATAATCTGTGCTGATCCACAGAATAAAACGGCGGTAGGGGGTGGTGTTATCCAGAAAGACAGGATAATGCTCTACTTCGGGAGGAATTAAAAGAAAATCGCCGGATTTTATATGATGCGGTTTCCCATCAACATAGATATCAACGTTTCCCTCCAAAAAGAAATAGAATTCATAATAGTTATGCGTATGTGCTGACACAGCCTGAAGTGGAAGGTCATTATAGTAGTAAATTTCAAAATCCTTGGAATACATATACTGCCTTGTACTGAAGGCGGTTTGTAGTTCTCTTTTGTGCATATAAATTACCGTACTTTCTTCAAATTCTGCGAATTTGTGCAAAAACTTCTGTTTATGGTTTTTGCACACAAATCTCCTAAAAAATTCCAATTTTTTATTATTTATATCATATATGTTAACCGCAACTTTTGCAATATGAACAACAAAATATTCAATGGTTTTTAAATGATATATTCGATATGATGGTCGTAACAAAGAAAGAACTAGGAGATTTTCGTTATGGAAATGACATTAAGATGGTATGGAAGCAAACATGATACGGTAACTCTGGAGCAGATCAGACAGATTCCGGGTGTTAAGGCTGTTATTACGACATTATATGATTCTGCTCCGGGAGAAGCATGGTCTGTAGAAGATATCAGAGCTATGAAGCAGGAAGTAGAGGCTGCAGGGCTAAAAATTGCCGGTATTGAAAGTGTAAATATTCATGATGCGATTAAAATAGGTTCTCCTGACAGAGAGAAATATATAGAGAACTATATTACGACATTGGAAAGACTTGGGCAGGAAGATATCCATATGGTATGCTACAATTTCATGCCGGTATTTGACTGGACAAGAACGGAGCTTGCAAGAAAGAGACCGGATGGGTCGACAGTACTTGCATATAATCAGGCAGCAGTAGATGCTTTAGAGCCGGAAAAGATGTTTGAATCCATTGCGGGTGATACAAACGGTACGGTAATGCCGGGCTGGGAGCCGGAACGAATGGCAAGGGTAAAGGAATTGTTCGAATTATACAAGGATGTAGATGATGAGAAGCTTTTTGAAAATCTGAAGTATTTTCTGGAGAGAATCATGCCCACCTGTGAGAAGTATGATATTAATATGGCAATTCACCCGGATGATCCTGCATGGAGCGTATTTGGACTTCCGAGAATCATTATCAATAAGGAAAACATTCTTCGTATGATGAAAATGGTAGATAACCCACATAATGGTGTTACCTTCTGCTCCGGTTCCTATGGAACAAACCTTGAAAATGACCTTCCGGATATGATCCGTTCCCTAAAGGGAAGAATTCATTTTGCACATGTAAGAAATTTGAAATTCAATACACCGACCGATTTTGAGGAGGCAGCACATCTTTCCAGTGACGGAAGCTTTGATATGTATGAAATCATGAAGGCGCTGTATGATATTGGATTTGATGGACCAATCAGACCGGATCATGGAAGAATGATTTGGGGAGAGGTTGCAATGCCGGGGTATGGTCTGTATGACAGAGCATTAGGTGCTGCTTACTTGAACGGATTATGGGAAGCCATTGTCAAGAGCAGTTCAAAATAGTTGCAAGACGACTGCGTGACATATGAAAGTTTTGTAGCTATGAAGATGCGGAATAGTTACAGATTTGGAGGAATGACATATGAAATTAACCAATACGGATATTTTGAAGAATAAAGAAGCATGGGAGAGGGCAGGCTACGAACTTCCAACTTTTGATGTGGACGCAGTAAGAAAAGCTACGAAGGAAAGTCCGGAATGGATACATTTTGGCGCAGGCAATATTTTCCGCGCATTTCAGGCAAATGTTGTACAGGGACTTTTAAATACCGGAAAGATGAAGACGGGACTGATTGCAGCAGAAGGCTTTGACTATGAAATAATCGAAAAAATGTATAAGCCACATGACAATCTTGGTATTCTTGTTACACTTAAGGCTGACGGAACTGTGGAAAAGACGGTTGTAGGAAGCGTTATGGAAGCATTGACTGTGGATAGCGCTCAGGAAGCGGATATGGAAAGGTTAAAGGAAATATTTCGAAATCCAAGTCTGAAAATGGTTAGCTTTACGATTACAGAAAAGGGATATAGTCTGGCAGATGGAAAAGGAGAAATACTTGCATCAGTAAAACAGGATATGGAGCAGGGAACCATAAAACCTATAAGCTACATGGGGAAGGTCACCGCTTTATTATATGAAAGATTCCGGGCAGGTGCCCTGCCAATCGCTATGGTGAGTATGGATAATTGCTCACATAACGGTGATAAGCTATATGCAGCAGTGCATGCATTTGCTGCAAAATGGGAAGGAGCAGGACTGGTAGAAAAGGAATTTCTTTCCTATGTGGAGGATAAGACCAAGGTAAGCTTTCCGTGGTCCATGATTGATAAGATCACACCAAGACCGGATGCTTCCGTAGAACAGATTTTATTAAAGGATGGAATCGAAGAACTTAATCCGGTTATTACAGGTAAGAATACTTATGTGGCACCTTTTGTCAACGCGGAAGAGTGTCAGTATCTGGTAATTGAAGATACCTTTCCAAATGGAAGACCTGCATTAGAGGAAGGCGGTATCATTTTTGCAACAAGAGAAACCGTAGATAAGGTAGAGAGGATGAAGGTATGCACCTGTCTCAATCCGCTTCATACGGCACTGGCAGTGTTTGGTTGTCTGTTGGGTTATGAATTGATTTCAAAGGAAATGAGCAATCCGGTATTAAAGAAGCTGGTTGAACGTATTGGCTATGAGGAAGGACTTCCGGTGGTCGTTGATCCAGGTGTTATTGAACCTAAAAAGTTTATTGATGAGGTTGTAAATGTCAGAATACCAAATCCGTTTATGCCGGATTCCCCGCAAAGGATTGCAACGGATACTTCTCAGAAGCTGGCAATCCGTTTTGGAGAAACGATAAAGGCATATCAACAGTCGGAAGTGTTAGAGGTACAAAGTCTTAAAAGAATTCCACTTGTATTTGCAGGCTGGCTTCGATATCTGATGGGAATCAATGATCAGGGTGAAAGATTTGAGTTAAGCGCAGACCCTTGTTTAGAAACGATATGCCCATATGTGGCAGACTTAAAGCTGGGAGATACCAAGGTTCATGAAAATGTTGCGCCGATCTTGAAAAATGAGAAGATATTCGGTATTAACCTGTATGAAGTGGGGCTTGGTGAATTAGTGGAGCAGTATTTCATAGAAATGCTTGCCGGTAAGGGAGCAGTTCTTGCAACCCTACAGAGATATGTATAAATAGAGCAGGAGGAGATTGATATGACATTGATCATCTCAAAACAGGAAAAACAGGCTTCTTTTTACCTGGAAGAGACAGCTTTTTTGGGGGTTAGGAAAATAGCCCAAAAGGTTGCACAGGATTGCAAACTGGTAACAGGAAAAGAGTATGAAGTAAAAACAGGCATTCCTTTGGAAACGGAAGAACAGGATTGTATTATAGCTGCTACCATAGGAAAGAGTGCTTATCTGGAAGGGCTTGAAGCACAGGGAAGAATTGATTTTAGCGAGGTACGTGGTAAGAGAGAAGTATATAGCTTTACGATACTGAAGAAGCAGGAACAGGAAGCACATAACACGCTGGTAATAGCAGGAAGCGATAAGAGAGGAACGATATACGGTCTTTTTCATTTGTCGGAACTGTTAGGGGTTTCTCCATGGGTGTATTTTGCGGATGTGTTGCCAAGGAAACAGGAAATGGTTGTACTGACAGAGGAAGTCAATATGGTATCCAGGGAGCCATCCGTTAAGTATAGGGGATTCTTTATCAATGATGAGTGGCCATCCTTTGGAAATTGGACGTTTCGCCATTTTGGAGGCTTTACGGCAGAGATGTATGATCATGTCTTTGAATTATTGCTTCGCTTGAAGGGAAATTATCTGTGGCCCGCTATGTGGACCTCTTCCTTTAGTCTTGATGGTCCGGGACTGGCAAATGCTGAGTTGGCAGATGAATATGGCATTGTTATGAGTAACTCCCATCATGAACCATGCCTGCGTCATAGTGAGGAATGGGATCTGGTTAAGGGAGAG
The DNA here is from genome assembly GCA_022788085.1 of Lachnospiraceae bacterium. Taxonomy (GTDB): domain Bacteria; phylum Bacillota; class Clostridia; order Lachnospirales; family Lachnospiraceae; genus COE1. The sequence continues at coordinate 5,527 of JALEWA010000225.1, forward strand.
GATTCCATATACGGAAATGCATGGAACTTTGACCGCAATAAGCAGGGGCTTACCAATTACTGGCGTGATGGCTTGAAACGAAATGGTGCCTTTGAGAATATAATTACGATGGGTATGCGTGGAGAAAGGGACAGCGAGATTCTGGGACATACAGCAACCCTGAAGGAAAATATCGATTACTTAAAAGAGGTCATTACTACACAGAATGAACTGATTCGTGAAACCATAAATGAGGATTTATCCAAGGTTCCAAGAATGCTTGCTCTTTATAAAGAGGTAGAAGCCTATTTCTATGGTGATGAGGAAACACCGGGACTCAAGGACTGGGATGAGCTGGATGGCGTGACCTTTATGCTTTGTGAGGACAATTTTGGAAATATGCGTACTCTCCCGACAAAGGATATCAGAGAAAGAAATGGTGGATGGGGTATGTACTATCATTTCGATTATCATGGAGATCCGGTTTCTTATGAGTGGGTAAACAGTACCTATCTGGCAAAAGTATGGGAGCAGATGACACAGGCATATGAATTTGGCATTCGAGATATCTGGATTGTAAACGTTGGAGATCTGAAGCCGCAGGAGCTTCCACTTTCTTATTTCCTTGACCTTGCCTATGACTTCGAAAAATGGGGAACAGCAGCACCAAATAAGACGGTAGAGTATACAAAGCAGTGGATACAGACACAGTTTGGAGCGATTTTTTCATCAGAAGAACAGGAAAGAATCTTTGAGGTTCTGGATGGTTATACAAGACTGAACAGTATCCGTAAACCTGAGAGCTTAAGTGCTCTTACGTATCATCCTGTGAACTATGGTGAAGCAGACTGGGTATTTTTCGAAGCAGAGAAAATCGTCAAAAATGCTGAGGAACTTAAAAACCTTCTGGAAATGCGCACGCAGGATAAAGATGCATACGCAAGCTTTTATGAGCTTGTCTACTATCCGGCGGTCGCAAGTATGAATCTGCTTCATATGCAGCTTTATGCAGGGAAGAATGCTCTCTGTGTAAAGCAGGGGCGAGTAGAAGCCAATATTTTTGCTGATCGAATCAGGGAATGTATCGAGAAAGACAGAGAGCTTCAGCAGGAATATCATAGCGTAGCGGATGGAAAATGGGATGGCATCATGCTATCAGAGCATGTGGGCTTTGTGCATTGGAATGATGAGGAATGCAGATATCCGGTTCGTCAGTATATAGAGCCCGCTAATAAACCACGTATGGTCGTTTCCCTTGCAGATTCTACTGAATATACGATGGGCGGTGACTGGACAAGAAAGACGTTACAGCTTAAGAACTTTATGGATCCCTCCTGCAGAATGGCAGTAATTGATATTTCCAATGGAAGTACCGGTGAATTTGATTACACAGCTTCCTGTGATGCGGACTGGCTCAAGCTTTCCGAAGAGGAAGGAACGGTTCATCTGACAGAAAGTCTTGTCGTGATGGTTGACAGAGAGTGCATGGGCAAAATTCAGGAAAAAGAGCTGAAAGCTACCATCACCATAAAAACAGAATTCGCAAAAGTTATGATAGAGGTGTATGCAAGGAACTTTACAGAGGAAGAGCTTTCTATTCGTCATTATGTACCGGTATCGGGAAATGCGTGTACAGGACTTGCGATAGAAGCGCATGATTATGATGAGAGGAAGGACTCTGATAAGGGAAGCTTTAGCATTTTGAAACCTTATGGAAAGTATGTATCGGGTGTTAAGGCATTTCCGGTCACACAGGAATTTACTCCGGGTGAGGATGCACCTGCACTGACCTATAAATTCTGGTTGCCAAAGTTCGGGAATTATCAGATCACACTCCTTAGTGCACCGTCTAATCCGGTAGATACAAGGAATCTGCTTCGTGTAGGATTCCAATGGAATCAGGAAAAAATAGAATTATTAAATTCTATTTCCAGGGAATATCGTGGTGGAGACAGAACCTCTGCGTCATGGGGACAGGGAGTGCTTGACAATATTCATAGTCTTACGATTACAAAGGAAGGAATGCAGGGAGATAATACCATTACGATTTACGGATGTGACCCGGGATTTGTATTGGAAAGAATTCTGATAAAAGAAGCTTCTGAGCCCTGGGCATCAGGATATCTAGGTATCGTACCGAATATTGAGGTATAAAATCATGAGAGAGAGAGAACGATTTTTATGGAATGATGGCTGGCAGTTTTTGAAGCAACCACTGGGAAGCAGCTTTGAGGAAATATTAGAGAAACGCAGTGAGTTTTATCCGGTTAATATCCCTCATGACTGGCTGATTTATAATACGGATCATTTATATGAAAATGGTGTTGGCTGGTATCGAAAGACCTTTATATGCCGCAAAGAAGAGAATAGCAGCTATGAGCTGTATTTTGAAGGAGTTTATATGGACTCTGCTGTTTTCTTAAATGGCAGTAAAATTGGCGAGTGGAAGTATGGTTATTCAAGCTTTTTCTTTGATATCACAGATGCTTTGACAGATGGGGAAAATGAGATTTTTGTAAGAGTCTGTCATCAGGCACCGAATAGCCGTTGGTATAGTGGGGCAGGTATTTACCGTAATGTGTATTTTAAGAAAAAGCCAAGGACACATTTTATAACAGACAGCCTTTATATCTCACCGAAACAGGAGAAAGACAATTGGACAGTTAAGGTCGAGGCAGAGCTTGCACTGGATGATAGTCAATGCAAACAAAAGATACAGCTTCTGGTAGAATTATATAATGAGGAAAATCAGCTTGTCTCCACGCAGAACAAGAATTTAGTAGATACCATAACAGGCGAAACAAATGAGGGATATACACAAGTTTGCATTATGACAAATGTGTCAGAACCTTGCCTTTGGAATCTGGAGAATCCATATCTTTATCAGTGTCGGATAAGATTACTATGTGGTTCGGAGGTGATAGATACTGCAAGCGAGAGGGTTGGACTGCGTACGATTACCTTTGATACACAAAAGGGATTATTCCTGAATGGAAAGCATGTAAAGCTGAACGGAGTCTGTGAGCACCATGACTTTGGAGCAATTGGTGCAACATTTAATCGGTCTGCAATGCGAAGAAAGCTGGAAATCATCAAGAAGATGGGTGCAAACAGCATCCGAAGTACACACAATATGCCGGCAATTGGCTTATTGGAGCTATGTGATGAGATGGGGCTACTCGTGGTAGATGAGGCATTTGATATGTGGGAGCGCCCAAAGACAGAGTATGATTATGCCCGTTTCTTCCCGCAATGGTGGCAGAAAGATGTCAGAAGCTGGGTAAGGCGTGACAGAAACCATGCATGTCTTCTTTTCTGGAGTATTGGAAATGAAATTTATGATACTCATGCAAGTGAGCGTGGTCAGGAGGTTACGAAAATGCTTGCCGAGGAGACAAGAAAGTATGATCCTGATTTTCATGCACAGATTACAATCGGTTCTAATTTCATGCCATGGGAAAATGCAAGGAAATGCGCAGATATTGTAAAATTTGCAGGCTATAATTATGGGGAAAAGTATTATGAGAAACACCATAAGGAGCATCCTGACTGGTATATGTATGGAAGTGAGACAGCATCTACGGTACAGAGCCGTGGAATCTATCATTTCCCATATAAACAGTCTGTGCTGGCCGATGAAGATGAGCAGTGCTCTTCACTTGGAAACAGCACCACAAGCTGGGGGGCAAAATCACCGGAAGCGTGTATTATCACAGAACGTGATCATGATTTCTCTATGGGGCAGTTCCTGTGGTCAGGTTTTGATTACATCGGAGAACCGACTCCGTACCATACCAGAAATTCTTACTTTGGACAGATTGATACGGCAGGATTTCCGAAGGATTCCTACTATATTTATCAATCTGCATGGACAGATGTAGAGAAAGCGCCGATGGTGCATGTGTTCCCTTACTGGGATTTTAATCCGGGTCAGCTTGTCGATGTGCGTGTGGCATCCAATGCACCGGTGGTGGAATTACTGGTGAATGGGGTATCTCAGGGAGAATACCATATCGATCATAAAAACGGTATGCAGCTTACCGGAAACTGGATCATCCCTTATGAAGAGGGCGAGATTACAGCAATCGCTTATGATGCGCAACACAATGAGCTTGCAAGACAGACACGCCATTCCTTTGGAAGCCCGTCACGGCTTGTTATGGAAGTATACCCGCAGACTTTAGAGCTTACGGCAGGAGCATATGATTTGGCATTCATCACCGTGAGTACGGTGGATGCACAGGGTTATCCTGTTGAGAATGCAAATAACCTGGTGCATGTGGAGGTAGAAGGTGCAGGCTGGCTTACTGGTCTGGATAATGGTGACAGTACGGATACCGACCAATATAAAGGGCATGAAAAGCGTTTGTTTAGTGGAAAGATGCTTGCAGTTGTTGCAGTCGGAGAGAACACGGGAGAGATAACCGTAAAGGTGTCTTCGGATGGATTAGAGAGTGCGACGATTGTTATTCCTGTTACCCGAAAGAAATCCCTTGCAGGCGGTTCGTTTATTCCGGAAAGCTTCACGATAAAAGAAGATACAAAAAATCCACTTTGGGTTCGTAAAATAGAGCTTTCATCAGAAGAGGGCAGTCTGTTCACGCCGGAGAAAAAGCAGATACGTGTTATGGCAAAGCTTATGCCCGAAGAAGCGGCAAAGGCGATAAAGCCGGATCAGCTTATCTGGAAGGCAGTGAATGATGCAGGGATTGAAAGTCCACTTGCAAAGGTGGAGCCTGAGAACGAGAACTTTGCGGCTAACGTAACGGCTCTTGGTGATGGCGAATTCCGTCTTCGCTGTATGGTAAAGAATGGTACTGATAAGGTAAAGGTTATTTCACAGCTTGAATTCACAGTAACAGGACTGGGAGAGGCAAGCCTGAATCCTTACGGCTTTATTGCAGGAGGAATGCATACCTATGTCGAGGGTGAAGCCGGAAATGGCAATGAGCATGGTGTATCGACTGCAAGTGATGGCAGAACCGTAGTTGGCTATGATAGGGTTGATTTTGGAAGCTTTGGTTCAGACCGGATCACACTCCCCATTTTTGAATTGAGCAACGTACCTTGCCCTATTCAAATCTGGGAGGGAATACCGGGACAGAAGGGCAGTGAACTCCTGGCAGAGGTTGTCTACCAAAAGCCATCCATCTGGAATGTGTACCAGGAAGAGACGTATACCTTAAAGCGAAGAGTTAAGGGTATTACAATGTTAAGTTTTGTACTGAACCAGAAGATTCATTTAAAGGGATTCTCATTTACACCGGTGCAAAAGGCATATGAGAAGCTGATGGCAACAGAAAATGATGCTATCTATGGTGATGCTTTTACTGTTTTGGAAAATGAGATACATGAAATTGGTAATAATGTTACGCTGGAATACCATGACATGGATTTTGGCGGGGAAGGCTGTTGCAGTATTACTATCTGTGGTAAGACGCAAAATGATAAAAACACAATACATATAAGCTTTACAGATGAAGAAAATGGCGAAGAGGAACACTGGCAGATAGTAGAATTTACAGGCTCTGAAGGAGAAAAGGAAATGACATTTTCACTGGAGAAGGTATGTGGAAAGAAGACTGTGCGTTTCATTTTTCTGCCTGGCAGCAGATTTGACTTTTCATGGTTTAGGTTCAGTCATGAATAAACATAAATATTTAGTTATTAGGGAGGGATTCATTTTGAGAAACAAAAAACAAGTTGTTCAGAAGAATAAAGGCAGCTTCGGTGTATATATGAAGCGGTATTGGCAGCTATATGCATTATTAGCACTTCCGTTGCTTTATTTGCTGGTATTTAAGTATGTGCCAATGGTGTATATTCAGATTGCTTTTAAAAAATACAGTATTGTACAGAGCGTCTGGGAGATGCCATTGGCAAACAATCATGGCTTCGAGTATTTCATTAAGGCATTTAAGAGTAAGGATTTCCTACTGGCGTTAAGAAATACTGTAACGTTAAATTTACTGGATTTACTGATAGGATTTCCGGCACCGATTATTTTTGCTTTGATTTTGAATGAGCTGTGTTTTAAAAGATTCAAGAAAGTAATCCAGACAATTGCTTATATGCCTCATTTCCTTTCATGGGTTATTATCTACAGCCTGGCATTACAATTGTTTGCACCTCATGAGGGTCTGGTGAATATGCTCATTGAAAATCTGGGAGGTACTTCGATTCCTTTCTTAAATAATGCGGCTCACTGGGTAGCTACTTACATAGGAGTAGGTGTATGGCAGAACTTTGGATGGGGCTCTATTGTTTATCTGGCAGCAATAGCCGGAATCAATCCTGAGTTATATGAGGCTGCTTCCGTAGACGGTGCAGGGCGTTGGCGCAAGATGTGGCATATAACATTACCGGGAATTAAGTCTACAATTGTTGTGTTATTGATTATGAATTTGGGTAATATTCTTGGAAGCGGCTTTGACAGACCTTTTGCATTCCAAAATAATCTGGTTATGAACGTGGCAGATGTTATTTCAACTTATGTTTACAGAACCGGTATTAAAGGATTGCAATTCTCACTGACAACGGCAGTTGGATTGTTCCAGTCAGTAGTAGGTGTATTTTTCCTGCTGATGGCTAACTGGTTATCCAGAAAACTTGGAGAGAGGGGGATTTGGTAATGAAGGTAAAGTCAACATCCGCCAAGATTGGAGATTTGTTTTTTGTCCTTATCTGTGTAATTGTAGGAATCATCTGTCTGGTTCCTATGCTGAATTTGCTTGCTAAGTCACTTAGCTCTACCGAGTATCTGGTAAGAAATGAGATTTACCTTTTACCAAAGGGATTTAATTTAGATGCTTATGCAACGGTATTAAAGGATCCCAAATATATCAGGGCATTCTTCTGGACAGTATTTCTAACAGTAGTTTGTACGGTATTTTCATTAACCATGACTGTACTGTGCGCATATCCTTTGATTTTTGATAAACTCAAAGGACGTGGTGTGATCAATATCTTTATCACAATTACCATGTTTTTCAATGCAGGAACGATTCCAAACTACCTGTTAATGCAAAAGTTAGGACTTTTGGATAGCCCGCTGGTATTGATTGTTCCAAGCTGTCTTAGTGTTTATAACATGATTATTATGCGAAGCTTTTTCTATGGTATTCCTGACAGCTTACGGGAATCGGCTGAGATAGACGGGGCTACTTTTTTCCAGATACTGGTTAAGATATATGTTCCATTATCCAAGCCTGTTATGGCTACCTTAGCGTTATTCTACGCAGTAGGACGTTGGAATGGATACTCAGATGCCTTGCTGTATATGAAAAAGACAGAGTTCTACCCATTACAGCTGCTTTTGTATAATATTTTGAATAATATAAATTCGGTTGAAGTTGCAACACAGGAGGGATTCTCCACCCCAGGATTATCAGCATCGTTGAAGGCTGCGATTGTCATGTTTTCCACTGTGCCAATCCTGTGTATCTACCCTTGGTTACAGAAGTACTTTATTCATGGTGTGACCTTGGGAGCAGTAAAGGAATAATCGAATCAGCAAGTGCTGATTCGTTCATTCAAACATATATAATATAATGGAGGGTATAAAATGAAGAAAAAAGTATTGTCTATTTTACTGGCAAACACGATGGTATTATCCCTGGCAGCATGCGGCTCCGGGGATACAACACAACCGGCAGCAAATGCTGATTCTACACCAAAAGCAGAGTCATCTGCAGCAGCTTCCTCTGATGGAGAAGCAAAAACAACAAGTGAGCTGACAGATGGTAAGTTTGCTGAAACAAGACATATTACCGTAGAGGTATATGACAGAGGAAATGATGGTGGTTCTGATCCTACCAACAATATGTATACGGAATACATTAAGAAGGGAATGTTAGAAGATCATAACGTAGAAGTTGAGTTCGTAAAGGTTCCCCGCTGGACAGAGGTTGATGAGATTAACAATCTTCTTGCAGCAGGTACAGCTCCTGATATCTGTGTAACTTATAGCTATCCTACGATAAAGACTTACGCTGAGATGGGTGGTGTACAGGATCTGAGCAGTTATGTAGAGGATTATAAAAATGAAATTCCTAACCTCTGGAACTGGCTTGGTGAGACCAATATGTATTGGGACAAGGATCCTGATGATGGTACTTTATGGGCAATTGAAGGAAAGCTTGCAAACAATAACCGTGTCAATACCTTTGTTCGTCAGGACTGGCTGGACAAGCTGAACATGAAGGCTCCAACTACAACAGAAGAATTTGAGGAAATGCTGATTGCTTTCAGAGATAATGCAGATGTTTTACTGGGTGCGGATGCTGACAAAATGGTTCCTTATTCTGTAAGCTATGATGTAGGTTGGAGAGCAGCAACTCTGATTGAATCCTTTATCGACCCTGATATTACCGATAAAGAGTATTATGTAAATGGCTTTGACGACAGAAAACTGACCCAGAATGGAACAAAAGAAGCAGTCAGATTGCTCAATAAGTGGTATAATGCCGGACTTATGTGGGATAACTTCGCTTTGTACGGAAGCGGTGATACAACAGAAGATGATAATATGAAGGCAGGTTATGTAGGTGCCTTTTCACATAACTGGGATTATCCTTTCCGTAACGGATCAGACAGTGTAAATGCAAACTTACAGAGAAATGTTGGTGAGGATGCTAAGTTCGTAGCAATCGATCCTTTTGATGATTCCAAGGGAACTCATACAAAATATGTATCAAGCACAGCCGGTGACCGTAAGATATTCTTCCCTATTACAAACGATGAGCCTCTTGCATGTCTGCTGTATCTTGACTGGATCAGTGAGCCGGAGCACATTGAATATCTGCAGATTGGTGATGAGGGCGTAACACATAATAAGCTTGAAAGCGGTGCTATTCAGACAATCGCTGCTACCGGTGATGCTATTCAGAATTCCGGTATGAATATTGACTATACCATTACCTGCAACGGACTGAATTTCACTTCTAAAGAACTGACAGATTTATCCAGAGCATATGGATATGCTGAAATTGATCCTGAATTAGTTCAGCAGGCAAATGAAATAGCACAGACAGATGCAGTTCCTGCAAAGAATGTGAATGTTGGCAACATCGAAGCAGAAGCCGGTGTTGGTGATACACTGAGTGCAAAGCGTGATCAGGTATATGACAATGCAGTCATAGCAGCAGAAGCTGATTTTGATAAGGTTTGGGATAGTATGCTTGCTGACTATTTAAGTGCAGGTGGTCAGGCGATTATCGATGAACGTACAGCTAAATGGGATGAGTACTTCCCTGGCACAGATATGCTGCCATAAGAAACAGAATGATAAAAAGAGAGTGTGTATTTGCCACTCTCTTTTTTTATAGAATTAAATGAGAAGAAATAAAAGCAAAAGAGTGATATAATGAGCGCAAGAGAAAAACAAGCGGCTGCGAAGCAGACATTTGTTTTTCATGCGCCATTAACGAGCAAAGAGCCTGCGAAAGCAGGAAAAAAGCACGAAGTGCGGTTTTGCGAGTTTGTGATATAATGAGTAAAAAGGAATAGATTGTGGAGAGGGATATGAAAAAAATTTGGAATACCTTTCAGGAGAAATTGGATAATTATGAACTGAAAAAGAAGATGTATTTCTTATTTTTATTTTGTGTATTGTTTCCGTTGATTGTTACGGACAGCGTGATTGTATATAATTTTCTTGATGCAGAGAGA
>JALEWA010000235.1 GCA_022788085.1 Lachnospiraceae bacterium
ATGTGTCTGAATGCTGTCGCACTATTACGCATTCCATGCCTTCACTTTCCAATTTCTGTATAGTTGCCATAGCGTTATATTTATCAAATGCAGCCTGTACAACTTCAACACCATAATTTTCCTTGAGACTCATAATAAAATTCTCCACGTCAAGATAATCTATCAATGCACCTTCACTTTCAAAGCACACTTTTTGACGAATCAGCTTATCATAATCAACATTTTCCCTCTGTCTTTTCTCATTTTTCTTATCTCCCGGAATCCAACCCCATACCTTAGCATATATGATATTATCCTCTACTGTTACCATTGCGACCGACGTATTATCTTCTGTCATGGAAAGGTCAACACCAAGGTATACCTTTCTTCCCTTCCAGAATTCCAAATCTTCTTTCCTACGGCATTCCCTTACGCTTGTGATTTCCACATAGGCTTCCGTTCCCATGCCCTTGTATTTGATATTACAATGCTTACATAGGAAATTTTCACGCTTATTCGGGTACAGTATAGCAACTGCACGCATTTCTTTTAGCTTGTTAAATACTGCTTCGTTACTCACAGCAACAGGATTTGCCTGATACAGAATTGTATCATCTGTCTGCCATGAATCTTCACGAAGAAGTTCATCGTCCGGCTCATAGAGCAATCCAAAATAACGTTCTGATAAATCCCCCTGTAATCCATCCAATACCTTTTTTACACGGTCAATTTCATCAATCATGACGTTATCGTCATTTGGATATTGCGTACTGATAATGATACCAAGCTTATTTGCAAGTGTAAGCTGTGAAGAGCGCATGGCTTCAACTGGATAGTCATCAAGCGCACCTGCTTCATCTGCAAGGAATGCATTGGCAAGTTTACCGTCCATACCGTCCTTTGAATATGCTAATGGAGTATATTCTGAATCTGTCAGATTGCACCTGATCTGACTGCGAAGTACCTTAAAGTGCTTGCTTATGTACGGACTTGATTTGATAATCTTCCTGATTGCTCCTTTTAGCTCTGATGAGAGTGCTAAATCCGGTGCAACGGAAAAGAACCTCGAAAATTGAGGTTCCATGAGCATGAGCAATATGAAAATAACTGCACAGTTGAATGTTTTAAAATTCTTTCTGGCAATCTCTAATAGCGCAGATTCATAATATCGTATATCCTTTCCTTCATCGTTTACAAGTTTTGTACAGAAAATAGCAGTAACCATGAACCATGCATACGGTTCTAGCCCATCTGACATAGGACAATTCAAGTCAGGATGAACCATTATGGACAAGATACTTTCTAACTTCTTGTATGCCTTGTCATCAAAATATGCATCCGGGTTCTTTCCATCCACTATGTCAATCCATTTCTTTGCCTGTTTCTTTACATACTTACCTACATAAGTATTTCCATCAACAAGGCACCATTTTGCATACTGATACGCAACGGTATCTTTAACCATTCCGCAACAGCTCCTTTAATGGATCTTCCGTGTTTGTTTCTTTCTTTGGAATGCTACGGAGTCCTGCTGCAACCGTCATGAGATTTTCTTTCTCATAGTCAAACATCAGCTTCCGTTTTGCCTGTATCTGCTTATCCAGAGCAATAACTTGTCCTTGTAATGTTGCTAATAAACCGTAATAATCCCTTTCTGACATTTCATCATTTTCAAGGATTTCGTTTTCTCTTTCTTCCAGTTTCTTAGCACGCTGATAAAAGACTTCTCTTTTCTCTTCAAACTCTTTGCATTCGGCATACATAAGGCAATATCGATTAATGCAAGCACCAAACAGGTCATCATCTTTTGCTATGTTCTTAAGCAGCTTTGCAATTCGCTTGAATTCTTTGTAAGCAATCGAATTTTCCTTTACTTCCGGTCGTACCTTAATTCTTACACCGCTTGCAAGCTGTTCTTCTGCCTTTTGCCTTGCTTCTAATTCTGCCTTGGTTCTGTGTGACCTTTTTTCGGATGAAATTACAGCAAATGGTTTTGGTGGTGTTGGCATCGAAATCCTCCTTTCAATAAAAAAATGCTGATGTGGGAATATTTTATGTATCAATCCTGGCTGTAGGTGTGAAGCGTTTTGATATTTTCAGCCTCAACACCCCGGGGGTGGTTTTGTTCAGTAATTATGCGCTCTACAACGTCATAAGGTATCTCGTTTTTGTCGCACAATTTATGGTGATATTCGCATACTGTCAACAAGTTATCATTATCTAATCTTTTTTCAAAATTTTCTTCAAGTTTTTTTGCATGATGCACAGAAATATTTTCATAATTCAATTGTTTTTTTGTTCCAAATAAATTACGAAAACATATCTGACACATGTAATTATCTCTCGTCTTTATTTCTTCTCTCTTCTGCTGCCATGCAACAGTGTATCTAAATCTGTCTGCTGCCGAATTTCTCTTGTAAATTCTTGCTGGTCTGCTGCCACAATCATATTTACTATCATGAACTCTTCCGCAATACTTGCACGATTTCAGCATACTTATTTCCTCCAACGTAAAAAGGCACTAGGTTCTTCTCCTAATGCCTTTTATTTACTATATCATTTTAACATATATAATAGTTGCTTTCTATTGCTTCTTTTGGCAACTCGAAATTTTTAAGAGCCTTTGCATGAAGTCTATGTACCCACGACCAATCCATTGACATCTGGCAAGCAATATCCTCCCACTTCAATCCCTTTATATATCTCAATGTCAATATCATTCTTTCATTTTCATCACTCATGCGTTCAATTCTTTCGAATATATCCTGATATACAGCTATCCTATTATGTCTGGCTCTTATCATATCCGTAAGGAGTTTTTCTTTCTTTGCAATATACGCAGATAAATCCTTGTCATTAAAGCTTGCTTTAACAGGTATTCCATTCATACACAATGCAGATGGACACATTTCATCTGTTTCTATTTCCTTTATCTGTTCTTCTATCCTCCTCACAGCTCGAACACACTCCTGAAATTGTTTTAGATACTCCTTCTTCTTCTCGTTTAGTATAATTTCCTCTTCACTTAATTTCTTTTTCATTCCTTCACCCCATTATTTTCATAATCATAATATTGTGTTACAATGTAGGTGTTGGTTCTTTAGGAATTGCCACCGCCAAGTGAATGCAATTCCTTTTTTATTGCCTAACATATCTGTTAAATATTTCCTCAATATGTTCAGTTCCCTTGTAAGTATAATGTCTGCCTGTTACAGATTGTGGAGTATGTCCTAAATATTCACCTGCCATCTCGTCACTTCCTCCCCTTTTGACGATTAAGCTTGCTGTACTCTTCCTGAACAGATGAGGATATACATTTCTTGTAACTTTTGAATTCTTTGCAATTTTCTTTACTATGTATCGAATTCCATCCTTTTTCAAAGGTTCTTTTTTATTTCCTTTTGCATGTGTAAACAAAAACTCATTGCTATCAATTGTGATATTCCTCTCTTTTATATAAGCACCTATATACTGCAATGCAACCTTGTCCAGCATTACTGTCCCGTACTTATTATTCTTATGCCTAAAAATAACTACTTTCCCACTCGACCAGTCTATGTCAGATATTCTTACAAGCGGAATCTCTCCACTTCTCATTGCTGTAGATCGCAGGAATTCTACTAAAGCTCTTTCCCTTACTGAACTGCATGCATCACGAAGATACGAAATATCTTCACTTTCCATGTGGTCAATAGGTTTTTCGATAACCGGAAGAGCTTCAGTTGCTTCAACAGGATTATATTGTATTAGTTTCTGTTTACGCATCCATCCAAATACAGCACATAGATTTCTTCTAAGATTATTAACAGATACATTACAGTTCCCCTGCTGCCTTTTGTTTCTCAAAAAGTATTCTATGTCATTTTCATCAATCTTAATCAATGGTTTATTCACAAGCTCTATTAATCTTCTTACAGTCGAAATATAATACTTCATTGTTTCATCAGATAGCTTATTTCTCCTTTTGTCTATAAATAGCCTGATTATATACTCATTCATATCTGTTTGTGTTGCCGGAAGTGTTTCCATCTCCAATATGTCAACAGCACTGAATTCCTTTACTATGACAGATTCTAGTATATCCATATTCACAGGATCTAAATATAACCGCATAGTCATTAAAACATTATTCTTTACCTCTTCTTTCTTCGTCATAATTTTTCCTCCATCCATGTTGCCCAGAGTATTCAATTATGCTAAAATATTCTCGTAAAATAAACTCTGTGAGAGAGTGACACTGTGCCGACCAAAGCTTATGTGTCACTCTTTTTATTTACTGCACTTTCTAAGTAAATATACTATTCATTGTAATCACCTTCTTACTTCGTCAAATATCAATTTAACTCAATATGAAAATGCCTTTTTATTACTAAATCAAGCATCTCTTTTACATATAGTAAATCATCAACGCTTGCATTCTCTGGAATGCTTATAATTGCAGTTCCATTATTAGTTTCTATTTTTTGATTAAAATTTTCTCTTGGTATTTCCATATCGTTACCTCTCTTATTTCACTGTGACTGTGATGGTGTCAACCTGAAAATGAGCTTCGTTAAGAGGTTCCAACACTAAGTCATCAACGGTTTGTCCTTGCTCTACTGCATCATCATCAACCGTAACTGTCATTTCTACTTTGTACTGTCTTTCCATAATTCATACCTCCGTAAATCCTTAGTTAGTTATCAATTTTACTTTGTAACCTTTAACTCAAGAATCTTTTTATTTGCTTCTGCATTAAATATTGCATTGTGTCTATTCAATATATCAATGACTTTATCAATAATTTCATTACAATCGAAAACAATTGGTTGCGCTTTCACCATATTAAAAGCGGTTTCACAAGTAATTAAATTATCTTTGCCACCCATTTCCTTATAGAATAATTCTTCATTCATTGCATCCACATCAATTAATCTCATTTTAATCTTCTCCTATCTGTAATACATTTTTATCCAACCTACAAATCTATCATTACCATCGTAAACTTGAACATAATCATAATTTGCATATTTGGGAACTATTGGTTTTTGATATTGTCTAATAATCATTTTATTTTTCCTCCGCTAAATCCTTATTCTACTAAATATCTCCTTCTTTTCTGTTATTAGCTCTATATGTATCAAATCCATCAGGATAACGTGCAATCAGTTTGTTTACATTTTCCTCCATTACATCGTCCAGTGTAAATCCAGCAGATTCACATATCATTGCCAGATACCAAAGCACATCTCCACATTCTTTCTTTAAATGCTCCGTGTCTATTCCTTTTTCGTGAAATATGCCTTTCTTTATAATATCCGCAACCTCTCCTGATTCTCCTGTAAGTCCAAGCGCACCATTCAAAAGTCCACCTGTTGTTGCATTTCCATTTTCATCAGAAAAAGTACATACTCTCTCCATCCCTTTATAATCATTTGTTCTCATTGCTAATTTTTGATATTCGTTACCTTGCATTTTTCTACCTCCATAAATCCTTATCTACTTGATTACTTTTTCCATCTCTACTTCATGAATAGTTTTTCTAAGTACTTCATAACCGCATCTTTGTATGTACTCTTCTGTTAATGGCATAGATAAGCAAAACGGCTCACACATAGATATTCCATCTGTTTTCAGTACGTCTGTATGCCACCCGATAACCTTATCTATTTTTTCTAATGTTTCAACATTAATGACGTAAAATTCTCCATACTCTACTACTACAATATCATCATTATTGCCATGACTTCTTAATCTATCACCCTTATATATCTCATTCCCATTTATGTCTTTTAGTCCTGTAAATGGCTCAATAATAAATCTGTCCTTATACATATCTGGATGATCAATAAGATCTAAATATATATTGCTTTCTTTTGGTCTGCTTTTTGGATTTATCCCTATAAATACATTCCCAGCAGATAAATATTCCTTTCTGCCTTTATCCCATGCACGATACTTTATTTCCATTCCAAGTTCCTCCAAATCCTTATTTTCCACGCCTTATTCTCTTTGTTTTCTTCTTACTACCAACATTCCTGCTGCCATGTATCGTTTTTCCATAAATAAAAGCATTCATATTTCCATTCTTTGCCACTTATAATCCTCCACTTGCTCATTCATCTTCTTACTGTAGTCTGTCCAATGGACAATTACCGCCATTCTTAATTACATTACACAGGTAATCATCATCTTCTTCATCTCTGTACTTGCAATAGTTATTGCATATATCATCTGATACTTCCTGAATAATCTCTCTTATGCTTTTCTGTAACCCATTTTCTGTTGTTGTGCTCACCTTATGCCTCCGTTGCATGAACTGCCCATTTTCATGCATGAAGTGCAAATAATATTAATATTCTGCACTTCATGCGCTATATATTACCCTTCACACATCTCTGTTATCAGATTGCAAGCTTCTACATATTTCTTTGCTTTATGGATTCCACCTATGTAGTAGAAATAAATATCCTGCTGGCAGATATAATAATCCTTATCCATTCGTTTATATATTTTATCTGTACCGAATTTTGGTTTTCTTAATCCAAATTCATCACTGCAATCTATATAATTCTTAAGATTAATATGTGTGGTTGGTGTTACATCTCTGTATATTCTGTCTGCTTCATCATATGTCATTCTGTATAGCCTCCTGAATTACCACCATGTAGGAAATGGCAATTCTAAATCCTTATAGTGCCACCACTTCCCACTGTCATACATGATACACAGATTACCATTATCATCTATCCAGAAGTCTTTTACATTTCCTTCTTTCCAGCAATCCGTTGCTGATTTATGCGCTTCATATGCTGTCCTTACCTGTTCTGTTAAATTCTTCTGCGTTTCTACCATCCTAATCTCCTTCCTGTTATGGTCTGTATGGTTCTGGTAACGGCATCCATGCATTTACGAACAATCCAAAAGAAGCATAACTTTTTTCTTCATCACCCGGATAGAAAGCACCGCCTTCCTCATCCTCTTCATATCTTGCAATATCCGCCAAAGAGTAATTATCGAATGACACAAGTACATACGTGTCTGTCTTTGGCAATTCCTGTTCTATATCAATCCACTCTGCTTTCATTCTTTGCTCCTATCGTATAAAATCCTATTACACAATAACCGTCTTCGATTCCTGTGCAATCCTGAACAACATTCTTTACCTTAACAACTAATTCCTTTCCTGTCGGCTCTCCTTTGCAATATTCCTTAAGAGTTATCTTATCGTCAAATTGGTAATCTTTTTTCAGAGTCACAAGAAAGTTAATGTGTCCATAGTAAACTTCCGCATACTGCCTGACTGTAACTGTAATCTCAAAATCATCTCTTGCAGGTCTTTTATCTCCTTTCGGAAGTACCCTGTCTTCTTCCTGTCGCATTTCCTCTATCTTCTTAGCTGTCTCTCTGTCTATTCTGTCCTGCTCCTCACTATAAAGCTGTTCTTCTGTTTTTTCTGCATCTGCTTTATTAACATAGCTGTCGCATTTGAAAACCGTACCGGCTTTCTTATCACATTCCGAATAGTGTAAACAGCTGTAACAAAGCACATCCTTATACTCTGGATCAGCTTCGAACTGCTTCGGCTCTTCTTTCTTTGCAGTATTATGTGCTGCATAATTACATCTTGCTCCACATTGTTCCTCACATTTCGCACAGCATTCCACTTTACATTCAATATCAAGGCTCTTTGCTACTTCCCTGTTGTTTTCAAAATTGCAAGGCTCCTGTGTTGCTCCGCACGTCCTTACAATCTTTTTCTTTTCTGCTCCCCACATCCAGCCGTAATGTTCTTCAAATGCTCTCCAAAACAGGTATATTGGAATATTTATATATTCATCTGTGTGAATGAATTCAACTCGATATCCGAATTCTTTTGAAACCCTTACAACATCATTTTCGAATGGGAGCAATCTGTCTAAAATAATCTGCTGTGAAATATATCCGCATCCTGCACCTTTACTCTGCTTAAACAAATCAACAATCTTTTCCATTTCCTCTTTAGGAAAGCTCTTATCCTTACATTCATCGAAAATGAATTCAATTGCATTCTCCTTGTTTTCATCCGTTAAAGGTAATGATGTTTTCGTCATCACTTCATCAATCTTAATCTGTCCTTCAATCGGCTTGCTCTCTTCTTCCTTCCGTTTCAGGTC
>JALEWA010000012.1 GCA_022788085.1 Lachnospiraceae bacterium
CACCTATAACGGTGAAGCTTATGATAAGACTACAGAGCAGTATTACCTTAGAAAGAGGTTTTATAATCCAAAGCTCTGCCGATTCACACAGGAAGATGAATACCGCGGTGATGGGTTAAATCTGTATGCATTCTGTGCGAATAATCCGGTAATGTATGTGGATCCGAGTGGATATGGACGAGCGCCTTCAGAAGAAAGAGCAATTTATGCATCAGGTGATACACCACAAGCCATTAGTGATGGAAAATTAGGATTTAATCTTGCACAATCAAATGATAATGCATTCATTATGTTAAATGGTAGTAATCCTAATGATATGAAAGCTATTAGAGTAACACAAGAGAATGGTCTTGAAGGTTTCTGGTATAGAGATGGTAGACCAGATTTTACACCGGTATCATCCTTTAATGTTCCGATTGAAAATATGTCGAATAATAGAACTGGTAAGGGTGGAAATTATGAGCAGGCTAGAAATGCCATCACAAATGAGATAATGAATGCAAATGGAAATATCAATACACTTATTCAAAATGGAGTGCTTGATGATTATGCTACTCCGTATACCAAGAAGCAGGTTCAAGGATTTTTAAGAAGTGAAAAAGTACAGAGTGCAATATCATCTAACGATTATGAGGCATTGAGTAATGCGGTGAAAAAATATATAAATGACAATCATTTGGTGGTGCATGAAGTGAATACTACAGATACCCAAGTTATTCCATTTGATGTTAATAACAGATATAACCATGATGGTGGTGTTAGTGATACAAAAAAGGCAGAAAAAGCTGTAAGCAAATGTGCTAAATAACAAAAAAATAATATAGCTTTTGTATGAATGTGTTTAAAAGTTAGATTGGAGAATATATATGAAGATAATTAATCAAGTCGAAAATGAATTATTTGGAGAACTATGTTGTTTTGCAAATGATGAAGGTGAACCACTTTTTTGGGGAAAGCAACTGAAAATGAAATTTTTGTCACAGGAAGAACAGAATGTTGTTATTGGATTAAATCTTTATTGTTTTGATGTAAATTTTAATACAAAAGGTTGGGATGATGAAGATGTAGACTCCGTTTTAAAAGAGATATATAGTCAGTATCAGATATTTTTAAGTGACTGCAAGGGTATTGATGACATCTTTATTAAGGAATTTAATGTAGAGAAAAAAGAATGGGATATTCAAGCGATAATTGAATCAAAGGAGGATTTATATTTCAAGATACAGGTTATACAAGTTGATATAATAAAAGATTCTTATATAATTAACTTTTTGTTAGATAATGAAGAGTGGTCATTTATAGTATCATATGATGAAACTTTACCACCATGTTTTTCTATAAATCCTAGATGTGAAGTGCCCTTTGCAGAAATGGATTATTAGTCTCAAGCGGCATCAATAACTTTATCATATTATAACTATACAGAGACCAGCACTCAGATATACCTACACGAAAGCAGGAAGGATCGCTTCCATCACGGATATCTGCGGAAAGACCACAGAGTATGGCTACGACCTGAACGGAAGGCTTGCCAGCGTATCGGAACAAGGAAAGGTGCTTGCAGCCTATACCTATGATGCGGCAGGGCGTGTGAAAAACATAACCTTTGCAAACGGCATGCAGACACTGTATGCTTATGACAGGGAACGCAACCTTGCATCTGTTGAGACAAAGGATGCAGACGGCAGTATTCGAATGTCTTACAGTTATCAGTATGATCGCAACGGCAACCGTACGGAGAAGAAGGACCTGAAAAACGGGAATGCCACAACCTACCTGTATGATTCGATGCAGCGGCTCAGTGAAGTCACTTATCCCGGGACAGGAAAAGAGACCTACCGCTATGATGCGGCAGGCAACCGCATACAGAAGCAGACACAGAGTTATGTGGAAGATTATCTGTATGATGAGCGCAACCGCCTGACGCAGAAGAGCTCGACAAACCCGGATTTGCAGGAAGCAGCCCACGAAGCTATCACGACCTATCAGTATGACCTTCAGGGAAGCCTGACTAAGGAACAAAGTGCTGACTTTTGCAAGCAGTATCTCTACAATGACTTCCACCAGTGCATCCAGACTTTTGTCTATAGGGGAAGAGAGGAAGAAGCGGAAAGAATCGCACAGGAAAACCTCTATGATGGTGAAGGCTTACG
>JALEWA010000041.1 GCA_022788085.1 Lachnospiraceae bacterium
TCCTGTACAAATTCCTTAACTGCAAATCCCCCTAGCAGAATTACAATGCCCACCGCTGTAAAAATCAGAAATTGTTTTCCTTTTCCTCTTTGTAAAAAGAAATAAGTGATCAATGTCACCACACCTGCAATCAGAATACCAATTGCACGCATATGCAAAAAATGTATATAAACAAGTGCCAGAATCAATATGATTAATGTTGGCAACCTGTTATTTTCAAGATAATCATAAAGAAGCACGGTAATAAATATGAAAGCTGCCATCAGTACGATTTCCACCATCGTTGTCTGTGCAAAGAAAAGCCATGATGGATAAAAAACTGCAATTGCTGCATAGAAAGGGGCTCTTTCTTTCTCGTGCTCCTTCAATAAATGTTTTGCCAAATACAGTAACATGAAATATACTGCTCCCAGCAGAGCAAAATTCAAGGTTACCGCAATCCGATAAGCCATAACCGAATCATGGCATAGTTTAAAAATTGGAAAAAGGATAAGACTATATCCATAAGAATAATACGAACCTAAGGATACCATTTCAGACCAATCGTATCCTGCCGCCTTTGCTGCATACGCCCAATACCCGAACTCATCCGGGAAGAAAATAAACCCATATACTCTGCTAATATTATATCCATAAAAGCATAATAAAAATGTGATAAAAACAACAGAATATCTATGTCGTATACACCATTCCTTCAGCACAGTTCTTTTCCCCTTATATCATTTTTTCTTCCGTCATCCTTCTTTCCTAAATCAAGCCTCCCCAAGCCTGTAGGTAAGAATCACTCAAAATGTCACTTATCATGTAGAAGCTGTTAACTTATGTCAACAGCTTCCGCATACTTTTTTCTTATTTTGCTGCTAAAGCATATGTTCCAAGACCTGCTTTTACATTGAAAGTAACTGTCTTAGGATCTGTATCAAGGTCTTCGAGAATTGTAGTTTCTCCACCTGGCTGTACGCAGATTATAACATAAGTCTTTGTAGTATCTGCTCCCTTAGGAAGACCTACACCCATAGCTACGCTACCATCTGTTAATGTAACCCACTTGCCTTTTTCTACAGCGCCTAAGTCTACATTAAGTGTTGCTACTACGCTTGCTCCTGCTGCTTCTGCTGCTGCATTAACGCTTGCCATAGCCTTATCACTCTTCTTAGGATCCGTATCATATACTACAATCTTAGGATTCTGTCCTGTCTTTAAGCCCAAGTTAGCTTTTACAGTTGCAAGGTCTGTCTTTACTGCACATCCCTGAACCTTCTCTGCTGCATAGACACCGGCAACGCTTGTCTTTACTTCCACGCCGCCAACCTTAACAGATGCATTAGCTGATACTGTTGCCTTCTCTGCCTGAGTCTGAGGTGCATAAGACTCTCCACCAGACTGTGTTGATGCTGCGCATACTGTCAATGCAGATGCCATTACCATTGTTGCAGCAAGTGTTGCTGCTAAAATCTTCTTGATTTTCATTGGAATCTCCTCCTCGTTTGTTTTAGGTTGTGAGTACCTATTATTTTTTTCTATCAGATTTTTAATTCAATACTAAAAACCTGATTTATGAATATTATAAACTGTCAATTTGCTATTTTCAATAGCATTTATAAAATTGCGCTATTTTTTGTAGATATTGTACACTATTTGTCGATATATTTCATGGTTATGATGTCAGCTTAATATTAGATATACACCTATTGTTCCCATTATCCTTTATTTATATTACCTGTAGCTCATATACATAAAAACCCCGATGTAAGCATCATCTCTTACATCAGGGTTTTTATTTTCTCTACTTTTAAATTATATTCTAGTTTATTGATAGTTCAGACAAATTATTTGGTCTGGTTATTTACAAAACAGTATATTAATACAAAAACTCTACCGTCTCTTCCTTACACTTTACCTTGCATATCTTCTTATAAAAGCAGATACCATATTTAATAATATGGGTACAGCCTTCTTCTACCGGCTCATCCATATAATTTCTGTCATCGATTTGCTTCAAGGCTTCATCGCAACCTGCTTCCAGTTCTGTAAGCTTCTTGGCACATTTGAATTCAAGGATAACTGCCGGCATTTTCAAGTCTACCGGTGTCAGAGTAATATCTGTTCTGCCATTGCCGCCTTCGCGGTTTGAAAGTACCCTGTAATCCTTTAATGGACTTAGGATTCCTAACATAAATCCATGATAGAACTGTTCCACCGTATCGTAATAACTGATGCTCCTTCTTAACTGTGCCACGATATTTTCCTGAAACGTCCTGGCATCTCCACTTAATACTGCTTCATACATCTTACTGAAATCTGTGACCTTTACCAGTTCACGGAACCAGTCCTTGATACTGTTTTCATAAATATAGAGTATTTCCATATTGGGAATTGCCAGGGTCAGATACACATTGATTCCTTCGAAGCGAACACTGACCGCCTTGAGATAGCCTGTAAAAAACAGGAAATTCCACAGATTGTCCTGTGTTTTGTCTATTTCTCCATAAGTTATGTCCTCATGGATAGGCTTCTCAATGGTTCCAAAATCCATGAGCGACTCTATCTCTTTCTTTACCGTAACATCTGCCTTTGCAATCAATTCGCGCACAATACTGTTTGAGGAAGTATTTGCCCAAAACGGGCGCGGATAAGGTATCCCGCCATCTGTAATACCATTCACATAATTGATGATACTCCAGGGATTGTATACTTCTGTCTCTCCGAATAAATAGCCATCATACCATTGTTTTGCTTCAGCGATTCTATCAGACATTCCATAATATGAAAGCATCTCTTCTACTTCCTGCTGTACAAAGCCAAAGTATTCTGCATAATTATTACTGATAATGGATACGACATTCAGGTTATTAAGTCCGGTAAAGATGCTTTCTTTACTGATTCTAAGGCATCCTGTGATCACAGCAAATTCCAGATAATCATTTGTTTTTAAAGAAGACTCAAAGAACGAACGGATAAATCCGACCATGTCATCATAAAATCCGGAGAAATATGCATTTTCCAACGGAACATCATATTCATCCAGAAGGATAATGACATTTTTCTTGTGATATGCATACAGGCATTCTGATAAGATTTTAAAAGCAACTGCGCAATCTGCTTCTGCTACATCATCTGCCAGAATTCTTTCAAACTGACGACGTTGCTCATCTGTAAGAATATCATCCTGTAATACATATCTGTGCCTTGTGAACTCTCTTCTAATATCCCACAGCAATACCTCATACGCCAATTTGTAATTTGGTTGTTTCGCCGATTTTAAGGTCAGGAAGATTACCGGATATTGTCCCATGTGTGACAGATATTCTTCCCCGGCTTCCATGATCCTTTTCCCTTCAAAGTATCGCCTGTTGTCAACTACATTTCCTTCCGTATCGATTTCCTGTTCAAAAAAAGCTTTTAACATGGTCTGTGTCAAAGTCTTTCCGAAACGCCTTGGTCTGGTAAACAAATTGACTTTTCCCTTATTATCCAGAATATCCTTGATCATCCACGTTTTATCAACATAATAATAATCCTTATCAATCATTTCCTTGTAGAATTCTATACCTATCGGTATCGCTTTTCTCACCATGCCTATGCCTCCATATCATTATGTCGTTTACCCGATCAACACCGTTTTACCCTCAAAGCCAAAGCCGTATTTCCTGATATTCTCTGCCGGAATTCCCTCTGCAATGAGTTCTGC
>JALEWA010000055.1 GCA_022788085.1 Lachnospiraceae bacterium
CAAACAACGTTAGTCAGAATACATCAAATGTCAATGACCGTATTGGGGCTTTTAATTCAAGGGCTAAAGAAATTACCGCCTATGCAAAAGATATGAAGGCGAATGCTGATGAGGTTAAAGCAAAAGCCGTAGAAAATAGAAAAAAGACAACTGTTATTATTGACGAAATAAATACAAAATTAAATCTTGCACTTGAAAATTCAAAAAGTGTAGAAGAAATAGAAAAACTAACCGCTGATATCCTTAACATTTCAAGTCAGACTAATCTACTTGCCTTAAATGCATCAATCGAAGCTGCAAGAGCTGGAGAAGCGGGAAAAGGATTTGCTGTTGTTGCTGATGAAATCAGACAGTTAGCGGATTCATCAAGAGATACTGCTAATAATATTCAGACAATCAATGCACGTGTAATCGATTCTGTTCAGAAGTTATCTTCATCTTCTGAACAAATGATAAAATATGTAAATGAAACCGTATTATCTGATTACAATGCCTTTGTAGATATGGGTAATCAATATAGTGAAGATGCTTCTCATATTGATGTGAATATGAAAGAATATGCTAGTGATATTTCTGAAATTGAAGAAGAAATCAAACAGATGACAGATTCTGTTCAAGGAATCTCTGATGCAGTTGATGAAAGTGCAAAGGGGGTTACTCAGGCCGCTGAAAGTATTGAATCACTTGTTCAATCTATTTCACAGGTGGAAAGTGAAATGGAACACAATAAAGCTATTGCAGAAAAACTTAAAAGCGAAGCTGACTATTTCGAAAAAGTATAATAGTACATAATCTAAAACCCATCTAACGGTGTGAAATTTTTTCTGTAAATTCAGATCTTCTATGATAATCAATGCGGCTTAACAGCAGTTTACTGCGGTTAAGCCGTTGTCTATTTAATAGCAAAAACAAGCTGTTTCAATCCATTTGTACTTTCTCGTGGAATACAAATCATAAAAATTTGTATCTGTTCAGAACCCCGTTAGTTGAAAATGATATCCGGATTTCCGTTTAGTGCTTCACGGATAGCTGTGAAAGCATTTATTCCATGCTTGCGAGCTGATCCGATGTAACTCATAATTGTAAGATATTCCTGTGATCTAATGGATAACTCTCATATATTTCTCTGCTCTCTGCGTTTCTTTGTCCTTATATTTTGACATTTTTTCAACTCCTTCCAAACAAAAAAGTAGCAAGGCCTTCATAATGTTGTACCTTGCTACTTCATTTTTTAACAATTCGTTGAAACTTTTCCGTAAATGTGCTATATTATAGACAAGGGAAAAGCACCCACTCCAAAGTGGATGCTCCCGAGAAACAGGTTTATTTGTCCTTTCGGACATCGCCTATTCTGTTTGCCGACGGAATAGGCTTATTTTTTTCTCTTGTGATCCTTATCTCTTGTGAGGAAAGTCAAATCCAATCCAAGATTGGATTCGAAACGCAACAATCAGTTGCCTAATGTCTTTTCTGGTACCCATCACTCTAACTTTCAACATTTCATTTTCTCCTTCAAATCTGTTTTTCTTTTTCTCGCAAAGAACTCATCATGTGCTTTCATCAGCAAAAATAAATTTTTTGCACTTACCGCTGTGTTTCTCATTATTTTTTCCTCCAATTCATCTTAATTTTTCACAATTACTCAAGTGATTTGAACGATTTGTTGTACTAGATTTGTTGTACCAGCAAGAGTCGCTCAAACCCGCAAAAAAAGGACGTTTCGAGCATATCGAAACGTCCAAAGTGTTGTACTTCTGTTGTACTCGTATTTTTCAAGCTGTTTTTCAACAACTCTATACTCAATCATTTTCTAAGGTTCCATTCCTAGAAGCTTTCTCTTCCTCTCTATCATTTCATCAATCTTTTCAATGTATAGAGCCACATCCTTGACATTGTCACAGCGTTCAATTCTGCCATCTCCAAACACTCTCTTTGTGATGCTTCCTGCGCCTAATGCCACGATGGTCTGCACTTCCTCCATGATTAATATGTTATAGATTCCATACTTTCCTTCTCTTGCATACCCTACATTTTCAAAATTACCGGACATGTTCTTCTGTCTGTACAGATAGTACGGCTGCATCTGCATATCTCTTGCACCTGCTGCTGCAATCTCCATAGTAGTGTCTGTGTTTCTTAAGGTTTCAATGCCATTTTCCTCAATCCACTGGCTCAGTTTGGATGCACGCTTAATGGCAAGAGAATGCACTGTCAGGCTGTCAGGATTAAGCTTTTTAATCTCATCTATCGTGTGTTCCACATCCTCTTCCAATTCTCCGGGAAGTCCAAGAATGATATCCATGTTGATATTGTCAAATCCCACCTCACGTGCAAGGGCATAGGCATCCTTTACCTGCTGTACCGTATGGCGTCTGCCGATTGCCTTTAGAGTTTCATCCTTCATGGTCTGAGGGTTCACGGAAATTCTGGTAACGCCATATTTCTTCAATACCTCAAGCTTTTCCTTCGTAATACTGTCAGCTCGTCCTGCCTCTACAGTGAATTCCTTCACCTCACTCCAGTCAAAGGAAGCCCTTACTCTCGACAACAGCCACTCCAAGTCCTCGGCTTCTAATGTTGTTGGTGTGCCGCCTCCTATATAAACGGTATCAAGTATCTTATCTTTATAGGCTTCGGAAATATACTGTATTTCCTTATATAAGGCTTCTAAATATTCCTGCATCTTTGCCCGCCAGATAGCGATCGGGTAGGATGTAAAAGAGCAATATAAGCAGGTGGTCGGACAGAATGGGATTCCAATATAAAGGCTATAGCCATCCTGATAATGTATCCGGTCAAGAAGTGCTTTTTCCCTCTTAGCAATGTCAAGACTTAGAGCTGCCTTTTCATCGCTTACGGCATGTGTCTTCTGAAGCTTTTGGATAATCTCTTCATCCTTCATTCCCTCTTCCAGCATTCCCATTGGAAGCTTGGTTGGTCTGATTCCCGTCAGGTTTCCCCATGGGAGCGTTTTGCCCGTATAATCACATAAGTCATGATATAATGCAAGTTTACAGCTATTCTTATATAAATGAACACCTGTTGTCTCGTCATCTCCTGTTATCTTATCCACATCAAGAAGGTTCGTATACTGTTTTTTTGCACCGTCTGTATTTGCAGCAAGCACCACTTCCATCCGTTCATCATAAAACACAGCCTTCACATACAGTTCATCCTGTTGTGGCTCTCCTTCCGGAATTACCTTTACTTCCTGTTCAGGATAAAAAGCCTTGATTAAGGAATGTAAATCATATTGAAAGCTCTCTTTATTTGTATATATTTTTATCATTTTATAAAACTCCTATTACAGTAATAAATCCGTGTTCCCTATAAACACGGATTATATTTCTTTTCATATTCGACTGTTGTCTTTTCTCCATGACCGGATAAAAGCTTTGTATGATCAGGCAGGGCAAAAATCTTTTCACGAATGGACTCACCGAGTGCCGCCATGGAACCGGAATAGAAATCTGTTCTTCCTACAGAGCCATTAAAAATAGTGTCTCCACAGAACAAATATCCGTCCTCTGCATCATAATAGCAGCAACCACCTTTCGTATGTCCAGGTGTGTGAATAACCTGAAAATGAATTCCTGCCATGTCAAATTCCTGCTTATCATGAAAATATTCATCCGCTTCAAAGCCATATGCGCGTCCAAACCAACCGGATAAATTCTTCTCCGGATCTTTCAGGATTTCCGCTTCATCCTCATAGGCATAGATCTTAGCGCCGCTTAATTCCTTAAGCTTTAAAGCACCGCCTGTATGGTCTCCATGACCATGTGTGAGAAGAATTCCTGCTACCTTTTCAAAGCCAAGGCTCTTCACATCATCATATACAATTTCTCCGGCATCGCCCGGATCAATTACAACAATTTCATCTGCGCCTTCCTTAAATACATAATAGCAATTGGTACTGCACGCACTAAGTACACGTCTTTTTACTTTTAATTCTGCCATATCAGCCCGTTGTCCTTTCAATATCAATTACATTCTCTATCATACGCAGTTTATCAATAATAGAATTCAACTGCTCTCTGCTTCCAACTTCAAAAGTGACTGCCATGGTAGCGATACCCTGCTTGCTTGTTCTTGTGTTCACGGACTGAATATCGATATTCTTCTCCGTTAATGCCTTTGAAATATCTGCAAGCAGCCCACTTCTGTTATGGGCAAATATGACAATCTCTGCAAAATATTTTTCCTTGCCGGAATCAAGCTCCTCCGGTTGCCACTCTGCATCAATCAGTCTGGCTCTTTCCAATGCCGAAAGATTGATAATATTGATACAATCTGTACGATGAATGGATACCCCTCTTCCTCTGGTAACAAAGCCTACAATCTCATCTCCCGGAACCGGTGCACAGCAACGTGAGAAACGAACCGCAACATCATGGATTCCCTTTACGGTAATACCATTCTTAGACCTTGGTCTTATGACCTTGCTCTGCATGTTCTGGGCATTTTCCTGAATCGCCGCAAGCAATTCCTGATCGCTGACCATCTTCTTATGATCTCTATTGTAGAGTTCAAGCATGCGGTTGACAATCTGGCCTTCCTTCAGGGCACCATGTCCCATTGCAGCAAGCACTGCCTCCCAATCACGGAAGCCATATTTTCGCATAATGGCATCCTCATATTCAGGTCTTAAAATATCCGTCGTATTTATATTTTTAGATTTACAATAGCTCAGGAAGACATCACGTCCCTTTATCACATTGTCTTCCTTTAGCTCGTTCTTAAACCACTGATTAATCTTATTCTTTGCCTGTGATGATTTAACAATATTAAGCCAGTCACGGCTTGGTCCCTTGGAATTCTGCGAAGTAATAATCTCAATACAATCGCCATTATTGATCGTATAATCAATCGTAACAAGCTTACCATTTACTCTGGCACCAATCATCTTGTTACCGACAGCACTATGAATACTATATGCAAAATCAATAGGTGTGGAACCTGCAGGAAGATTCTTTACATCTCCTGATGGAGTGAAGCAATATACATGGTCTGAGAATAAGTCAAGGTCACTTTTTAAAAGCTTTAAAAACTCCCTGTTATCAGACATGTCCTTCTGCCATTCCAGAATCTGGCTCAACCATGCAAGCTTCTCTTCTTCTCCTCCTGAAGAAACCTTA
The DNA here is from genome assembly GCA_022788085.1 of Lachnospiraceae bacterium. GTDB lineage: Bacteria > Bacillota > Clostridia > Lachnospirales > Lachnospiraceae > COE1. The sequence continues at coordinate 5,139 of JALEWA010000055.1, forward strand.
CCATCACTTGTCTCCTTATATTTCCAGTGTGCAGCAATACCGAATTCTGCAACCTTGTGCATTTCAAAGGTACGAATCTGAATCTCAAACGGCTGTCCCGTAGAACCTATCAACGTTGTATGAAGAGACTGGTACATGTTTGCCTTTGGCATGGCAATATAGTCCTTAAAACGCCCCGGCATCGGTTTATACATCTCATGAATCACACCAAGCGCTGCATAGCAGTCCTTTACAGAATCGACAATAATACGAACCGCGAACAGATCATATATCTGATCTAATGTCTTATTCTGGTTTTTCATTTTCTTATATATACTAAAGAAATGCTTTACACGTCCATCAATCTGCGCTTCAATCCCTGCATTAGCAATATGCTCACTGACCTCATCTACAATGTCCTGCACATATTTTTCCCTGACCGTTTTTCGAAGTGCAATTTTATTTACCAAATCATAATAAGCTTCCGGCTCTAAATACTTTAATGCCAAGTCATCCAGCTCGACCTTAATCTTGGAAATACCGAGTCTTTCCGCAAGCGGCGAATAGATATCCAGTGTTTCTCTTGCAATTCGCTGTTGCTTCTCTGCAGGCATGTGCTTTAAGGTACGCATATTATGAAGCCTGTCTGCAAGCTTAATAATAATAACACGAATATCCTTTGCCATAGCAAGAAACATCTTACGCAGATTTTCTGCCTGCATATCCTCACGGCTTGCCGGTCCTGCATCACCTGTGTATTTCAATTGTTCCAGCTTGGTAACACCATCAACAAGAAGCTCTACATCTGCTCCGAACTGCTCTTTTACTTCCTCATTTGTTAAGATAGTATCCTCAATGACATCATGCAATAAACCTGCTACAATAGTCTCCTTATCAAGCTCCAGATCAGCAAGAATCGTTGCCACGCATAATGGATGGATAATATATGGTTCTCCTGATTTTCTTACCTGATTCTTATGAGCCTCACAAGCAATTCCGTATGCCTTATCAATCATACTGATATCATCGGAAGGGTGATATTTCCTTACACGCTCAATAAGCCCGTGATATAAATCCTCCGGGCTTTGAAATTCCTTAATATATTCGATTCTTCTTTCGTCTACCTTACGAATCTTATTCTTACTACCGTTGATAATAAGTGAATCCTCGTAGGTTCCCGCATTCGCCTGTTTATCCTTTACCTCTGCCACTTTGCATCACCAGCCATATTTATATTAATAAGATTAATATTTCACATATCTGCTTTCTTTACGCATAACTGCCATATGTTTTCAGCTGCCGTTTACTTACCCTCATAAGTAATAGCAGAATCCAAACGATAACCCTTTAATCTGTCTCTTCCCTTCAGACCGGCAAGCTCCATTAAAACAAGAACACCTACAACTTCACCGCCAAGTGATTCAATCAGTTTAATCATGGCTTCTGTTGTTCCACCTGTTGCGATCAAATCGTCTACCACAAGCACCTTTTGCCCCGGCTTAATAGAATCCTTATGCATCTCTATGGTTGCTGTACCGTATTCTAATTCATATTCAACAGATACTGTCTCAGCCGGCAGCTTACCCTTCTTACGAATCAAAACAAAGGGTTTATGATTATTATAAGCAATCGGTGTACCAAAGATAAAGCCTCTGGACTCTGCTCCTGCCACCACATCATATTCCAGATCCTGTACCAGTTCCTGCATCTTATCAATAGCCAGATGTAATCCATCTGCATCCTGTAACACACTTGTCACATCACGAAACATGATGCCTTTTTCCGGGAAATCAGGAATAGTTCTTACGTACTCTTCAAGCTTCTTCATCCTACCACACACTCCATTCTTTATTAAAAGCGTTTACATCGCGCATATTTTATATAAAATCTCTATGGCTCTGAATAGTAACAAATTTATCTACAATTATAGTCTTAAATGTGTTATAAGTCAATTCCCTTGTCCGCGTGGCAAATACATATTTACAAAAATTGTTACTGTTCACCCGTACCTCGTTCCAGTAACAATTTATGCACTTTTTACTGCTTCCTTCATATTATGAACATACTCACAAACCGGTGATACGCAGTCCTTTCCATATTTTGCTACCAGCTTAACAATAGCACTTCCGACAATGGCTCCATCTGCCTTTCCTGCCATTTCCTGTGCCTGTTCGGGTGTTGCAATACCAAAGCCTATCGCACATGGAATATTGGAAACCTGTTTTACCTGCTCTACCATAGCCCCAATGTCTGTCGTAATCTTACTTCTGACACCTGTTACTCCCAGGGAAGATACACAATAAAGGAATCCCTTTGCCTCCCCGGCAATCATATGGATTCTCTCTTTTGAAGTTGGTGCAATCATCGAAATCAAATCAATTCCTGCTTCCTCACAGGCTCCCTTTACCTCATCTCTTTCTTCAAAAGGAACATCCGGTATAATGACGCCATCAATGCCAACCTCTGCACATTTTTTCATAAAACGCTCTATTCCATAGGTATATACAGGGTTAACGTAGGTCATGAATACCAGAGCTACATCTGTCTTCTTTCTGACACGGGCTACCATGTCAAAAAGCTTATCTGTTGTAGTATCTGCCTTCAACGCTCTTACATCTGCTTCCTGAATTACGATACCTTCTGCGATTGGATCTGAAAATGGTATTCCTATTTCAATCAAATCCGCACCTGCCTCTGCCATTTTCGGTATCAATTCTTCTGTAGTTTCCAAATCAGGATCACCGCCTGTTACAAATGCAATAAATGCCTTTTGGTTTTCAAATGCTTTACTAATTCTATTCATCTTAATGACCTTGCCTTTCTTAATCAAAAATCTCTACGCCTCTGTAACGTGCAATCGCAGCTACATCCTTATCACCACGTCCGGAAATGTTTACTACAATAATCTGATCCTTAGACATGGTCGGTGCAAGCTTCTTTGCATACGCAACTGCGTGAGAGCTTTCAATAGCAGGGATAATCCCCTCTGTTCTGGATAAATATTCAAATGCCTCTACCGCCTCTATATCTGTAATCGGTACATACTCTGCTCTTCCTGTTTCATGGAGGTTAGCATGCTCCGGTCCGATTCCCGGATAATCAAGCCCTGCTGAAATGGAATATACCGGAGCGATCTGTCCGTATTCATTCTGGCAGAAGAGTGATTTCATACCATGGAAAATACCAACACTTCCTGTTGCAATCGTTGCCGCATTCTTTGGATTATCAATACCAAGACCTGCTGCCTCGCATCCGATTAATCTGACACTGGTGTCAGGAATAAATTCATAAAATGCCCCCATAGCATTACTTCCACCACCTACACAGGCAATAACAGCATCCGGCAGCTTGCCTTCTGCTTCCTGAAGCTGTTCTTTGATTTCCTCTCCGATAATCTTCTGAAAATCCCTTACCATCATCGGAAATGGATGTGGTCCCATGACAGAACCTAATACATATAAGGTGTCATCCATTCTGGATGCCCACTCTCTCATGGTTTCATTTACAGCATCCTTTAATGTCATAGTACCACTGGTAACCGGATGTACCTTTGCGCCAAGAAGCTCCATACGATAGCAGTTAAGTGCCTGTCTGTCTGTATCCTCTTTTCCCATGAAGATTTCACATTCCATATCCATCAAGGCTGCTGCTGTTGCCGTTGCTACACCGTGCTGACCTGCACCTGTTTCTGCAATGACACGCGTTTTTCCCATTTTCTTTGCCAAAAGCACCTGACCTAATACATTGTTAATCTTATGTGAACCTGTATGATTCAGATCTTCTCTCTTTAAATATACCTTTGCGCCGCCAAGATCCTTCGTCATTTTCTCTGCATAATACAGAAGAGACGGTCTTCCTGCATACTTTGTTAATAAGTCATGCAACTCCTTTTTGAATTCCGGGTCGTTCTTATAATGCTCATAGGCTGCTTCCACTTCATTTACTGCAGGTATCAGTGTTTCAGGAATATACTGACCTCCATATAATCCAAATCTTCCTTTTTTGTTTTCCATTACTATCTATCCTTTCTCATTTCCGTTTGCTTTATTTTACTCCCCGAACTCGTTCTATGAATTCCCGTACCTTTTCCTCATCCTTACTGCCATCTGTTTCTACGCCGGTGCTGACATCTACACAGTAGCAGTCTACACTTCCAAGCACCTCTTTGATATTATCAGGAGTAAGACCACCCGCCAGGAAATATGATCTTTTGTTTTCTTCTTCCATAAGGCTCTCTTCCAGAATCACGAGGGAAAAACGTTCTCCACTTCCACCATAGGTACCCTTTTTGTAGGTATCAAATAGCATGAAATCCGCTTCCTGCTGTAATTCCTCTCTTACCTGTTCTGCATTCTGCACTCTGACTGCTTTTATGATTGGCACGTTGATTTTTTTCTTCAGCTCATGGATATATTCCATTGACTCATCCCCATGAAGCTGTACCAAATCAATGATTCCCTGCTCATATAGAGAAATGATGTGCTCTTGTGGTTCATTTACAAATACGCCTACTGACTGAATCCTTTTATCTAATGCCTGCTTCATCTTACTTGCAAGTTCATCACTCACAAATCGTTTCGTATCAGCAAAGACAAATCCGACATATTCCGGCAGATACTTATTCACAATCTCTACATCTGTAAGAGACTTTAATCCACATATTTTTACTTTAGTCATATGAACTACCATGCCTTTCCACTACCTGCTA
>JALEWA010000057.1 GCA_022788085.1 Lachnospiraceae bacterium
TCCCATTCGGTCATACTCATAATAGTAATGCCGTCCACCTCCGTCTGCTGTAAGAAGTCTTCCATCTGACTGGTAGCTCCAGTTCTCCTGCAAGCCCGACTGTTCTTCATAACGTCTCGTCATGCTTCCGTACATATTATAAGAATAATGAATTGTAACGCCATTTCTGTCTGTATATGCAGAGACATTCCCTTCCTCATCATACTCCCAGCGTTCCTGTCTTCCCGCACTGTCTGTTCTGGTCATAAGCTTATTCATGGCATTATAAGCAAAGTAGGTACAGCGATTTTCCCCGTCTATGGCTGTAGTCACATTGCCTGCATAGTCATATTCGTAATGTTCTACGCTTTGGTCTGCTTTATGTATGTAGCTGATTCTTCCCCATGAGTCCAGTTCATATTCGGTTCTGACGCCCATTCCATCAGTCACAGCAGTAATATGCCCCATAACATCATACTGATATTGTTGGGATGCCTGTCCCGTTGTCAAAATCTGCTTTCTTCTTCCCATAAAATCATAGGTCACATTAATTCCATTACCGCAGGCATCTCTGACAGCTTCTAACTCTCCATATGGATTATAACACATTGTCCTTGCAATTTTGCCATCCGCACGAGTGATTTCGGTAACTCTTCCGCTGGTGTCATAGGCATATGTCTCTCCTTGCATGTTTTCTGCTGCATATGCCTTCGGTGCAATCTTCTTTACTACTTCACCGTTTCTGTTATAAACAAATGCTGTGGTGCCTCCATTTGCATTGGTAATGGTCGTGGTCATGTTATTAAGGTTATAGGTTCTCTGCTCAAGTATTCCTGTGTCATTTTTCCGTTCTATTAGATTTCCTGCTTTATCATAACAGAAAGTAATGTGCTGACTGATATCTTTATTCATGGATTCATGAATCTCACAGACCAAGCGGTCTGCAGCATCATACTCCCGGTATATCTTATTTCCCGAAGGAGTCTTGATACATGTCAGATTACCGTTTTGATCATAGGTAAATCCTGTCTCTCGGAACAGTCTTCCTTTTTTGCTACTGTCTGTACTTTCTGACAGCAGGCGCAGACGCCCATTTTTATAATAATCGTATTTTTTCAACAACCAGGTGTTTTCATTGATTCTTATCTTTTCTCTAATACGCTGGTTATGTGTATTATAAGCATATTGTACACACGCACCGGTACTATCCTTTACATGAACCAGACGTCCTGACTTATCATACTCTTTCGTAATAATAAGTACTTTCCCTCTTGCAGAGTCAATAGTCTGTGGATCCAGATACCTCTTTTCTTCCGTCACATTTCCACATGCATCATACTTATAGGTAGTCAGGCGGTACTGCATACCTCCTGATTCACCGTATGCAATCGGGATTCGTTCACTGATCAGCCATCCTGCCAGATTATATTCAAACAGCGCACCAATCCGCGCATCGTCATTTCCTGCACTGTTATAACCTTTGCCATTTATCTCTTTTACAATTCGTCCTGCAGTATCATATACATAGCGTTTCACCACATTTCCTTCCGCGTCCCGTTTCTCCTGTAATCTGCCGGACTCATCATAAGAGAAACTTTCGCCTCTTCCACCATCACCGGAAACATCATATTCCTCCGGTCTGATGAATTTTAACAGATTTCCACAGGCATCATAAAAACGCCTTTCTACGCTTCCATCTGCATAGATAGTCTTAATTCTGTTTCCATGTATATCATACTCGTGGCAGATGCCTTCTCCATCCTTTGATATCTCATCATAAGAGTTCGGATGTATCTCCTTCGTAACCCTTCCTTCACTGTCTACCTGCACAGCTTTGATATTACCACATGGATCGGTTACCTTGATAAGATGATCCATGGCATCATACTGATAACTTGTTTCGCCTGACTGGTTTGGCCTTACCAGTTTCATTACCTTTCCGGTAGCATCATATACTTTCTGTGTTGAAAAGCCTTCTTCGTCCGTAATGGATGTTATATAGTTGAGCATGTTGTAGCTGTACTCTATCATGCCCCTGTCACTATGTTCCGACATAACACGGCCATATTCATCTATCATGTACTGTATCTCTTCGCCTTCTGCTCCCAGATAAACAGATGCATGGGAATATCCTGTATCATATTTCCATTCACGGCTGTTTCCATTCGCATCTGTCAGTTTTAAGAGTCGTCCATGTGTATCATAAGCAAAACTGTTTTCTGCCCATACTCCTTCATCTAACAAAATCCTTGCCTTAAGCAGATTGCCATTAAAGTCATATCCAAATTCAGCCCTGCTGCCTGTGTTATCTTCTTTGCAGATCAGGTTTCCGGCTTCATCATAGCTGTACTGCATTGTATATCCTGATGTATTGGTTTCCCGTATCAGTTTTCCATCATTTGTATATTCCCTGTAAATCTCAAAACCTATTTTATTCTTTTCATAGATAACACATTCATTATCATCATAATGGCTGATGGTTTCTGTTCCATCATCATATACTGTCCTTTCCACAAGCTGTTTACGATTATAGAAATATGTTGTCGTTGTATTATCAGACATTCTGGTAACGCTGTTTCTCTTTTCAGCAGGATTGTACATGAAAATATATTCCTCGCCATCCGCTGTCTGCTGTCTGGTCACTCTTCCCTTCCTGTCATACTGATTTACGACATAACATTTTCCATTTTCATTCGTAATATGTGTAAGATAACCTTCCGTTGTATATTGATACGATACCTTACCCTGATTGCTCAGTGTCATGTTCTCTAGCAATTCACCATGATATGTAAAACAGCATTTTCTTCCTGACTTATCCTGTATACATGCAAGCATATTATTCTGATATTGGAAACTCAGCTCCTGACCGCTTGTAAAAAGCATCTTTGTAAGAACTTTGTTTTCATACTTATATTGAATACGGTTTCCATTCTTATCCTACGTCACCAAACCATCGCAAAACTTGATTTTTATACTCCTGATCATCTCCTCCTGCCTCTGAAAATTTTAATGCCCCCTCTGCACTATGGTTGTTGTATGTCGTATTTAATCGTTCAATATGTTCTCCCAGATTCAGGCATTCATTTTTTGTTGCCACCATGGTAACATCTTTTAACGATGTAAGAAAAATGTTTCCTGTTGCATGTACTGATATACCATCATTTTGATTCAGCTCAATAGAAATTTTTGTATTCTCATTTTGCGTTCCTGCCTCTCTGTTTGCCATGAGTGCAAGACTGTCAGTCTTTAATTGAATCATATTGTCAAGAGAGGTAATCGCTTTCTCCTCCGGTTTATCAAAAAAGCAGTCACCTGTGTCTGTTCGTTTGCTCCCCAGTACGACTGCTTCTCCCATATTGTCTACGTATGCATATACTTTATCATGTACATCAGGCATACAATAGAACGAATTATTCATTACATTTTCATAGGGAAGCTCCTGCGCGGTACTGCTGTCCTGCTCACTGTCTACATCGAATTTTACCTTGACCTTAGGCTCACCTTCCTTGACTTCTATCACTTCACCGGAAAGAATTCTGGTACTCAGCAGTGTTGCTGTAGCACTTTGATAGGAAGATCGACTGTACGATGCTTTCTGCAAATCAATCCGGTTCACAAGTCCACCTTTATCAGATAGTAAGCCTGCCTTCTTTACCACATTGCCATTTACCTGATTCCCTGCCGATATAACTGCATTATAAGATTGTATACTCTGTCCCCGGAACTGATAGGTAGCATAATCCTGCTGTTCATTGTAATTAAGCAGACGCATTTCCTCCAGATTTTTACTTTCCGTTAGCAGAATACAGTTGTCTCCTGCTTCTTCTGACTTTCCATTTACTGCACCTATCTGTAATCGTATGTACGGCAGTGTAGCATCCACATAAACATCCATACCAAATTGGTTTGCCACACGCACAATAAATGCCCAGTCAGTCTCTCCATCCTGCACTAGAATGTCAGATATTTCCATATCATCTACGATGTCTAAACTTGCATTGTACGCAGAAAATATTTCATAAAACACATTGCTTATTGTCTTTCCTGCATCCTGAAAAGTCTTACTGTGCTTATCCTGATCTGCTAGTATGGAATAACTTTTTACTGTCAGTTCCATCTCCGCATATTCAGACATAGTACTAAACCTGCATTCTGTACATATTCCACAAAACAATATAGTTCCATCACTCAATGTTGCCGTAATCTCTTTGCCTTCTCTGCTTTCTTCTGATACCTTAACGATATCCTCTTCCAAGCGCATTCTGCAGCTTAACCGACCATGTGCATTCGCTTCTGAATTAATTTGTATTGCTAACAGGCTATGATAATTGCCTGCTCCTTCTATTTGTACCTGTCCTAACGGTATCATTTCCTGCTTCGCCATATATTAATGATTCCTTCCTCTTAAGATACTGTTCTATCGTTCCTTGATATGCATCAGATACTCTATAAATTCCTGTGTTTCTGCAACATACTTCTTACCTTCTGCATTCATATTTACGCAAACACCTGAATACCCTGATGTATTACTTACTGCAAATCTATTCTCTACATTTTTAATACATAGAATCATATCCACCCTGCGGACAAACTTACTTTCTTCAGGTTCTCTCCACTTTTTTACGATCTTAACTTCTGCTTTATCAATATCTTTGACCTTAACATACTGGATTTTTACCGGGTTTCCCAAACACATAACTGCCAGTTCTTTCTTTTGTTCGTCCACCCAGAAAGTAGTCTTACTTAGTTCATATTTCCTGCTGCTTATAAAATCTTTCTTCAAACCATGTTTGTCCAAGAAATGACAAATAACGAATTGAGAACATATTATCCACAAAATATATAACATCTCTAAGCAAAGCATTGGCAAACTGGCATACTTCCAAAATACAAATTTCCCAAGCAATATCCATGATAATATCAATAAAAAATAATATAGAATATTAATTTGTCTTATCTTCATCCTTTATTTTCACCTTTCTGTGCTTTTTACATATATCAGATATTCTATAAAATGTTGTACTTCCATCTGCTCCTTTTTCCCTTGCTTATCCATATTGACATATGTTCTCCACACACCACGATTCATATCGTTATTTACCCCGAATAAGTTCTTTTTCCCTTTTATGAATAACAAAAGATTTATGCCATATGCATACTGTCCTCCACTTTTGTTTTGGAAGGGCTTTACCACTTCTATTTCTGCTTTATCTATGTCTTCCAATGCTATGTATCGTATTCGAAAGGGATTACCCATACATAATATTGCTAATTTTCTATTTTTCTCATCAAGCCAAAAAGTTGCATTGATGCCTTCATACTTCATTTTGGGAACAAATTCTTTCTTCAGCCCATACTTTCCCTGAAAATGATAGATGATGAATGCTGAACATATAATCCATGCAATGTATAACATCTCAAAACAAAACATTGCCCAACTGGCATGCTTTATAAACATTGTCAACAGCACGTACAATAATATCGATAATACATAATATAGAATATTAAATTGCCTTATTTTCATTATTCTCCCTCCGTTTCATAGGTTATTTTAATTAGTGTCTGCTGATTAAGCAGCTATTTGCAACTTCCAACTTTTACATCTGCTCCAGTCACACCAAAATCGGAACAGATGCAAAAGAGCACAAAGTATTCGCCTCTGAATCCTGAACAAATTCGTCACGAATACAGATAATGCGATAGAGGTCAACTGCGTTTTCTCCAGTTTTGTGGTAATGCAGCTCATACCATAGCAACGCTTGCTCAGGCTGAATCTACGCTCCACTTCGATTCTATCGGTATTATCCTGATACTCTTGTTTTTTATCAACTTTTGCTGTAGCACTTGGTCTGCCCAGCTTTGGACCTGACAACCGAATCCCATGCTCTTTGCAATAACTCCTGTTTTCTCTGGTCCGGTATATCTGATCTGCCAAAACACGTTCCGGAT
>JALEWA010000070.1 GCA_022788085.1 Lachnospiraceae bacterium
GTAAGTGCTGCTGCCTTCTTAATCTTTGCAAGGTTCTCTAAGAATACCGGATTCATACGATGACCTGTGATCACAAAGTTTTCCTTTGCCCGGAGTGACTGTACTCCGTAATATGCCTCCTCAGGTACTTCCAACGTTCCAATAGAATCTGCTTCCAATCTTGTTCTCATAACATATCCTCCTCGTTTTGTAATGTTTTCAATTCTCCTCATCTGTGTCGTGTACCGGTTGATGTAATGACGATAACCCTAATTTTTTTGGTTGTAAATACTTTTAAGCAAACATGTTATTTCTAAACGTTTTTTGGCACTTCAAGATTAATTAATTTTATCTTTTTGTTATTTTGCTTTAAAATTTTAAGTTGACGTTTTTCTTTGTTCTGTGTATGCTATAGATTAAAATAAGGAGGTGCTCTTATGGACTATACATTAGACAGTATTGATAAAAAGATTATTGAGATTCTACAGGCAAACGCACGTACTCCCGTAAAGGATATTGCTGCTGAGGTTTTTCTGTCCTCACCTGCCGTTTCCAACCGTATTGAGAAAATGGAAAAAGCCGGAATTATCACGGGCTATCATGCCCAGATCAACTACCGGCTTTTTGATTATCATATTAAGGCTTTTATAAACTTAGAGGTAGAACCTTATCAGAAAAAAGAGTTCTATCCCTTTATTCAGGCTATTCCTAATGTCATTGAGTGTAATTGTGTTACCGGAGACTATGCGATGCTTATTGAAGTTGCCTTCCAGTCTACTGTTCAGCTTGACCATTTTATCAATGAATTACAGCACTTTGGAAGGACAAAAACACTCATTGTATTCTCTACTTCAGTAGAACACCGGGATGTTCCGATTCAATGACCTAAACCATACTATATTCCATCATTTCATATACTAATCTGCTGCCTTCTACAATTTCCGGCGGCAAAAGTGCTCTTGCAACACACTTTAACTCTGCATCCGGTTCATCCTCCTTCTGCAGATAAGCATAATCACCATCTAAGCGCGCAACACTGTAATAAATCTTATCCAATAACATAGGCTTCTCCGACAGTTAGGCAAGAATCTCTTTCACAGCTGCTGCAATCTTGTCACACTTACAGTTAGCAAAGAAATACTCTTCAAATTTCTCACCGCTTAAAGCACCCTTTACAAGCTCTCTGTCAAGCTTGGGAAGAATATCACATAAATCATTATGTGTAACTTCCTTTACTGCATCAAGAATCTTCTTGTTTCTCTGCTCCGGAACGACTCTTTCCTTTGGATATCCGCCACCACCCGGTGTACAGAATAATTTTTCAAAGATGTATTCCAGATTCAGTTCTCCGCCCCAGCCGAAATTCTCAGCAAATGGAAGTGCTACACAGTTTCCATCATTTACCTGAGAAAACAGGTAAGCATCTAATGGAGATTCAATATGTCCGCAAAGTACCTTCGGGAAGGAATTGCATGCAAGCATGGCTCCTTCACCGGTACCGCAGCCTGTGATAACGTAATCAGCTGCACCGGAATTAAGAAGTACTGCTGCCAGAATACCATTCTGCACATAAGTAAGCTGATGCTCATCCTCTGCAGAATACATACCATAATTAAATACCTCATGTCCCATTGGCTCTACAACCTTTTTCAAGGTTTCGCAAATCATAGCATTCTTTGCTGCCTGGCTGTTTTCATTGATTAATGCAATTTTCATATTTGTAACCCTTTCTTATCTTAGCTTGTACTTATCTTTTGAAAAGCCCTATGTATTTTATAATATCATATTTTTACGACAAGACAAAGAGATAATTTGCAATGAGCAATAATATGAAAACATCTTCTTTGTACCATATAGCAATAGTAAAATGACGAAAATCCTATAGTAACAAGATTAAATTTTAGTAAATTTACACCTTATTCGTTGCTTTCATATTCCGAATAAGGTATATTATTAATAAGAAGTATAGTAACTGTTCAGCAACATTATTAGGATAGTTACAGGAGGTATGCATCTTGTCAGGTTATGAAAATGATCCCGCCGGCTATGCTGCATATGTAGCACAGTTAGCAAACGAACATATTCCTCAGGAGGAATATGACCAGCTTGTTGAGCCATACCGTGAAGCAATGACTCGATTAGAAGTCCGTATGAATGGACTAAATGAAGATTATAGAAAAAAATATCGCGATTATCCCATACATAATATCCAGGCACGTATCAAAAGCAGAAAAAGTATTGAACAAAAACTTGCTGCAAGAAATCTTCCTATTACTGCTTTTGCAGCCAAGGACAGCCTGACGGATATTGCAGGCATCCGCGTAATCTGCTATTTTACGGAAGATATTTATAGCATTTTGGCGTTAATCAAACATCAGACGGATTTATTGATTATAAAGGAAAGTGACTATATCAACTCTCCAAAATCGACCGGATATAAAAGCTATCATATGGTGCTTGGCATTCCTGTTTATCGTATCGAAGGCATGCAGTATTATCCGGTAGAGATACAGCTTCGTACCCTTGCCATGGATTTGTGGGCAAGCATGGAGCACCGAATCTGCTATAAAGGCCAAACTCCGGATGAGACAACAGATGCCTTCAAACGGTATTCCGATGAGCTTTTTGAAATGGAACGACGCATGAAGCATCATTTAGATGAGATTCGAAAGGATAATCCGCAGGAACCGATGCAATGAATGAAAGATAATCTTTCTGATATAAAAAGAAGCCTTAATCCGGCTTCTTTTTATAGTTAGACATAACGCTTTTCCATTTTAATCACAGGAAAGTAATTCTGCCATCTTTGTGCAATCCTTTTTGTTATTTCTGTAGAAATCTCATCATCTGTTCTTATATATCCCTGTGGAACGACTACATCAAAGATAAGATTTGTGTGTGTCGGTCCTTCCACCATTCGAAAATCATGAATAGTCAGCGCTCCGTCATATTCTTTCACCAGTTCTTCTACTTCCTTACGAAGTCTCATAACATGTTCATCGTCTGTTGCAATTGGATCCATATGTATTACCGCTTCACATTGAAACTTTTTCTTTAATTCCCGTTCAATTAAATCTATCTCATCATGAAGCATATAGATATCCTGATTTCCCGGTACCTCTGCATGAAGCGAAATCATCATTCTTCCCGGTCCATAATTATGGACTATCATATCATGAACACCTGCTATATCTGCATGTGCCATTACCGTTTTCTCAACGTCCTTTACAAATTTCTCATCGGGTGCTTCACCAAGCAATGGGCTAAGCGTATCCTTTGCTGAGGAAATACCTGCTATCAGGATAAAAATAGCAACCACAAGACCTGACCAGCCATCCAGATTAATATGGAGGAACTGATAAACTAACATTGACAAGAGAACCACGGTTGTCGTAATACAGTCACTCAAACTGTCCGTTGCTGTTGCCTTCATGGCTGAGGAATCCAGTTTTTTTCCATAAGAGCCATTATAAATCGACATATAAACCTTTACTGCTATGGAGCCTAAAAGAACGAAAATCGTAAGAATACTGACCTCCATTTTTTCGGGATGAAGTATCTTTGCAAAGGAGCTTTGAAATAGTTCAATTCCCATTACTATGATCAGCACTGAAACAGCAAGCCCCGAAACATACTCAAGACGTCCATGTCCAAATGGATGCTCCGGATCCGGCTTCTTACCTGCTAAGTGAAAGCCAAGCATTGTAATAAAGCTGCTTCCTGCATCTGACAGATTGTTAAAAGCATCTGCCATGACGGATACGGAACCGCTGATAAAGCCTGCTAAGTACTTTCCTGCAAAAAGAATCACATTCAGTATAATTCCTACCGCCCCTGTCAGAACTCCATATGCCCTGCGCACATCCGGGTTCGTATACTCCTTATAATCTTTGATAAACCAATGACTTAATAATGTAACCATAACAATCCCCCCATTTTATAAACCTTCCAACCATTGCAATAATTGAAAGGCTTGTGAAAATTCTAATTACTTATTATTCTGTCTGCACGTTTTAAAAGGGATGCTACCGGCACAATAATCAGTCCTGTAAAGAAATTACTGATTCCATGAATACAGTCATAAGGAAGTCCTGCAATAATCCAGGCAATCATACCCTGAAAATTAAGTCCGTACATAATCGCCTGCGCAGGCGCATATAACGTACCGAAAAGGAATCCATGCGCTGAACAGACCAGCATGTATACAAACCTGTTGGTTTTCTTTGGCAGCAACATGACAACTGCCCATAGCACTGTCCATATATACAGATATGGTATCCACCACATTGAGAATCCCGTAAACAGGCCGTTCAGGAATACATAAACATAAATAGGATATAATGCCTTTTTTCGGAATGCAATGGTATACGCTACTGTAAGTGAGCCTAAGAGATGTACGTTCGGTAGAAATTCCATAAGTACTTTGGAGCAGTACATGACTGCTCCAAGCATACCAAATAACGTGATTTCTTTAACACTTAATTTCATTACTTCTCTACCTTAAGGGAATAGGTGTCACCCTCTGTTATGGTAGTGGAATCAACACCGGTAGTTGCATATTCACCATTAATGTAAAATGCCCAGTAGGTGCCGTTCTTATCATAATCAGCCTCAATGCCATTAACTTTCTTCACATAAAGTCCGAACTCACCTTCATCTCCTTCGACCAGACCACACTCAAGCAATGCTTCACCCACTGTTTCTTTGTCTGTGTGAATCTCAAACTGTGTTTCATTTCCATCCTGATCGACTACAGAAAGTGTAAATTTTGTATCTCCTTCACCCAGGACATTACTTTCCACGGATACAGAAGTACCTGGTGTTACCTCCTGTGTTGCTTTGTCATTACATCCGGTCATAATCAATGTTGTAGCCGCAACCAACATCATACAAAGGATGAATGAAAGCTTATGACTTATTTTTGACATTTGTGTCATTTTCATTCGCTATAATCTCCTTTTTCTCAATTTCCTTAATTGCCGGCACTCGCGGCTTTATCCTAAGGCTTCTGTTTTACAGATATTTCGACTTTGTGCTTTGTTAATCCGCCTTCTCGGATATCTTCCAATGACGTTTCCCTAATCTGCGGCATTAGGTAGGATTAACTGATTTTCGCACTTACGGCGACGTGCTCGTACAGGATTTACACCTGTTTCCCTGCAAAACAACAAGATTAATGATAATACGAATGTTCAGTAACGTCAACATTTCATGATAAGATTCCCAATATCAAATCCTCATCATCTTCAATTAGTTCTTTTTTCTCCTGCTCTTCCTTATTCTTCTCAATTTCTTCCTGAATTTGTTCTTTTATTTCATTTTCTATTTTATCAAAATGATCAATCAGCTTATTCCATTCCCTTATCGTATAAGATTGCGAACCGATTGCAAAGCTTTCTTCCTCTATTTCATTCAGAATTTCCTGCGCTTTTTTATCAATCATAATCGCTTTCATAATCAAAAGCTGATCCTCCGGGGAAAACATGGAAATTGCATCCTTTAATTCGCTGATATTGTCCCTGTTCACTACAAGGCTTCCCCCCTTGCTAAGGGGAATGGTGAGGCATCTCGACCGATCGGAACAATCCCCTAACTGTAACTCATTTCTTTCGTAGTCGCATACAAAGACTGCCCCTTCATAGGAAATAATGCCATCCTCTGCCCTTGTAAAATACTCGCATTTCTTTTCCTCTTCATCCAGATGATCCCATCGTATCTTATTCTCTGATGATATTTTCTCTGTTGCATCCTGAAAATGTTCAAGAAAACTGATAGAATTATCACCAATCTTAGTCTTCACACTTTCTTCCATAAAAAGACTCTGTGAAGCATCACACGTTACTGCATCAAGTATCATAATCTTCTCCTTTCGCAAATCAACTATGATATATATATCGGAAGATTATGGTAATCTGATTAATGATGCCTATGTTCTTTGAAAGTTCAACTCGAATTATCTGTTTTCTCGTTACATAAGAAGCAGTGGCATCGGAATGCTTAGTCAATGTCTTTATCGATGCTATACTATTATCATTTTAAGAACAGGGAGCATCGAAATATTCATTGTATGTCTGTATCGATGCTTTTTTCTTCACTTTTAAAAAAAATCAGCATCGATTTATTGTAAAATAATAATTTCGATGCTGATAATTGAAAAATTGAAGATTTTGAGCATCGAGAACAATAATTCAGGTTATTTCCGATGCAAAATAACCGAATCACTCAATAAAAATCTTTTTATAAGAGTGACTACACAAAACCTACAAGATTCTTTCACTATATTTCTTGACTTCTTCAATGTACTGTTCACCAAGTATACTAAGCGGCATCTTCTTATGCTTTATATAGCCAATTGTCATAATCTCATCCGTGTCTAATGGAACTGCTGCATATTCATTGCCATTTAACTCTTCGCAGATAATACCGGAACATAAGGTATACCCATTCAAGCCAACCATTAGATTCAAAAGTGTGGCTCTGTCATCTGCCTTAATGATCTGCTTGTACTCACTTGTGGTCAGTACTTCCTCTGCCAGATAAAGTGCATTATTATCTCCCTGTTCAAACGATAAGCAAGGATATGCCTGCAGCTCCTCAAAAGAAACAACATCTTTACCGGCAAGCGGATTCCCCTTACTCATATATACATAAATCTTACAGTCGAAAAGTGGAATAAATTCCAGATCATTTCCATGCAATAATTTTTCGATGAATTTACCATTGAATTCGTTTTTGTAAATAATACCGACTTCGCTTTTGTTCGTGCGTACATTTTCAATGACTTCACTGGTTTTTGTTTCGTGTATTGCAAATTCATATTCATCCATGCCGAACTTTTTTGCCATTTCAATAAATGCTTCCACCGCGAAGGTATAATGCTGCATCGATACACTGAATTTTTTCTTAGATGGCATATGGTCAATATATTTATCTTCTATCAACCGATAATGATCCAACATTTGCCTCGCATACCCGAGAAATTCTTCCCCCTCCGGTGTTATCGTAATACCACGGTTGGAACGTCTGAAGATTTCAATATGGATTTCATTTTCCAGTTCCTTTATCATATTAGAAAGGCTGGGCTGTGTGACATACAACTCGACAGCCGCCTTATTCATGGATTTATGGTCAGCAATCGCCACTGCATATCTTAATTGTTGTAATGTCATACATATGCCCTCCTAATATCTTTATGTACTCCTATAACCGTTATTTTTTATCCGGCTGAATGATTACTTTTCTATAGGTGTCAAAGCGTACCCATTTTTCAAAGAATGCACTCTGATTGCTTTCCGGTGTCTCAGAATACTCTTTTAGGAAATTCCGGACATCTTCCTCAGAAGTAACCTTAACCTCAAAGCCTCGTCCGTTAATTACAGGTACGCCGTCATATGAATATTCTGATGACGGAAGTATCTGAATGATCTTCTTATCACGTACCTTGACGGAAACACCATCACGCAGAACAATAATGTCAAAGCTGTCAGGATAATGATAGCTGTCGCCTGATGTCGGAATTTCATCACCCTCAGAATAAGTTTCCTTTACCGGCTGATATTTCAAAACGTTAAGGCTGCTTATATCATAATAGAATTCCTCAAAAATGTCACCTCTGGCAGAAATATCTCCTTTCTTAAAGGAAGCCTTTTCTGATGAAGAACCGCCCTTCTCGCTTACCTTCTCAACAACACCGCATGCTGAAGTCATATTTGTTACACGGTCAATCAAAATCAGCTCACCAAGCGTTCTATGGGAAGAGAATAAGTCAACTGCAATTGCCTCCGTTAATAAGATATCACATACGGCAATTCCATTTTTACTTAATGTTTCTGTTTTGATGTGCTCCCCTGTATTTACGTCTATGGCATAATCGATTCCTGCAAGTATGCCGGGAATTGTCTTTGTACCAAGCTTAACCAGATAATCCTTACCAACTACAAGCTCCTCATCATCCATCCACAAAAGAGATGCCTTGATTTTCTTGTAAACTGCAATATCTGCGTCTTTAATCAGTACACAGCCTCTGGAAACATCCACCTCTCTGTCAAGGGAAATGGTTACAGGCTGTCCTTTATAGGCAGTCTGAACACTCTTATCTGTCATAAGGATTCCCTTTACGGATGCCCTTTCATTACTGGGAAGTGTTATGATTTCATCGCCGACGCTGATGCTGCCGGCTTCAATCTGTCCCTGAAAACCTCTAAAAGTATGGTCCGGACGGCATACTCTCTGGACAGGCATATAAAATCCCTTTTCACTGTCATCTGAGGTAATATCAACTGTTTCCAGATATTCCAGTAAGGGAACTCCTTCATACCATGTAATGTTATCAGACTTCACGGTAACATTGTCACCCTCTGTTGCAGAAAGTGGAATAATCTGTACATTCTCAAGCTTAAGCTCCTGTTCCAGTTCTTCAATCTGTTTACGAATTTCCAGAAAACGTTCCTCGCTATATCCAACCAAATCCATTTTATTGACTGCAAAAACAAAGTATCGGATGCCCATAAGACTGCAAATCCTTGCATGCCGTCTTGTCTGTACCAATACACCCTGTGACGCATCTACAAGGATTACCGCCAGATCAGCAAAGGAAGCTCCTACCGCCATATTTCTTGTATATTCTTCATGTCCCGGCGTGTCAGCAACAATAAAGCTACGGTTATCTGTCGTAAAATACCGATACGCTACATCAATGGTAATTCCCTGCTCACGTTCTGCCATAAGACCATCAAGTAAAAGTGAATAATCAATTTTTCCGTTTCTGCTTCCTACCTTACTATCAAGCTCCAATGCCTTTTCCTGATCAGCATAAAGCAGCTTGGAATCGTAAAGGATATGTCCGATTAATGTAGATTTTCCATCGTCTACACTTCCGCAGGTAATAAATTTCAATAAGCCTTTCATATTAGAAATATCCCTCCCTCTTACGGCGCTCCATGCTTCCTGCCGCTTCATTATCAATCACTCTTGATGTTCTTTCAGAAGATACTGCGCTTAATGTTTCCTCAATGATTTCGTCAAGCGTATCTGCTGTTGACTCAATTCCTCCTGTCAGCGGATAGCAGCCAAGTGTTCTGAAACGAACCGATTTCATTTCAGGAACCTCACCCTCTTTTAATGGGAAACGGTCATCATCAACCATGATCAGATTGCCGTCACGCTCAACAACAGGGCGTTCCTTTGCAAAATACAGTGGTACAATATCAATATTTTCACGCTTTATGTACTGCCAGATATCCTTTTCCGTCCAGTTGGAGATAGGGAATACTCTGATGCTTTCGCCTTTATTAATCTTAGTATTATAAAGCTTCCACATTTCAGGACGCTGGTTTTTGGGATCCCATGCATGTGCTGCATTCCTAAAAGAGAATATTCTCTCCTTAGCCCGTGATTTCTCCTCATCACGTCTGCCACCGCCAAAAGCAGCAGTAAAACCATACTTATTCAGTGCCTGCTTCAATGCCTGTGTTTTCATGATGTCCGTATAGGCAGAGCCGTGCTCAAAGGGATTGATTCCCTGCTTTACACCATCCTCATTAATATATTCCAGCATTTCTATACCAAGCTTTTTAGCCGTCTTGTCACGAAACTCTATCATTTCCCTGAATTTCCATGTCGTATTTACATGAAGAAATGGGAATGGCGGCTTTTCCGGATAAAATGCCTTCATCGCAAGATGAAGCATTACCGAACTGTCCTTTCCAATAGAATAAAGCATAACAGGTTTTTCGCACTCTGCCGCTACTTCTCTTATGATATAGATTGCTTCTGCTTCAAGCTCATCAAGATGTGAAAATTCGCTCAAAATATTTCCCTCCTAATACTTGTTAGATTCTTTCGGATTGATTTCAATTTCTGTTACTTTTCCGTCGGGATGCTCCATAACCCAATGAAGTATTCCATCCTTTTGTTCTGTATGTACCTTCGTTCCCATACCTCCAATATCTGCGCCAAGATAAAAGCTTATCGCATGCACAGGACACTCCTTGATACAGGAGGTACAGCCCCAACAGTCCTTTGGATATTTGATATATGCCTTATGATCCTCGCCAATTTTAATAAGAGTACCGGGACATACATTATGGCATTTTCCACACCCAATGCATTTGGATTTATCAATTGCTATGCTCATAGCTTCTCTCTCCCTCCTCTACCAAATCACGTAGAATGATTTTTATCTCTCCATTCTCAAGACGAGAATTCACATATTTCCTCCAATTCACATCATCCTTTTCTGGATAATCAAGATTCTCTGCAAAGCTGTGCCAGCGTGTTTCATGGCGTGCCTTCAAATGTGCAATCACGCTTCTGCATACGGTAAGGCGCTCACGCAGTTCATAGATATACATAAGCTCCTGGAAATCCCCGGCATGCAGATTCCCGGAAAGCTCGATAAGCTGCTGAATCTTATAATCTGCGATGTTGAGCTGTTCCTCATTAAAACGGTAATTTGTTTTGATGCCTCCTGCATAGGAGTCCATAACTGTCTGCATTGCCTCTTCCAGCTCTTCTATCGTAAACTGTGACTTATTTTCTCCCGTAAACTTTTCGATTTCTGAAATATGAGCATGTATTTCCTCTTCGTCAATGGATTGCGTTGTATGTTCTGCAATATAATCAATGGCTGCTACTGCTGCAATTTCGCCCTCTGCCAAAGCTCCTGTCACATATTTCTGTGGACAGCCTCCTGCCACATCACCTGCTGCATACAAGCCGTTTATGGTTGTGGCACGCTTTGTGTCAACCCAGTATCCGCTTGCGGTATGACCACCAACGATGTATGGTTCTGTGCCCTCAATCTCTACGTTATACTGTGATGGTATTCTGCCGCTTTCGATCCATTTAATTGTCTGGGATGGTGCCATATTCAGATATGCCTTGTAAAGAGATTCCTCCTGCTCTTTGGTAATTCCCTCTGTTTTCAGATAGCATGGACCGCGCCCCTCAAGATTTTCGTTTACCGTACCATAGACTCTTTCCGAAGTGGTAAGTCCGTATTTTGTTTCATATATCTCTCCCAGTGAATTGATCTGCTTTGCTCCTGCTCCCTGTGCAAGCGTTCCTGTCGGAGCTATCGTATCCTTACACCGAAGAGCAATAAATCTCATTTCAAAGGTCGTCATCTCAGCGCCATGCCTGATTCCCATTGCATATCCTGCACCTGTATTAAATGGAGGGTACCACATCTTATGCCTTGAAAATCCTGGATTATTCGGTTTATACAGTCCGGCTGCTCCACCTGTTGCAATCATGACCGCCTTAGCTTCTATAATATAGAAGGTATCATTCTCGATTCCGATTCCAAATGCACCCTTGATCCGGTTATCACTAACGGAAAAATCAATGATATTGACTCTGTTCAGTACAGTCACATTAGGAAGCTGTTCGACTGCTCCTGCAAGAAGCGGCTTGATATTCTCACCGTTTATCTTCAGATTGCGGTTTCCTCTTGCAACATAATTACCGTTTTCATCCTTTAGGATGACAAGTCCAAGCTCCTCTAATCTTTTTGTGACTGCATTGAGCCGTTCGGACATCGTATAAAGTAAATCCTCCCGCACGATTCCATCCGCATCTTTTTTCGCATAATCAACATAATCCTGCGGTGTCCTGCCTTCTACGATATAGGCATTCAACGCATTTACGCCTGCTGCAAGGCAGCCGCTTCTTTTTATATTTGCTTTTTCACAGATCAGAATTTTACAATCTGATTTCTCAGAGGCAGTAAGTGCCGCATAGCATCCGGCCGTACCACCACCAATAATAAGAAAATCTGTTTTTATCTTTTCTATTTTCATACTAATCCCCATTTCTGAGCAATTTGTTGCGAAGAGGTGATGAGAATATCAAATTCTCGTCTACCACCAAAGCTATTTGTTTTAAATGAAGATAGATTCTTCTACAAGTGCCTTGTTTTCAAGCAGATAAGCTTTGTCACCCACCGTGACAAACATCCTGTATACAAAGACATCTACCTTTTCTCCAACTGTAATATCCTGCTCGTCAAAGCCTCTTCTGGCTGTAATCAGAACGTCATTTACCCGAACGGAAAGCTCAATACTGCTGCCTCTGAAAGCAACTCTTTCCACAATTCCCTCAGATGATGAGCTTCTGAATTTCTGAACCTCATCCTTCTTTGACACCTTTACAAATTCAGGACGGATAATGGCATTTTCTGCGCCCGGAATTGTCTCAAAGGTGTGAAATCTGCTGTAATCCTGAAAAATGGAAGGCTGCCCGAAAAAGGATGCTGCAAAAGTTGTTTCCGGTTTCCGATACACCTGCGACGGTGTGCCAATCTGTTCAATGCGCCCTTTATTCGTAATAATGATTTCGTCAGCGACTTCAATCGCCTCATCCTGATCATGCGTTACGAAAATACTTGTTACGCCAAGCTTCTGAATCATTTCCTTTAACCAGCTTCTCAGTTCCTGCCTGACCTTTGCATCAATTGCAGCAAAGGGTTCATCAAGCAAAAGTAACTGAGGATTTGGAGCAAGGGCTCTTGCAAAGGCAACTCTTTGACGCTGACCTCCTGAAAGCTGGCTGGGATATCTTTTTTCTAACCCTTCAAGACCAATCAGCTTAATAAGTTCTGTTACTCTCTCCTTGATGACTGCCTTGTCCTTCTTCTGAACCTTGAGACCAAAGGCAATATTATCATAAACTGTCATATAACGGAAAAGCGCATAATTCTGGAAAACAAAGCCTATCCCTCTCTGACTTGCCGGAATATTATTAACGACGTTTCCATCAATGATGATTTCTCCGCTGTCAGGGTTTTCAAGCCCTGCAATCATTCTAAGAATGGTTGTTTTTCCGCTTCCACTAGGACCAAGAAGTCCAATCAGCTTGCCCTTTTCAATACCAAAATTCACATTGTCAGACGCCTTATAGCTGCCAAAGTGTTTATTTATATTCTTAAGTTCAACGTACATCTTCTGACTCCCTCTTTCCTATGTATTCGACAACACTTTTGATAATGAGAATAAGAACCGCCATCATTACCAGTATGGAAGATACTGCAAAGGCCGGAACGTATTTGAACTCATTGAATAAAATCTCCACATGAAGCGGAAGTGTATTTGTCTTTCCTCTAAGATGGCCGGACAAAACAGATACCGCTCCAAACTCACCCATGGCTCTTGCTGCACAAAGCACAATACCATAAAGAAAAGCCCATTTGATATGAGGAAACGTAATCTTTCTAAAGATCGTAAAGCCCTTTGCTCCCATAAGAGCTGCAGCTTCCTCCTCATCCGTTCCCTGTACTTCAAGAACCGGTATCAATTCTCTTGATATAAATGGAAACGTTACAAATATGGTTGCAAGAATAATTCCCGGTACGGCAAATACAATCTTGATATCCATCTCTTCTAAGAATGGGTAAATCGGACTCTGACGTCCAAATGTAAGAACAAAAATCAGACCGGCAATAATCGGTGATACCGTAACAGGCAAATCAATCAGTGTACTTAACAGCTTTTTACCTTTGAAATGGAATTTGGAAAGTGCCCATGCTGCAAATAGTCCGAAAATGGTATTCACTGCAACTGCACATACCGTTGCTTCCAAGGTTAAAATGACTGCCTTTATCGTATAATTATCACTGACAGCTTCCAGATAAACCTTCCAGCCCTGCTTCAGGGCTTCTGTAATAACTGTAATAAGAGGCAGTACCAGCATAAGGAATACAAAAATAAAGCTTATGCCAATCAGTATCCATTTTACAACCTTTGAGCCTATTGATTCCTCATGCATTCTAATTGCCTCCCTTCAGTATTCTGGTATTTCTCATCTGAATCAGATTTACAAGAAACAGAATCAGGAATGATGCAGAAAGCATAACAAGAGCAATTGCCGTTGCGCTGGCGTAATCATACTCCTGAAGCTCTGACATGATAATCAAGGGCGTTATTTCTGTTTCAAAAGGCTGATTACCTGCTATAAAAACAACACTGCCATATTCGCCAAGGCATCTGCCAAATGCAAGACCAAATCCCGTAAAGATTGCCGGTTTGATTTCCGGAAAAATTACTTTCCAGAAAATCCTCTTTCTACTTGCACCAAGGACTACTCCTGCCTCTTCATAGGAAGAATCCAGCTTTTCAAGCACCGGCTGAACGGCTCTTACTACAAACGGAATACCGATAAACACGAGTGCTACGGTAATTCCAATTCTTGTATAGGCAATCTTGATACCAAACTTCGCAAAAAAGCCTCCAATCAGTCCTGTATCTGCCGTCAATGAGGTAAGTGCAATTCCCGCAACAGCAGTTGGCAATGCAAAAGGAAGTTCTATCATTCCATCAAGCAGGCGTTTGAATGGAAATTCATATCTGACTAACACCCAGGCAAGGATTACTCCCATCACTGCATTGATCACAGACGCGATCAGTGCAGTAAGGAAGCTTACCTCGAAGCTTGCAAGGACTCTCTTTTTTGTTATTGTATTAATAATTTCTCCTAAGTCCATATGTAATGTGAATACCACCAATGATGCCAATGGAATCAATACCATCACACTTAAGATTGAAATTGTTACACCCATGGATAACCCGAAACCGGGAATTACTCTCTTATTTGCTTTTTTCATATTCATCATTCCGATTTTTCGTAAATTTCGTCAAACACTCCGCCATCCGCAAAATGCTTTGTCTGTGCTTCGTCCCATCCGCCAAACTCCTGTATGGTTATGAGGTTGATATCAAGATTAAATACATCTGCATATTCTTTGAGGATTGCTTCGTTTGATGGTCTGTAATAGTTATCTCCTGCAATTCTCTGTGCTTCATCTGAATAAAGATACTGTAAATACTCGGTTGCCGCTTCACGTGTGCCTCTGTCATCAACCACCTTATCTACAATGGCAACGGAAGGCTGTGCAAGAATGCTGACACTTGGTGTAATAATCTCATAATCATCCGGATAGTCCTTGATAGAAAGATATGCTTCATTTTCCCATGCAAGGAGCACATCACCCTGACCATTCTCAACAAAGGTTGTTGTTGCTCCTCTTGCTCCTGAATCAAGCACGAGAACATTTTGATAAAGCTTCTTAATGAAATCCTTTACCTGAGCCTCATCTCCATTATAAAGCTGATCTGCATATGCCCAGGCTGCGAGATAATTCCATCTTGCACCACCTGAGGTTTTTGGATTTGGAGTAATGACACCGATATCTTCCTTAACCAAATCATCCCAGTCCTGAATATTCTTAGGATTTCCCTTTCTTACAAGGAATACAATGGTGGAAGTATATGGAGCACTGTCATTTTCAAACTCACTTACCCAGCCATCTTCGATCAGACCGGCATCCCTAATTGCATTCACGTCATACTCAAGCGCCAGTGTAACAACATCTGCTTCCAGTCCGTTGGCTACCTCAAGTGCCTGCTTACCGGAGCCTCCGTGAGATTGTGTGATTTCAATATCCTGTCCTGTTTTCTCTTTCCAATGCTCTGCAAAGATTTTATTGTATGACTCATATAGCTCTCTGGTCGGGTCATAGGAAACATTAGTAAGGGTAACGGTATCATCTGCTTTGTTGGAACCGCATCCTGTAAAACCAACGATACTTGCCAATAATACAGTAGCTGCCAACGAAAGTCTTAAAATTCTTTTTTTCATAATATTTGCCTCTTTTCTATATTCTAATTTTATTCTTCGTAACGATTCAGTACTTTCCTTGTTACTTTTATATCCTAGTAACGTAATAGGTATTGTATATTTAAAATATAAACCCTATATATCCTATTGTCAATATATGGATTCTTTTTTATGATTGGGTTTTTTTATATTTGGTTATAGAAAAAAGCTATAACTAAATTAAGCAGGCATGGAAAATGCCTGCTTGCTTTGTAATAGTTGTTCTGTTCCGTTTATCCCCTATTTGAGAAACGTCTAGTTAATCAACTTATCCAGATACGTTTCCCACGGTTTACTGGTTGTAACATTTTCCATACATGCAATAGATGCAATACCTTGAACCGTGGACCATATCTTTATGAGTTCTATTTCTTTTTCTTCATCGCTCAGTTTAATACCCTTCTCATCTAAATGTCTAAAAAAAAGTGCTTTTAGCAATAGGTATGGTGGATAATCCTCTTCATGGGTTTCCCCCGCCATCAGATGAACTGTAATCCTCTGATTATAGAAGAGAAACTGATAATAATCCGGATTATTTATAAAAAACTTCACATAACTTCTGCCCATTGCAACGATTGCCTTCTCTGCGCTTTCTTCCTTCATCCCATCAACTGCTTCGTATAAGTATTTGGTAAATTGCTCTGTAACTGATGATTTTATGGCACTTATAAGTTCATCTTTATCCTTATAATGCGCATATGGAGCCGAATGGGAAACACCACATGCAGCCGCAACCTTTCGAAGCGACAGCCCCTGCTCACCTTCTTTATTGATAATCTTTATCCCTGCATCAATGAGTGCCTGCTTTAGATTTCCATGATGATATTTATCTTCCGTCATCAAGTGTCTCCTTCTTAATATTTTTCATTATCTCAAAACATATTTCCTGCTGTTCCCATAACGGACTGTGCGCTGCATTTTCTATCAGATAAAATTCTTTGTCCGGAGCATCAATCATATCGCAATATTCTTCCACTAATGGCCATGGGCTATTATAATCGTGATCCCCGCTAATGAAATATACAGGAATATCAAATACAAGGTCTGTTTTTCTATAATCCTTATTATCCAGTTCCTGATCAAGGGTAGTCGTACGATACATTTTCATACCCTTAATATAATCAAACTTTTCCTTCAGTGTATAGCAACGCGCCCTCATAATAGGAAGAGTAATTCCCTCAAATTCCGTTTCATTCATGGTCGTTCCACCACCGGCTTCATGCAAAAGCGCTACAAATTCATACCAGTCATGGCACTCCACTTTTCCATTATCCTTTTTGTCCACAATTTGTTCAAGTTTGTTCAACCTTTTCTTGTCACCGCGTTCCGTAAAGGCGTCCTTCATAAACTGATAAATCAGAGTATCCTTGTCATCTCCGCCACCAATTACCTGAGCCATGGCAATATAAGCATAATAGTATTCCGGATATTTTTCAATTGTTTTTAATGCAATATTTGTTCCACCGGAAAATGCCATAATATATATCTTTTCTTTTCCAAACCGCTCCATTAAATACTTTGTGACTGCGGCAGTATCTTCAACAAGCGTATTTAAATCAATGGATGCCGGGTCTATATTTTTATCATAAACAATTCCCATACCCCGATAATCCCAATAACAGACCGTAAACTCATCCTCAATGTGCATATCCGGGTACTTTTCATTCAAAAAATAGTCATCTGTGCCCGGACCGCTTGATACAAACAACAGAACCGGATTATCCACATTTTTTCCATTAATGAATAGTCCGTTTTGTGCCCCATTTATATCGATTTTAATCTTCTCACTGATACTTCCTTCTAACTGATTGCCCTTGTCATCCTTATATTCTCTAATTCTTCCTGTACTCACGATAACAAAATATAACAATAAAACAATAACTAATGCGATTACTCCAATCAATATTTTGGTCAGCATACTAATTACCTTCTTTCTCATCCTTATGAAACCTCCGGCATTATAAACAAATTTTAAATCTAGACAATGTCAAGATAGGTTGATTATAAAAGAAGAACTTGACACTGTCAAGTTCTTCTTTTATAAAATTAGTGCAACTCTGTGGATGCTTTATATGAGATTATACCGAACATATAGATACTATCGCTTCTTTGCTTCACTTGTTTGAATATCTTTTAACAGCTCATTCATCTTCTTCGTTTCGAGGTACGTACTGATATAGAATACTACCGCACCAATGGCATAAAAAACAGTAAAGCTTACAAAGAAATCCCGGCATCCATTCTCTGATATTTCATCGAATAAACCGCAAATCAATAGTACTGCTGTAGCTAATGCCAAAGCAATCAGATATTGAAGTGTGATCGTAAGAAGAGGACTGAACCTGTCAAACAGTTTATACAGATATAATACACATACGGATATTGCAGTTAATACCAGCATCATAATGGTATTAAAATTATTGTTCTGTGTTCCGGCAATCGTATTCACGATAACTGCACAGACTGAAATCACAGTATAGGAAACACATATGACAAGAGCTATTTCTTTTATTTTATTTTTCATTGATACAACCTCTCATATTCACCAGATAATCCATGAAATTCTTTTTATAGCTTCTGTTGATATATATCTTTTCCTTATTTTCAAAGGTGGCACAAATGCGCATATTAATTTCGGATTTCATAGCCTTGATTTGATATACATTCACAATATTGGATTTACTAATCCGCGTAAATCCATAATCCGATAATAATACCTCATAATGCGAAAGCGTCTCTTCCAAAGGATAAACATCTTCTCTTGTATATGCAAACACCTTTTTATCTACACAATCCAGATACAATATGCGATCAATATTAATATATCTGGTTTCATCATCTTCTTTTGATTTTAGTACCGGATAGTCATCATGAATAACATCAATCACTTTCTGTATCACCGGTGTCATTTCCTTGTAATAAATTTCAACCCTGTCTTCAATTTGTTCTTTGCTCTGAAACAAATGTAACTTCATTTTCCCTCTGCCTTACCTTACCGAATCAAGGAACCGGAATACCCCATCAAAGTACTCTTGTGGATGATCGATAACACCTTCTATGTGCTTACTGTCTACCCGCATGATCATTTTATTGGAAGAAGCCACATAATCATAAACTTCCTCCACATATTCAGGTAAACATACATCGTCCTTCTCTGATACAATCACCATACATGGAACCGTAATCTTCTTAGCCTGTTCCATGGTATCCCCATCCTCGAATTTCATACCTGCTACTATATTAGAATAGACTTTTCCACAGATCAAGATAGCCTCCGCTTCCATTTCCGAACAACCATCTTCCAGGAACATAAGCTTCATGAACAATTCCAGTCCCGGCAAAGGGGAATCCAGGATTACTGCATCAATCTGATTACTTGCATGTTCTGTAGCAGCATATAATGCGGCAGTCTGTCCTCCCATGGATTGACCATGAACTACAATAAACTGTGCGCCCAGCTCTGCTTTTGCATAATCTACAAGAGCCTCTACATCCCTTTTTTCAAAAATGCCAAAAGACACATTTCGGTCAGTATTATCACCATGACCTCTCTGGTCATAAGTAATCACATGATACCCTTTTTCTAAAAAGCCATTGCTCTGAGTGATTAGAAGTTCTTTTCATACTATCTCCTCTGTCAAATTGATAAATACACCATATCACAATTGCAAAGAAGAATGTGGATTCTTCTACTTAGTTGCACCTGGGAGCTACCAAGTTGCGTCTGTCTGTATATTTATGTTTCTCCTGCACATACTAAAACGGAACCTATAATCTGTCTCCTTCATTTCAAGTTCGACTAATAGTATCTCTACAAACCAGCAAATCAACTTAAACACCATTCTACAATACTTTCAATCAATTTTGTGGGTAATACTCTATCGTAAGGAAAATATATTGCATTTTTCTTAGTGACAAATTCGTTTAACTCCAACGAAAAATTATATAACACAAAACATATAGGATATAGTGAACTGATTGAAATGCTCTTAACGCCTTGGCAATAGATGAACCTTTAGAATATGCAATGCTTGTTTTAGATGGAGAAATGCATACTTGGATAAATTCGATTAATATTTGGGAAGTATGATAATTTCTATAGACAGATTGCTCTTGGTATTCTAGGACATTGTAAGGAATAATGTTGAAAATATATGAAAATTATGATATGATTTGCATATAATATATGTGGAGGTGACTAATATGTTATCATTACAAGAATCAATAAGACCATCTGCTGATTTGAGAAATCATTATGCTGAAATATCAAAGCAGTGTAAGGAAAATAAAGAGGCCGTGATTATTACAGTAAATGGTAGAGGCGATACTGTTTCACTTTCATACGAAGAGTATAAAAATATGAAAGCAAGAATAGAGCTATTAGAAGTATTAGCTGAAGCGGAAGATGATGTGAAAAATGGTAGAGTAGCTCCAATAACTGAGACATTTAATGATTTGAGACAAATGCTTCAGGAGGGGTAATCATGAAGTATGAGGTAATTAGGACTGATACAGCCGATGCAGGTATTAGAAAAATAATCTTATATGTTGCTCAAAATTTCGGGAATACAGTTGCACTTGAGAAACTTGATGAGATTGAGAAGCGAATTCTTGATTTGGGAGATGATCCCTATATTGGAACCAATCCAGGATATCTTGTTCTTAAGCGACAAGGATATAAAGTTCTTATTTTAGAAAAAGACTTGATTTTTTATAAAATTGATGAAGAAAATAAAAAAGTAGTTGTATATGCAGTTGTAGATCAACGGCAGGATTATTTAAATATTATACGTGGTTTATAGAATTTGGTGCATTGTCACCGAATTCCTATTTTCTTTGTAATGAAAATAAGGGGCGATTTATCTCGCCCCTTTATCTCTTGTATGGTAAGTTCTTTCTGTATGCTGTTTGTCAGCTTCTCTTTGATACCTCTGTAATCTACCTTCAAAGATTTCATTTGAAGCGTTTTCTCTCCATAGGATTTCTCCCATCTGGCAGTACCTACCTGATACCTGCTATATTTCCACATCAAAAACTCTCTTCTTAAAATAGTATTTCCGGTCTTCTTCCGTAATCTCGCGAATCACCCTGCAGGGATTGCCAGCGGCAACCACCCCGTCCGGAATGTCTCTGGTCACAACACTCCTCAAATTTACAGAAATCATTTCATGCTACCGTTTTAATAGTTCCTCGATTTCTGCCTGTTCCGGCATCACCCGAAGAGCACCTCTTCTGGTTGTAATAATTGATGCTGCTGCATTTGCAAACGCAAGCATCTCTTCCATATCCTGTTTGCTCAGATTCTGATATCCCTTCCATAGAATCTGATGTAACATACATCCCATAAAAGTATCCCCTGCACCAGTCGTTTCAATTGTATTTGGAGTTAAAAATGGTGTCATTTCTGCCATTTGGTTGCCGCAATAAGCACGACTTCCTTCTTTACCCATTGATAAAAGAATCAACGGAATGGAAAACTCTGTTCTTAGCTTTTCTACTGCTCTATTATAATCCTGTTCTCCTGTAAGCCATATCAGCTCATCATCAGATATCTTTAAAATGTGGCAATGCTTCAGACCATAACAAATCTGCTCCTTTGCCTCTTTCTCACTCTTCCATAAAGGTTTTCTTAAGTTTGGATCATAGGAAATCCAGATACCTGCTTTCTCTGCAACTGAAACAGCATTTTGAGTTGCGGTTCTAACAGGTTCATCTGTAAGCGATAATGAACCAAAATGAAAGATTTTTGCACTTTGAATTAAATCGTTCCTTACTTCCTCCTTGCTCATCATGATATCTGCTCCAGGGTTTCTATAAAATGAAAAATCCCTGTCTCCATCTTCTTTATTTTGTACAACTGCCAAAGTTGTATGTACTTCCTTATCAAAACACAAACCTTCTGTTGAAATTCCAGTTTCTTTTAAGGCTTTCTCCAACTGTAATCCAAAACCATCCTGACCGACTTTACCAATAAAAGCCGTTTTCCTTCCCAGCTTTTGCAACATGGCAAGCACATTACATGGAGCCCCTCCCGGATTCGCTTCAAAAATCGGATTTCCCTGTTCACTATATCCATTTTGTGTAAAGTCAATGAGTAATTCACCCATTGCTACGACATCATATTTTTCCATATACTTTACGCCTCAATATCATATTTGGTTACATCCAAATATGTCTTTCCATTACTTGCAAAACTAATTCCGGAAGCATCTACCGGTGTATAAATCAGTGAGGTCATTACCTGTTCCCCATCATTTACGAATATCTCCACGGAAAATCTGTCTACTAAAATTCTAAGATTTATCACATCTTTTTTCTCTGAGACATACATACTGCGTGTGCTTATTGCATCTTTCTTGAAACCGGAATGGGTACGATCAAAGGTAAGTGTTTTTTCATCCCTGTCATAGATTACTTCTGAATAATGCTTTTCATCTGCAGCCAGCTTCATTCTGAATTTTCCATATTCATTTCCTTTAAGAGCTATTTGTAAATCAATACTTCTTCCACTAATGCCTTTCAATTCTGTCTCTTCGTGAATACAAACATTATTGTAATTTATAACATTGCTACGATAATTCTCAAGCTCACGCACAGGCAGCTGACAAATTCTTCCACCCTTTATTGATAGCTCTCTTGGAATTGTCATCATACCAGAATATCGCTGGGTATCAGGATACATCGGATTATCCCATGACTGCATCCAGCCAATCAAAATCCTTCTTCCATCCTCTGTCTCCATAGTCTGTGGTGCATAGAAATCAAGTCCATAATCTACACACTGTACTTTTTCTCTTGTAAACTTCAGCTTTTCCTTGTCATAATTTCCAATCAAAAATGCTGTGTTGTTACCATTGTGAAATTCCAGTCCATCTGCTTCCATTTCCTGTGGTGAAATCATCAAAATCTGTTTTCCGTCTAAAGGATAAAAATCCGGACATTCCCACATTCTTCCAATCTTATTTTCACTGCGATCTAAAATTCCTGCAAATTCCCATTTATCTAATTGTCCTGCACAGAACAACGCAATTTGACCGCTTCCGTCATTATGGCGGCTTCCGGCAACCATATAGTATTTGCCATCTTCCTTCCATACTTTCGGATCCCTGAAATCTTCCAGACTGCTTCCTTTTGGCAGCATATTCGCAGTCACAACCGGGTTATTTTCTAATTTTTCATAGTCAGCACCATTTCCTATCGCAATGCATTGATTCTGGCATATACACTTTTCGCCATTTTCAGCTACTTTCTCTTCTACACCTGTATAAATCAGTATTTGCTTATCTCCATCTTCCATGGCACTACCGGAAAACACACCAAAATTGTCATAGTCCTGATCTGGAGCCAATGCTGCCGGAAGGTATTCCCACTTGATAAAATCAGTACTTTTTGCATGTCCCCAATGCATGGAATCCCAACGTGTTGCATAAGGATAATATTGAAAGAATAAGTGATGTTCCCCTTTATAGTCAGAAAAACCATTCGGATCATTCATCCAGCCAACCGGATTTGAAAAATGATATACCGGTCTGTTATCCTGTGCTGTTTTCATGCTTTCTTCCATTTCATATTTTCTAGCTTTTTCTAACATTTCACTCATGTTTATCACTCCTGTTCTGTACTAATTTTCATCTGATAATGACTCGATATATGCATCAAAATATTTCTGTTTGATTTCCAGATACTCTGAAAGTCCATAGTCTTCCATTTTTTGCAGATAGCTATCCCATTCTTCTTCAATTCCACCATTTAAAATCCAGCTTGCTTTCATTTGTTCTGCATATTTTCTGATATCAGTATCGAGCTGTGCGACTCTGTTCGTATCCTCCATACTCATAAAAACATTTGGGAATACGTATTTGCTGTTCATATCAGAAAGATAAGTTTCATGCATATTATCAAGACGCCATTTTGCGTCATCAGGTTCTGTTACATACACGTTGTAGTACTCATTCAAAATAGCAAGTGGTCCATTGACTGACTGGTTCTCACGAATTTCTACCGGAGATTTGCCACTAAGATCCATGTGTCTTAACATTGGCTCTCGCTTCCACTTTTCATACCCCTTCCATTTCCTGTTATATTTCGTAACCGGTAAAGTAACCGGTTAATTTGTTTCTTTCCTTAATCATATCTTTTATTACTTTAGGCGTCAAGTTACAATTTGTTTTTCATGATTTTTAACAAACATGATAGGTCAATATTTGGCAATGATGCATAACCGGTAAAGTAACCGGTTATTTTTTTGATTGAATAACAATTCTAAGTTTGATATAATATTGAATGATAAAGGAGTTGACTATCATGAGCAAAAAGAAAGTAACTTTTGATGACATCGCACGATATACTAATTTTTCAAAGACTACTATTTCACGATACTTTAATAATCCCGATTCACTTACTTTAAAAAATCAGGAAATTATTGCACAGGCATTAATTGATTTAGATTATAAAGAAAATAAAGTTGCCAAAATACTTGCAAGTGGAAAAACAGAATTTGTCGGTATTATTGTTCCAAATCTGTATCTGCACTACTATTCTGAGATGCTTAATCATATTCTTTCTTCTTATGAAAAATTCGGATACAAATTTCTTGTTTTTTCCGGAAACTCAAATGAAGCTATAGAACGGCAGTACATTCAGGAATTATTAGCCTATAACATTGAAGGGATGATTGTATTAAGTCATACCATTCCTTCTAAAGAACTGGCCTCCTATAACATTCCTATTGTCACTATTGAAAGGGAAGCTGAATATACTAACAGCGTTAATACCGATAACTATATGGGTGGTGTTCAGGCGACAAGTCTGCTAAAGAAATGTAATTGCGATATATATATTCATATAAATGTAGATGTCCCTAAACATATCCCGGCATATGGACGTATTCAGGGTTTTGTTGATACTTGTAGAGATTGTAATCTTTCCTATGAATTACTTCTTAAAGATTTAGGAAACTCTTATGAAGATAATCAGAAGTCTATTCAGGAAATTGCCGGCTATCTGGATAAAGCTTATAAGGGAAAACGAAAGGGAATCTTTCTTGCCAATGATACATATGCCAACATGTTTTTAAATACGCTAATTCGTTCATATGGTTCACTTCCGGAAGATTATCAAATAATTGGATTTGACAATTCTCCAATCTCCAATGAAGCTGTCATTCCTACCAGTACTGTCGGACAACAAATTGATAAAATAGCCGAAACCGCTATGGAAATACTAGTTGAACAGATGAATGAACGAAAGAAAAGAAAACCTGTTGTTCTGACTACACCAGTTCATAAGGTTATTACTCCAGTGTTGATTAATCGCGATACCACATGTATTGTCAACCAATAATAAATTTCAAAAAAGCGCAGATATGATATTAATGTTACATATTCTATCATAACTGCGCATTATTCTTTTTACAAAGATACTGGTGAATCATTAAATCATCTGACGTGATTCTTTGCCTCATGAAATTTGGATAATAAACATATAGTCTCCACGTGTTCTGTCCATCCGAACATATCAACCGGCCATGCTTCCAATGCCTGATATCCCTGCTTCTTGAACCAGCCAAGGTCACGTCCTAGTGTTTCAGGATTACAGGACACATATACAACTCTGTGAGGAGAAAGCTTTCCTACTGCCTGAATAAATTCTTCCGTACTGCCACTCCTTGGAGGATCCATTACAACGACATCAACCTTTTCATGTCTTTCTGACATCTGTGTCATATATTCTGTTGCATCAGCTGCTGCAAAACGAATATTCTCGATGCGGTTACGCTTTGCATTTGCTTTAGCATCCTTAACAGCATCTTTATTCAGTTCAATGCCAAGCACTTTCCCGGCTTTAGAAGCCATTGCCATTCCGATTGTTCCGATACCGCAGTATGCATCAATTACTGTTTCCTTACCGGTCAGTGCTGCTGCCTGAATTGCTTTCTTATATAGCACCTGCGTCTGGGCAGAATTCACCTGATAGAAGGAATTAGGAGAAATTCTAAACTTAAGACCGCATAAGACATCCTCAATATAACCCTCTCCATATAATGGCTTATTCTTTTCTCCTAATACAAATGTCGTATCCTGTGCATTAATGTTCTGCACAATCGTTGTAATCTCAGGATGTCTTTTACGAAGCTCTGCGACAAAGTTGTTCTTATGTGGGAATTCCGGTGATGCTGTTACCAGAACTACCATAATCTGCTTTGTTGACATTCCCTTACGAATCAGGATATGACGCATAAGACCACGACCTGTATCCTCATTATATACCCATAATT
The DNA here is from genome assembly GCA_022788085.1 of Lachnospiraceae bacterium. Taxonomy (GTDB): domain Bacteria; phylum Bacillota; class Clostridia; order Lachnospirales; family Lachnospiraceae; genus COE1. The sequence continues at coordinate 25,907 of JALEWA010000070.1, forward strand.
TAAAGCTCTTGATCAGTTCTGTTACCGTTTTAATAATTGCAGAAGCCTGTGCATCCTCAATCAGACAATCCTGAATGGGTACAATGGTATGCGTTCCTGCCGCATATGTTCCTGCAATTACCTCATCTTTGTTTCTACCAAAAACAGCATGTACCTTATTGCGATAATGAAATGGATAATACATACCGGCAACATCATTGACCTTGCAATACTTTCCAATGTGCTTTTCCACCAACTTTTTCTTTTCTAACAGTTCTTCCTCATAGCTTGTCTGCCCCATGTGACAGGCACCGCATTTTTCTACAAATGGACATTTTTCTTTTATCATAATTAATCCCTTCCGATTTATTTCAAAGAAGTTCTAAAATACCTTCTCTCACACATAAATTATTTTTTTCAATATACCATTTCATCCACATATCACAACTATCGCTAAAATCAAGTATCTGGCAACTACCAAGCTTCTATTTCTCCTCCACCACCTGAAAAATATAGAACTTCAAATAGTAACTCTCATCCGCAGCCCATAAAATCGGATGGTCAGGGCTTTGGGTTCTGAATTCTACCTGGCGAAGGCGCTTATGCGTTGCCTTAGCAGCCTCTTTAATTGTCTTTGCCAGAAGCTCCTGTGTCATGAAATGAGAGCAGGAACAGGTCGCAAGGTATCCTCCGTCCTTTACGAGCTTCATTCCCTTCATATTAATCTCACGGTAGCCCTTGATTGCATTTTTGGTAGCTTCTCTTGACTTGGTAAAAGCAGGCGGATCAAGTATTACCACATCATACTGTTCTCCCTCTGCAGCAAGCTTTGGCAGCTCATCAAGCACATTTGCACATCTGAAGTGCACCGTATCCTGCAAATGATTCAGCTCGGCATTTCTTCTTGCCTGTTCAATGGCATATTCAGAAATATCCAGACCTGTGACTTCACTTGCACCTGCAATTCCCGCATTCAGTGCAAAGGTTCCCATATGTGTAAAGCAGTCTAAGACCTTTTTTCCCTTACAGATTCTCTGCATGGCAAGTCGATTATACTTCTGGTCAAGGAAGAATCCTGTTTTCTGTCCATTCTCCACATCAACCATATAGTGTACACCATTTTCAACAATTTCTATGTTTGTATTAAAATGCTCTCCTATGAACCCCTTTACCTTTGGCAGTCCTTCCTTATCTCTTTCCTTTGCATCACTTCGCTCATAGACGCCGCGAATTTGAATCCCATCCTCTGCCATGCATTCTTTCAAAAGTTCTACAATGGTATTCTTGAATCGGTCAATTCCAAGTGCTAAAGACTCTACCACCAATACATCCTCGTATTTATCAACAACGATTCCCGGCAGAAAATCTGCTTCTCCGAATATTACACGACAGGAGGAAGTATCTACCGTGTCTTTTCGGTAATTCCATGCCGCCTGCACCCTTCCCTTTAAAAAGTCCTTGTCAACAAGCTGTTCCTTATCCCTTGTCATCATACGTACACGAATCTTGGAATTCTGATTGATAAAACCTCTTCCTAACATATATCCGTCAAAATCATGCACGATTACAATATCACCATTACGAAAGGTTCCCACAATTGTATCAATCTCATTATCATATATCCAAAGCCCGCCGGCCTTAAAGCTTCTTCCCTCGCCTTTTTTTAACGTAACAATCGCTTCACTCATCTTTAAACCTCCAAAATGAACCCAAAAAACTGCTTATGTGCTCTTTATCATAGCACATAAGCAGCCAAATATCTACTTGTACTACCTGACCTATCCGGCAAGCCCGATTTCGATTAATTTATTCGTCTCCGCAAACTGCTGTTTACTCCTCGTTCCATCCGTCATGGTTTTCGTGGAAGCACCCAGCACTACGGTGATTACCGTCTTTTCACCTTTTCTTGCAGCTGATACAAAGCAAAGTCCCGAAGAATTTGCAGAACCGGTTTTCCCTCCGATTACATATGGATTGTAGTATTCTGATGCCTTAATCAAGGCATTCGTTGTCTCCAGTTTTCGCTCAGAGGACAGATTCGTTGCCGGAATCACTACCTCCGTCATAGAAATAATTGTTTCAAAAGCAGGATATTTCATGGCTTCCCTGCTAATCAGAAAGAGACTATATGCATTCGTATAATGATTACTCTCCGGATAACCTGATGTGTTCACAAAGTTTGTTTCCGTACATCCAAGTGCTGCTGCCCTCGCATTCATCATAACAACAAACTGGTCAACACTGCCTGCTACCGCTTCTGCCAGAACATTGCACGCATGACAGTCAGATTCCAGCATAACGCACTCAAGTAATGTAAGAACATTCATAACCTCGCCATCCTTCAACCTTGGACTCACATGACTTGCATCCGACGGAATTCCTGCCAGTGCCGTAGGTGACACTACAATCGGTGTATCCAGCGAAAGCTGTCCAGCTGCAATCGCATCCATAACTAACAGTGCTGTCATAACCTTCGTTGTGCTTGCCGGT
>JALEWA010000078.1 GCA_022788085.1 Lachnospiraceae bacterium
ACCCACTTTAAGAAATCAAGTGTTGCCTGAATATCTTCTTCTGAAGCATTCTTATTTACACACCAGTAGTTCTCACTACCTGTACAAAGTCCCTGATTCTCTTCACCTTCTGCTCCGATGTAGATTGGAAGCATTCCAAGAGACTCATCTGACATACCTGCATTGCTTAAGTCACCATATGCCCATGTACCATTCTGATAGAATACTGCTTCACCAAGAGCAAATTCTGCTACAGAATCTTCACCGGTTTTGCTTGATAATACAGTTGGTGCACATGTTGCATCTGTAATGTAAAGATCCCAGATTGCCTTGTAGTTATCTAAATATGTACCCTTGATTGCATCTGTAGAGCCAATGCCATCTGCCTGATATTCATAGTAGATTGGAAGATTTGCAAGGTGAGTCTTGAATCTCCAGTCAGAGCTTGAATCCATACCTGCTGATGTGAAAGCACCCTTAACGCCAAGATCATCCTTGTTCTCCTGGATGCTGTCTGCAACTGCCTTTAACTGTTCAAAGGAGTTAATCTCATCAACGCTCTTTACTACTGCATAATCTTTGGTAAAGTAATTATTTAAGATGTCTGCGTTGTAAATGATACCATATGTTTCAACTACATATGCGATACCCTTTACTGCATCTCCATCCTTTAATGCAAAATCATCACTCTTTAATTCTGCATATACATCAGAACCGGTAAAGTCGTAGCAATAGTCATTCCATGTTGCAAGTCCTACAGGTCCATTTACCTGAAATAAAGTAGGAGCATCTGTTTTAGCCATTTCTGACTTTAAGGTTGATTCATAAGTTCCTGATGCTGCTGTCTGAACTGCTACCTCAACACCTGTTTCCTCTGTGTACTTTGCTGCTAAGGCCTCCCATGCCTGAGCCTGCTCCGGTTTAAAGTTCAGATAATAAACCTTTCCTGTTCCGGCAGCTGCTGTATCTTCTGTTTTTGTTTCTGCAGCAGTGTCTGCTGTTGTAGCTTCTGCAGTTGTTGTCTGCTTCTCTTCTGTCTTTGTCTGTGTGTTTGCCGTTTCGCTGCTTCCACATCCTGCAAGCATAGATGCTACCATGGTTGCACTAAGTGCTGCACTTAATAACTTTTTCTTCATACTTAAAATACCTCTTTCCTTTATAGTAATTGTAACCCTGTTGCGGGAACGTTTTCGGTATCGGTATCGGTAACGTTTCCATTCAACAAAGCAATCATATCATTATGACAACTAAAATGCAACCCCCTACTTACAACTTTGTTATTTTTATACGTTTTATGTGTAATTATTTATGCAAACTATACAAGAAGGAGTGTTGATTACCTTCAACACTCCTTCTTATCATGTGCAATTCTTCTTTTTCTCTAAACCAGCTTTCCACGCTTCTCTAATCTCTGTAAAGCCTTCTCACCTTCCTGTGTAAGTGCCCTGAATTCTTCTACTGTCTGACGGACTCTTGGTAATGCCTCCTGTTTGTAATTACTGATATCCTCCAATGCTTCAAAGGTTTCTGCAAAAGCTTCCTTCATCGTGTCTACGGAAATATTGGCTTCCATCGCCTGCTTCTGGATCTCACTTCCCTGCTCTTTTAACATCTTTGAGGTAGCAGATATCATATTGTTAGTAACCTCATTCAACAGATTAACCTTCTCAAGTACGATTTTCTGATGATATAATGCACCTGCAACCGTTACAGCAACCTTCAATGCCGATACAGTTACTGTTTTTGCTCTTTCAACAGAACGAATCAGTTCCAGATTATTTTTACGTATAATTTCCATTGCAACGATTCCCTGCTGATTTACAGCAAGCATCTGTTCAAAGTCAAGCATACGCTGTCTGAGTGGCAGAAGAATCTCTTCTTCTACAAACTTAATACGGTCAGGATCCGCATTTTCTGCCTTTGCTTTATCAATTGCACTGCTTAAATAAGCATCAAGCTGAGCACCCATTTCAACCTTTTCATTTAACTGCTTTGTCAAATCACGCATAGAAGCCTGTTCTATCTCAAGCGTGGTATTATCATGCTTTAAGGAAGCCTCTCCTTTATCCAGGGATTTGATAATATCTCCGATTGCATTGTCTGCTTCTTCAAACTTTACAAAATATCTTCTTACCGGATTGAAGATTTTTCCAAGCATGCCTTCCTTCAGGAAGTCTACCGCAGAAGGATCCAGATCCTTCATCTGAATACTTAACTCCTCCAGGCCCTTTGCTACTTCTTCACTTGCACCTCCGATTCTGCTCATGTCACCAATTTTTGTCTGGAGCAAATCGTTTTTCCCTGCTGATTTCTCTACGAGCTCTGCCCCAAAGGTCTCGATTGCTGTTGTAAGCTCTTTCCTCTCCTCAAAGGAATCTAAGTTCACATTAAGAAAAGCGTCTGCATTTTTCCCTGCTACGACTGCAATCTCTTCTTTTCTCTCAGGAAGCGTTGCAAGCTCCTGTTTTACCTGTTCCTTAATAGCTACCTCATCCGGCATGTCCAGTGTAAATCCCATACTCTCTCTCCTTTTATAAGTTTGCATTAAATAAGTTCTTAATCTTATATACTACGTCATCCGTATCCGCATTGATACTTGCAGCTTCATTGATGGAAGATATCTGTGATAAGGCTTCGATATCAGCATTATATCCAATTGTATAAACAGGAATGTTCAATGCATCTAACGGCTCCCTGATGTCAGAAAGATCATATCCCCTGTTACTTTGTCCATCAGACAGTACAAACAGCATCGGCTTTGCATCAGGATATTGCTCCTTCGCCTTTTGCAGCATATCAATAGCAACCACAATACCATCATAGGTAGCAGTACCGCCACCTGTTGCCAGGCTTTCTACGCCTCCCTTAAAAGCAGACTGATGATTCAGGTCAAATTTCTCAATCGGTACATTTACCGTTACTTCATCATTATAGGAAACCAGTCCTAC
>JALEWA010000093.1 GCA_022788085.1 Lachnospiraceae bacterium
AGGCTGTTTATATTTATCATTTTCAGTTCTTTATAGCATCTTTTATACTATTGAGTTGGGCATTTCTTGACTCCGCCCAGGAATATTCCTTCATATATTCTCCGCAATAATTCTGGAGTTCATTGATATTACCGGAAAGTAAGCGATAAAGATCGCAATCTACCTGTTCCGTCAATATGAATCGTTTTCTTCCTTCCGAGCCAATGATATGTTCAATTCCTGCTTCCTTCAAAGCCTCCATCATTCGATGGAATGTCACTCGGTAAAGCGTCTGTGTGTTTTCATCTGCTGTTCTCTCCGGCCAAAGGCATGCAATCGCTTCTCCTGCAGTAACCCCTGCTTCCGCTCTGTCAACAAGAAGTGCTAGTAACTCCTCCGGCTTCATCCTGTCAAAATGCATTGGTGCTCCGTCTACCAAAACAACAAAATCCGGTATTGTCTGTATCTTCACAGACTTTTTGGGTTTTGACCGCATCAGGAATGCTTTTTCCAGTTCATGTCGGATTTCCTCACGTGTATACGGTTTCAGCAGGTATCCAAGTGCATCTACCCGAAAGGCATCCATTGCATACTGATCATAAGCTGTCACAAATATGATTCTGATATTTCTATCGATTTTCTTTAGCTCCCTTGCCAGCTCAATTCCACTCATTTGCGGCATTTCCATATCTAAGAACGCTACATCGACAGGGTTAAGCTCTACCCATTTTAAAGCTGCTTTGGCACTTTGAAACAATTCAAGATTTTTGATTTCCGGAAAATCTTTTACCTTGCTCTTAAAGTTTTCAAGCACCGGTTTCTCATCATCAACACATATTACTCTCACAATGCTGCCTCCTTATGTGGAATGATAATCGTTACTTTCGTTCCATTACCCGGGCTGCTCTCTATATTCATCCTGCCCTTTACCATATACTTCAAACGGAATCGCACGTTATCAAGTCCCACAGACTCTTCCTTTTTCATTTCATTCACATCATATCCAACTCCATCATCCATAATAATAATCTCAATATTATCATCCCTTACTTGTGTTTGTAAGGTGATAGTACCACCTTCCGCCTTCGGAAACAGACCATGCTTGATTGAATTCTCCACGATTGGCTGCAAAATCAAAGGTGGGAGCTTAAAATTTGTTACTTCAACCTGCTTCACAAAATGCAGTCTGTTATCAAATCGAAGCTGCTCAAGCACAATATAATCTTCTAAATGTTCCATGGACTTTGAAAATGTTTCCAATCCCTCTTCCTGCATAATATCTATATTATTCCGCAGATAACGTGAGAACCTGATCAAGACCTCATCTGCTTTTTTCGGATCATATTCACACATGCCGCTAATGGCAGTCAGGATATTGAAAATAAAATGTGTCCGAATCTGACTCATAGCAAGTACAACACGGCTGTTTTTAAGTTCATCCGACAACTCCCGTACTCTTCCGGCATCCTTGTGATTCGTCGTTACTATCTTTATAGTTCTGAAAAGATGAAATACAAAACTTAAGGAAAATATCGTTTTTACGACAATTCCGCTTGTCCAGAGATTCATTCGGGCATTCACCAGTTCCAGCCATACTGTAAGCAATAATATCATGTTGGAAATCAGCATTACCCGGTTTTCTTTTTTTCTCTGACGATATTCTTGAATGCAGAGCCATAATAATATCAGTGACGCAATACCTTGCACGATTGCCAAATATCCACTCGTATCATAAAAATCGATTTTATTTGTGAAGGAAAAAATCAATGCAGCTCCATTGCTCACTCCCAATACTGCTATAATGATTCCTGCGATTTTTCTTCCCTTCCCCGTAAGTATTTTCCTGATTCCGATTATGAGTTCCATTATCGCAAACATAATACAGAATTGCCTTACATAAGTATTAAACACAAATAATTCGCTGTGAAATTCTATATCTATGGTATCCATCAGGATATATCCACCCATAAATAAGGTCAGCAATCCCATACTCCATAATAAGCTGGCATAGGGAAGTCTTTGTACAAAGTATCCCAATGCCATACCTAATATTGCTACGGCTGCAACCAGCATAACACTTCCGACTATCCAATATGGCGTACTTTGTGCTTTCAGGTGGTTCTCAAGTGCAATTCCCCCACCCAAATGCAGGGAATTCAGGAACTCCTCATAAGCACCTGCATTTCCATAGTTATGCGGATTGTGCAGACGGATTTCTATAACATCCTCCGGCTTTGCCTCCTCATAAAGCCAGCCACTCCAATAGCTTCCACATATCATTTCCGGTATCTCATCACTTGCCCTGCCGGATTCAAAGACTTCCTCACCATTGACAGAAATCACTACTCCAATGTGGTTTAAATGAAAGCTTACATACATCGGATTCGGCTCGCTAAATCTTCCTCTCAGTACAAAGTCTCCATCAAAGCTCGATAATCTCGTATTCTCTTCAAGCGGCTTCCATTCACTATCCCCCAGTGTGTATTCACCAACAAACTCTGTATCAACTACAAACGCCATCATTGCCTGATTAGTAGTCCGGCACATATGATATAATAATGTTCCTGCAAGAATAAGCAGTACTATGTATCCAAGTATATCCCATCTTAATTTCTTCAAGCATTCCCCCCCTTTTTCTTTCCGGTCCGCCACGACCATACAAATTATAGCACAAAATTGGCTGAATTTTTCATTAAATTTGATTTTTTGTGTAAAAGGCAGCTCACTAACTGGTGCTTTCTTCTGTTTTTATCATATCACATATATTGTAACCAGACCGTAACCGCACTGTATATTTTTAGACATTTTAAAAACATATAGTTGATATCAGACTATTTCACCAGACATATGCAATCATTAACGAAAAAAAGCGCCAGATTTTACCGACGACTTCCTTACTCCACTAACCAATATTCTTTTTGTAGCTCTTGCCTGTTCTCTTTTGTACCTCTCCTTCATGCTCTCACATCGTGCATTGATCAATAAGCCCTTTCCCTCATGTTGTGGAAATCCCCACTTCATTTCTTCCACAGCATTTTTTTCTGTTCTTCCTGTTATGACGGGTGCTTTTTGCGATGGTCTGTATTCTCCTGATGCCAGTTTCAGCTTTCTGTCTATCTTCATGCAGATTTTCTCAATCTCTTTTGCCATTTTATCATCATAATAATATCTGCAACACATATACTCTGCCTTTCTATGGGATTACTGTCCTTTCTTTCTCATAGTCCATATACAATCCGTCTTATAATAATATAAATCGACCTCTTCCACTCTATCGCCAAGTGTGACCTCACATCGGTACTGATTTCCCCAGACTGCCCTTTCATCCTGCCATTTGATATGATCTACCTTAAGTCTTATACCTTCTATGGAAAAATAAACAGGCTTCACTTTTCCATCTTTGCTGAATGTAGCGATCACAGGAACCGGAACCTGATTCTTTTCTTCCTCTGTCAATTCCAGTCTGGGAGCCGTCTTCTCTTTCTCCCGAAGTGCCTCCTCATAGCCTTTTAGTGCGGAAAAAGGCGCAAACTGCTTCGCTCTTTGTTCCGTATCCATTTTTGTCCTATACGCCACTCTTATGACCTCCAATCTGCATATTACGCTCTATGGTGGTTCCTCCTTCTTCCAGGTTCATCCCCTTCAGAACAGCATTTTTCCCAAAACGTTTCTTTACTTCTATGGTTGCCTTCTGAATCTTATGTTCCCTTTCCAAATCGGCCGGTGGGGTAAATAAGTCGTACTGTTGATATGCCTCATCCATTACCCTGTTAAAGCATATATTTATCCTTCGGACAGGCACTTGTGGATTGACAATTCTATCAAATAATTCTGCTACCTGCGGACGTATCATAATTGCAGAACTTGTTGCTGTCCTTAGTGACACGGAGCCTCTTGCAGACGGATACCCTATCGTATGGGAATATCCTATATATAAAGTAACTGAATCCGTAATCAGTCCCTTGTCTACCAAATCAAGGCAAAGTAACTCTGTCATTTCCTTTACAATAAGCCTTGCTTCATCAAACTTATAGTCTCTCATCAAAACCTGTCCACTGGAAATGGAGTTATTCTGTGACTTATAATTCTTAATATCTGCCATGGTCGTCGTTTCACGTCCAAAGGCATGGTCTATCAGAAGTTCTGCATCAATACCGAATACCTTGTACAATAAATCTTCATTATATTGTGAAAGCTTCGCCAGTTCGCCCATTGTTACGATTCCATAGCCTGCCAGCCTTTTGGCTGTTCCCGCCCCTATCCGCCAGAAATCCGTTAACGGATAATGTTTCCACAACTTTCTGCAATACTCTTCTTCATCTAATATACCAATATGGTCTTTAGCATGCTTTGCCGTAATATCCAATGCGACCTTGGCAAGATATAGATTCGTTCCAATACCACAGGTTGCTGTAATTCCTGTTGTATGATACACATCATCCATAATCATGCATGCAATTTCCTTAGCAGTCATTCGATAGTACTCTTTATAGGCTGTCACATCAAAAAAAGCTTCATCAATGGAATACACATGAATATCTTCCTGAGAAATGTATTTTAGATAAATGCCATATATTTCTGCAGAATAGTTTATATAAAGCTGCATTCGTGGTGTTGCCATAATATAATCAATATTCTTTGGTATCTCGAATACCCGACACCGGTTCTTCACCCCTAATGCCTTCATTGCCGGAGTGATGGCAAGACAAATCGTTCCCTCTTCACGTTCCGGATCTGCTACCACAAGATTCGACGTAAATGGATCCAATCCACGCTCTACGCACTCTACTGATGCGAAAAAGGATTTCAGGTCTATGACCATATATTCATTTTTGCCTTTCATGCCATCACTCCTAATCGAACATGTATTCTTTTCTTTATTATAAGAATGTATGTTCGATTAGTCAAGTGGTTTTTATTGCCAAGCCTCTTTTCTTTTTGCTTCCTTTTTCATAACTACTTTATTCCGGTACATCATACCATCTGCTCTTTGGAATACATCCGTAAAGCTTCTATCCTTGTCTGCGTCATATACTGCCACTCCACAGGCAACGGATATAGGTAATTCAGGATACTCCTTCAGTCTTTGCATCTTCATGTCCTGTCTGAACTGTTCTACCAGACTTTCGTATTCATCAAAATCCTTTGTCTCAAGAATTGCCACAAATTCATCTCCACCAATGCGGAAAACCGGACTATGCTTGAAGGTCTGACAGATTTGTTGGCTTACCTTTATAATCAGGTCATCTCCAGTCATATGACCATAAAAATCATTCGTAATCTTCAGATTATTAACATCAAAAACCGCCACAGCAAAATGTGCCGTGTTTTCGGCAATCTTTTCATCCAGTCTTTTCTCTATTTCATGATATGCAGTCTTGTTTCTGACTCCTGTCATGGAATCACGATAGGCAAGGGAATTCAACGTACTCACATACTTTTTCAGATACTCTGCCATTTTACGCAAGCTATCTGCTAACTCACCGACCTCATCGTCAGATGTACACTTTATGCTGACATCAAAGTTTCCCTCTGCTATCCTTTTGGCAACTACATTCAGTTCTTTTAAAGGCTTTACCAGATGTCTTCCGAAAAAGGCTCCTGCAATTCCTGCCACAAAAGCAAGAAGTACTGTTACTATAATATTTTTAACAATCAGCTCATTTCTTTCACCGTTGATTTCTGCTTCCGGCACTGAAATACAAAAAATCATGTCATTTTCAAGCTTACAGTAAGCCATACATATTCTCTTACCTTCTATTTCATAAGTAAGAAGTTCCTTACTCTCATTCTCTTTTCTCATTTCCTGCACAGCAGAAAGAAGGCTCTTGTCCTTCTGTTCCAAAGCATCTCCATATTGATATCTTGGATGATACATAAGTGTACCATCTTCTCCCGTGATAAAGGCATATCCTGTATCATAGACATGAATCTTTGCGGCTTCCTCCTCAATTCGCTTAAAATCGATATCCATTCCAATAACTCCTATCAGAGTACCATCTTTATAGACAGGTTCTACATAGGTAATAATCCATTTGTCAAGAATACCGTTCTGATAAGGCTGCATCCATACAGGTTTTCCCTTCTGAACAGGTTCATAGTACCAGCCTACAATATCCCTGTCTGTCTGTTCATAAGCACTTAAGTCCGTAGTTGGTATTTTCTGAAAATCCTCTCCCAATTCTTCCCTTGCCCAGAACATACCTGCAGTTGGTGTCGTATAATCCGGGTTAAAGCGTAGAAACACAGATAAGGCTCCCTCAACGCATTCTGCATGGTTCAAGGCAACCTCTTCTATCTTTTTCGTATATTGCTCTCTGTATTCTTCATCATTTTGTAATCTTTCCATGCTTTCCAGCTCATCCTCTACATGGATTGCCAGGGTATCTACCGACTGTTCAACCCAGGAAAACAATGTATTCAATGATTCCGCATTCTTCTCGCACGTCAGATTCATGATTTCCTTTGCTTCATGATTCACTCCCCTTGAAAGAATCAACACGCTGGAAGCACTGGTTATAAATGCTGTCAATACCACAACACTCAAAATCAGCATTAAAGTCTTCATCTGAATAGACTTCATACTTAATTCCCCCTATACTACATGCCCCTATTCCATTAGTAAGGAAGGCAAATTAACCGGAACTTGCTTTCACTTTCTCTTCCCATTTTCGTTAGACCAAAATTTATATTTTTTGTGAATCTTTTTGTTAATTTTAATAATTTTCAGCACTATTTTGTTTATATTTATTAAATATTTTATAATATTACCCTATTGTTTGTCAACGAAAGCAATGTATTTCTATTTTGCACTCTTGCATGATAATAGTATAACCTGTTTTATTATCTGATCTTTGTCAAGATAATCTTTTACTGTTCTTACCGCAATCTCAGCAGCTTTTTTCTATGGAAACCTGAAAACACCGGTAGACAGGCAACAAAATGCAATTGCCTCTGCTCCATTCTCAGCTGCAAGTTTTAAGCATTCTCTGTAGCAGCTTGCCAACATTTTCTCATCCTCGTCGGTCACTTCCCACTGTATGATCGGTCCAACTGTATGAAGAATGAACTTTGCCGGAAGATTGTATCCTGTGGTTATTTTTGCCTGCCCGGTCGGTTCCTCATGTCCCTGTTTTATCATAATCTCATTCATTTTCAGTCTAAGCTGAACCCCTGCATAGGTATGAATAAAATTATCTATGCAGGAATGCATTGGTGAAAAGCAGCCAAGCATCCGGCTATTGCAGGCATTCACGATTGCATCACATTTTAAGGTTGTGATATCCCCCTGCCAGATAAACAATCGCTCATCTGAAGCTACAGGTTTCAGAGTATGGGCATCCGTGATACCTCGCTCGGTATTTCTCTGTTGCAAATATTCATCCTGCACCATCAGGAACTCATCATCTATAGATCCCGGCATTCGTACATTCATAAGAGAACGAAGTAAATCCCGCTGCCCCTGCACATCACTTGGAATTTTGGGTTTACGCATCCGATTATCTTCCTTCAAAAGGTATTCTATCAAATATAATCTTCTTTCGTTCTGGTTCATTATACTTACCTCTTCAAATCAGAGATTGCCATTGCCATATCTCCGCCAATACCTACAGCTCTATTGCCAAAACTTTCAGGTACAGCTGCTTCGTCCATATTAAGCCGTATTAGACTGTAGCCTTCATTTTCTCTGACCAGTTTTTCAAACGGAAATCGAATAATGATTGGTGTATTAAATCAAACCCCCAGTTCAAGTAAAACAACCTTTTTGTCCTTACATTCTTCAAGAAAATCAGCGTACCTGTCAGCCGCAGCATGCCAGCTTTCATCCTCAACAAAATAGTTATCACACCTAAGATGCATTGTCATCCTGCCACCGCATACAGGACACTTCGGAACCAGTTCTGTTGGAATCAGGCAGTCCTTTCTGGAAGCATCCATCTTTCTGAATAAATCCTCTGCATCATAGGTTAGTTCAAGATACATAGGAAGTGCAGGTGGAATAAAACGATTCATTAATGCATGTTTTGACCAGTATCCCCACTTCGCCTCTTCTGTTGGAAACGGATAAAAGCCTGCAGCATACATATCCGTCATATACTGTTTTCCATACTTTTCTATGAACTCGGCAAAATGATCAGTAAAGCGCTTGCCACCATAACAAATACCTGCCGCAGTGGAAGCCCCTGCCCCGGCACCTATAATCACTGCATCTGCATTTCTTATCAAATCTTTTGCTCTTTGAATCTGTACTTCGTATGGTTCATCCTGAGAAACATAATCCTTTGCAGGAATCCCACATAGAAGTCCCTGCCAATTCACATGTTCCTTTCGAATCTTCATAATACAATCAGCCTCTTTTCTTTATTGTCTGCGCCGGGCAAATCTGAGCACATCTTCCACAATGCAGACAATGATTCTGTTCTCTCATCACTGAGCAAGAAGATTGCCTATCCCTGCAACTATCCTTTTGCTCTCTGTGTCATTTTCCACATCATTTTTCCCATATAAAGTGGGTGCCTATAACATAATTTCATTTGTAATGACTGACTAAAGGAATGACAGATTACAAATTTCTTTGAACAAATATTGTCGGCAAGTCCTCTTCCTACTTTTTCAGCATCAGCCATAAACTCTTTTGGCACCGGAAGTCCCGAAGATGATGCCGTATTTGTGAGCGGCGGATGCATAATATGAAATGTTATTCCATATTCCCGGTTTTCAATCTCAAGACATTTGGCAAGAGCTTCAATCGCACCTTTCGAAGATGCATAAGGAGATATATTACCAAAGCCTGTAACTCCGACACCGGAACTGGTAAATATGATTCTTCCCTGTTTCCTCTCACGCATAAATGGGAGAACTAGTTTTGAAAGTCTTAATGCTCCAAAATAATTGACATCCATTACTTTTTTGTATACTTCATAGTCTGTATTCTGTTCACTCACAAATGTACAAAGACACGCATTGTGAATTGCTATATCGATATTTCCAAATTCTTTGATTGTTTTTTCTATGCCCTCCGACAAAGATTCTTCATCTGTTGCATCCGCTTTAATAACGAAAAGCGAATCCTGATATCTGTCTTTCCATTCACTTATATGTTCGTCCTGAATATCCAGAACCGCTACTTTATTTCCCTTTTCCAGCAAACGAATTACCATGTAATACCCAATACCCTGATTAGCACCTACTATTAATATATTTGACATGTTCATTCCTCCTGAAACATTCCATTGATATAGGCAAAAGCTTCTTCACTAAAAGCATCCTTCTTTTCTTTTGTCAGTTCTCCATTTAATAAATATTTAAATGTAAGCGTTGTAATATTTGCGAAAAAATCATTACCTAATTTTGTTGCCTGCTGTTCATTCATAACCCCAAATCTGGTTAACATCATAAATGATTGTGTTTGAATTTTATGAGGTAATTCAAACAGATAATGCTCATATAACCTTCTCATATTTTCGTTATGAAATTGCTCAATCATCATAAAACGCATCATTTGATTGCAAAATGTATCAAATAAATATTGTTCAAAATAGTACTCCCTTAACCAATCCCATGAAACTGAGCTAATATCATGTAGATTGGGCATTGATGCCTGCAACATATCCGTAAGTTCTTTGATATGACTTTCGTACTTTTCTACAAGTAAATCTAAAATATCCTGTTTATTTTTAAAATGATAGTAGATAGAACTTTCTTTTATATTCACAGTCTTTGCAATATCTCTTATCGATACTGAGTTATAACCTGATTTTGCAAACATATCCAACGCATTTTTTAGAATAAGTTCTTTCGTTTCCATAGTACACTCTCCATCATCTAACAGTTGTTAGGCAAATTATATCTAACAACTGTTAGGCTGTCAAGATAGCAAACAAAAAAGAGAGTATTTCTACCCTCTTTTAGCAGATGTAAGGCAATCATATACGAACATATCCGGTAGCTGGTCCTGCCCCGACTTTTGCAATATATCCTTTTTTAACCAAATCTGTTAATGTTCTTTCAACGGTTACCTTACTTATATCCGGACAAAAATCCATAATTTCTTTTTTTGTAATCTTTCCAACCTTCTGATCTATAACAGCCTTGATTCTATCCGGTTTAGAGAGATTTTTATGCTTCAGATGTTCTACACGGCTCTCAAATTCCTTGTATGCCTTCAACACAATTCCTAGATAATACTTAACAAAAGGCTCATAGCTGTTATTGCACTCATGCCATCCGATCGAACTTGCCTGCAGTGCTTCATAATATGTTTCCTTTGTCTTTTCAATCAATATTTCCATACTTATGTACTTTCCAACAGATGTTCTTTTGTTGCTCGGAAACTGATAAATTTGCTGCTTCAAGCCAGTTATCCTCATTAAGTTCACTTAAATGTATTTTCATAAAACACTCTATCTCCTGATTTGATTTAATTTTTTACATCCCTTTTGCATGTGCTAATCTATGTTCTTCTCCGTTCATAAAATCTTTATGATTATGCTTATGTTTTGCTGATTCCACAATCTCTGTCACTTATATCTTCTCCAAATTCAAATCTTCAGTTCTATTCTTCCCAATAATCTATCGTATCCTGAGGTGTAGTATCCACTCCAAACAACTGCCACATAAAATCTTCTTTCTCATGATAAAGATTGATTATTCGAATGTACTTATCTTCTATCCTATAAAACACATAATTTCTAGACACAAATATGTATCGACAATCTGACACCACATCAAACATTTTCGATACTTCAGAACCCTTTTCTTCATAATCACAAAGTCCTCTGATTGCATCTGTTATACTCTTAATAATTTTTTTTGCTTTATCCGCACCATATTTTTGCGATATTGCCGATTTTAATGCGCGCAATTTATCAGCAGCATCAGGAGTATACTTTATCTGTTTCAATCAATTACCCCCAATTCTCGCTCCAAATCATCTACATCAATCCACCCTTCAGCATCAGCTCGTTCCTCTGCACGCTTTAAGTCAAGCATCAGCATAGCAACCGCCTGCTCTCTCAATGCTTCTTTGCTGTTCTTGGTAACAATAAAAGGAAGACCTTCAACATTTAAAGATTGCTGTATAAAGGTATTAAATGCATCCGTCAATGTCATTCCGGTTTTTGCATATATATCCTCAACTGCTCTTTTGATTTCTGAATTTATTCTCACTTGAAAGGTTGAATCCTTTGGCGCAATAGCAACATTCAAATTTTTATCCATAAGACATACCTCCTTGTTTTCTACATCATAGCACTTCTTTTACTTTGTGTCAACACATTGTCATTACACAGGTAGGGTTATTTCACGAATGCTCCCAGAATCTATTGCCCGTCTCCGTAAGGAACTAAGGGATACACAGGATGCTCTTGATATATTAAAAAAAGCAATCGGCATACTGGGAAAATGACTAAGGCTCTGTTCCTTGAAACTGCCCAATATGAAGGGCAACTTCAGGAACAGGGAGAGCGCCGGCTGAATATCTCCGGTGTGCTGAGAATATTAGGCGTTTCAAGAAGCGGGTATCTTAGTTGGAAGAAGAGACTTCCTTCAGACAGAGAAAGAAGGAGAGAAAATATCTAAGAAGACAGTCGGCAATTATATGAGAGAATTAGGTATTAAGGCACAGTACATAAAGCCCTGTACAGTAACCACAATAGATTCCGATTTCAGTAGTGAACTGAAGAACATTTTGGATGAAAAGTTTAATCCTGAGAAACCTGATGCAGTATGGTGTTCGGACATTACATATATATGGACTTTTGAAGGTTTTGTATATCAAATACCTCTCAGACGTCATGTATCCGGATGCCGA
>JALEWA010000162.1 GCA_022788085.1 Lachnospiraceae bacterium
GTCAGATGCATGAGAACTGGCCGGGCTGGATATTAATAGATGCAGAAGGAAAGATTTGTTGATGACAAAACAAAAGGATTTGATATCCATTATTGTTCCTGTTTATAATATGGAGCGATATTTGGAACGTTGTATGAATTCTATATGGCAGCAGACCTATACAAATCTGGAAATCATCTTAGTAGATGATGGTTCTACCGACCAGTCACCACAGATGTGTGATGATTATGCAAGAAAGGATAACCGGATTAAGGTGGTGCATAAGCAAAATGGCGGATTATCGGATGCCAGAAACGCAGGACTTGCTATTGCAAGCGGTGCATACATCGGATATGTAGACAGTGATGACTGGATTGAACCGGATATGTATGAGCGTATGTATCAGGCATGCGTGGAGCATGATGCGCAGGTTGCAGTCTGTCGTTATGCACAAGTATATAAAGACCATGTTGTACAGGGTGGAAATGGGAAAGTAACTGCCTTTGAAAGAGAAGAGCTCCTTCGTATTTATATTGGCGGTGATGATGATTATGTGATCTATAATTCTGTATGGAGCAAGCTCTTTGCAAGAGAAGTCGTAGAGGGTGTGCAGTTTCCAAAAGGCAGGAATTCCGAGGACATCATGTATACGACGAAGGCTTTCTGTAAGGCAGACAGAGGTGTATATATTGATACCTGTCTCTATGATTATGTGCTTGACCGTGACGGCAGCATCATGAATGTAAAGCGTGGAGAGAGAATGTTTCAGGATGAGCTTCCTTTCTGGAGGGAACATATTGCTTTTATTCGGGAACATGTTTCAGAGAAGATGGGTGATTTCGCAGCGTATCATTATTACAGAAGATTGCTGTTTTACTATATCGATTGGAAGAATGAAACAAAGCAGGCTCGCGGAGATTACGCAAAGAGGATTGCACAGGAATTAAAGTGCAATCGTAAGGAAATACAGAGGATTTACAGTAATGATTTTGTTTCAGCAGGTGACCGTGCCAGAATGAAGCTTGCGTTGGCAAGTCCCAGCTTGTACAGTTGTGTGACAAAGGGGTATGAAAAGGTTATCATTCCTCTTAGAAGCAGAGGTTAAGTTAAAGGAGCAGTTATGCTTTTTAATTCATATATTTTTCTTTTTCTATTTTTGCCATTGGTGCTGTTGGGGTACTATGGGCTTAGCTATATAAAACAGGATAAGCTTGCATTGGGATATGTAACCTGTATGTCCATGTGGTTTTGCGGATATGCAAGTATAGAGAGTTTCGTGATATTGCTAGTCAGTATTTTCGCTAATTTCTTTTTGGTTGCATGTATGTCAAGGGCAAAAGGCAGATATGGTCGTAAGCTTTTGCTGTTTATAGGGGTACTTTGGAACATTGGCATTCTATTTTGCTTCAAATATTATGATTTTTTTATAGAAAATATAAATGCGGTCTTGAAAACAGATATTGCTCTTTTAAGGCTTGTACTACCTTTAGGAATCAGCTTCTATACATTTCAGCAATTGTCCTATGTGATTGATTATTACAGGGGTGACTGCGAGAAGTATGGTTCCCTGGAATATATGGCATATGTTACCTTTTTCCCAAAGCTGATTCAGGGACCAATTGCATATCATGGTGAGGTAATACCTCAGTTTTGTAAGGAAGAAAACAGAAGGCTGAATTATGATAATCTGTCCAAGGGCATTTATGTCTTTGCCCTTGGACTTGCTAAAAAGGTGTTGATTGCTGATACCTTTTCCAAAATAGTAACATTAGGCTATGATAATATCAGGGATTTGAATTCGCCAAGTGCATTTCTTGTTATGGTATGTTATTCATTACAATTATACTTTGATTTTAGCGGTTATTGTGATATGGCATACGGAATTGGGTTATTTTTCAATATAGAACTGCCATTTAACTTCAATTCTCCGTATAAAGCAGATTCTATCAGGGATTTCTGGGACAGATGGCATATGACACTGACTCGTTTCTTTACGAAATATGTTTATATTCCTCTGGGTGGAAGCAGAAAAGGAAACTTTCGAACATATCTGAATGTTATGATTGTATTTTTGGTGAGCGGCTTATGGCATGGGGCTAACTGGACCTTTATATTGTGGGGGGCAATGCACGGTATTTGTAGTGTATTGGAAAGATTTAAACTGAGTAAGAAGATTATGTCCAAGATTCCAAAGGTTGTCAGAGTGGTTGTTACCTTTATTCTGGTTACCTTTGCATGGAGTTTGTTCCGTGCAGATTCAATAGCACAGGCAAAGGAACTATGGGATCAGTTATTTCATGCCGGATGGGGAGAAATATATGCTCCTATAACAGAAGTCTTTAACGATATCATAGAAATGAAGTTATTGTATCGTATGGGATTTAGTGGGATGATCAGCAGTTATCCGGGATTATTATTAGTTCTATTTACACTTGTAGTGTTGCTATCCTGCTTCTTTATGAGAAATACCCAGGAGAAGGCTGAGAATATGCGGTTTACGAATGGGAGAATTCTAGTTATTGTGGGACTGATGATATGGAGCATCTTATCCATGTCAGAGGTAAGTGAGTTTTTGTATGTTAACTTTTAAGGATTAATATAAGGTGAAAGAGAGTAATAATCAATCAAAAAAATGGTTTAAAAAGTGCATAATTTGTCTGATTGGAGCAATTTTTCTGGTCTTTGCTTTGGTGTATGTGTTTGACCCGTATTTCCATTTTCATAAGCCCTTTTCCTTTGTATCATACAGGCTTTATGATGAGCGGTATACAAATGATGGCATCTCAAGACATTTTGATTATGACGCCATCGTAACAGGAACCTCTATGGCACAGAACTTTAAGACAACCGAGATGGATGATTTATTTGGAACAAAGGCTGTGAAGGAGACATTTTCCGGAGCCGGGTATCAGGAGCTGTCAGAGAATCTGGAGAGAGCATTACAGAGAAATAAAGACTTGAAAACAGTGATTTGGACACTGGACTACAGTGGGCTGATCCGTGACAAGGACTGGACACAGTATGAAGGCTACCCGACTTATCTGTATGATGATAATCCATGGAATGATGTTTCCTATGTATTCAATAAGTCGGTTTTGTATCATGGGGTGTTACCAAATGTTGCAAAAACTATATTAGGACAGCCCAGTACAACGATGGACGAATACTCCTCATGGGATAAGGAAACAGGATTAGAATACATTATGGCATCCTATGACCGATGGGAAGAAAAAGCAGAAATGATAGAGGGGCTGACAGAGGAAGAGAGACAAATGGTCACTGCTAATATCAAGGAGAATTTTGTAGATATGGTGAGCCGATATCCGGATACGACCTTTTATATCTTTTACACACCCTATAGCATCTGCTATTGGGACTTCCTCAATCAGGAAGGTATGATGAAGATGCAGTTTGAGGCAGAACAGATTGCAACGGAGCTTCTGCTTAGCTGCCCGAATGCAAAGCTGTTTAACTTCTATGACCAATATGATGTGATTACGAATACAGATAATTACCGTGATAAGGAGCATTATTCTGCAGAAATCAATTCAAGGATTTTGGAGTGGATGGCTTCCGGTGTTGGACTTGTAACAAAGGACAATTATCTTGAAAGATTAGAAGCAGAAAAAGAGTATTATTTGCAATATGATTACGAGAGTATTTTCAGATAAAGCAGTGGGGAAGTTGAAAGGAGCAAAAATGCAATGAAGGATATCGTAAAAAAGCTGCGGTATATTTTGGACAGAAAGCAGAAGATTAACATATGCTTTTTAGGAGTAATGATTTTTATCGGTGGCTTACTCGAAACCTTAAGTGTTTCGGCAATTCTTCCGGTTGTATGGGTGATTATTGATCCTGTACAGGCTCAGGAAAATAAATATATGCAAATGGTAATGCAAATCACAGGAATAGATGATGTAAGCCGCCTTATTGTACCATTCTTAGGTCTGCTCATTGTGATGTATACACTGAAAAATGCATTTTTATTATTACTTGCAAGTGAGCAGAACAGATTTATAGCCTATAATAGAAATAAGCTCATTAGTCAGGTGCTTCGTGAGTTCCTGAACAGACCATATGAATTTTATCTTGATGCTGATATTCCGACAGTCTTCCGACTGACTGACAGTGATATTCCCAATGTTTTCAATATCCTGATGGCGTTGATTTCCCTTGTCACAGAGGCAGTAGTTTTCGTACTGCTGTGTTTTGTTTTAATTGCAACGGATTGGAAGCTGGTATTGTTTATGATCGTGGTGTTCGGTCTGCTGTCATTGCTCATGCTAAAGGTTATTAAGCCTCGTATGGCTTCCCTGGGTGCAAAAAACCAGGCCATTCAGTCAAGAATTGCGAAGTGGAGAATACAGGCAATTTATGGAATCAAGGATGTGAAGGTACTTCACAGAGAAGCCTTTTTTGCAGACAATTATGAAAGCAGCGGAAAGGTTGGAGCATCCTACAGCAAAAAACATGCTGTTATGAATAATATTCCAAGATTGTTAATAGAGACAGTCTTTATGGCAAGTATCCTGAGCTACATTATGATTTACATTATGACAGGACATGATGCGACGACATTGTTGCCAATGCTTACTGCATTTGGTGTGGCCGCTATTCGAATGCTGCCAAGTGTGAACCGTATCAATACTTATATGACAGATATTTCCTATTTCAGACCGTGCCTTGATTATGTGTATGAAAATATGAATATCAGCGAGATAAGCAGGAGAAATAATCAGACCTTACAGCCTGCCGATGAGTCAAAGACCATGCAGCTTAAGGACAAGATTGAACTGAAAAATATTGTTTATGCCTATCCAAATACAGATAAGTTTATTTTCGACCATGCAAGTATGGTTGTACCATATGGCAAGTCAGTTGGCATTATGGGACCGTCCGGTGCAGGTAAGTCTACGATTGTAGATATCCTATTAGGGCTATTAAAGGTTCATGAGGGCTCTATCACCTGTGATGGTGTGAATATCTTTGATAATTACCCTGCATGGCTGGCACAGATTGGGTATATTCCACAATCTATTTATCTTGTAGATGAACCAATCAGAAATAACATTGCCTTTGGTATTGCTGATGAAGAAATTGATGATGACAGAATCTGGCAGGTATTAGAGGAAGCACAGTTAAAGGACTTTATTAAGACCTTGCCGGAGGGATTGGATACTGCAATCGGTGACAGAGGTGTGAGACTTTCCGGTGGACAGAGACAGCGTCTTGGTATTGCAAGAGCGCTTTATCATAACCCGGAGATTCTTGTATTTGATGAAGCAACTTCTGCACTGGATAATGAAACAGAAGCAGCAGTTATGGAGGCAATTAACAGCTTCCATGGTAAGAAGACTATGGTAATTATTGCACATCGACTGAATACGATTGAGAAATGTGATATGATTTATAAGGTTGATGAGGGACAGATTGTAGAGACTACGCTGTAGGAAAGACAGGGGAATGTATATGTCAGAATGGTTGACAATGGGTATAGTATTGTTTATAGCAGCTTTGTGTGGAACGATAATTACAGTTATTTTAAGCAATAGAAAGAAATTCGCTAGCAGAGTGCAGATAATAGCGTCATGGATAATAAACTGCTATTTTGAATTTTGGATACTAAATTGTTTTAGAGTAGTTTTATTAAAGGGAAATACCATACTTTCTTATTCTGAGAATATCTTTTTACTTTTTTTTGATCTTATTTTTATGATATTAGGAATGTATGTAATATTTTACTTTCATGGAGATAAGATATCAAAAGGCAGGCAAGCAGAAAATGTTAGTCTCCTGATTATGACAGTATGCTATATTGCATTATTTGTAATCAATTATATACAATATCATAATATTAATGCAGCAATATATAGTATTTTGTTACCGAGTAAAAATTTTAGTATCGGAATGATTGTATTTGTTGTATATCTGATATTGACTTATGGTTGTAAGGTTTCTTTGCTGTGGCAAAGAGGTTCTAAAGCCGAAGTAGAAGTAAAATATGCGGTTATTAGTTTATTTACTATATCGATTTTTGTTTACCCTGTATTGGAAACATATCTGACAAATTCGGAGGAATTTTCCTTTTCTCCTGGACAGGTATGGTACTGGTATATTCTATTTATTGTGTTTGTATTTGTAGGAGTCAGTATTTTTTGCACATTATTGAAAGGTAAATTAAAGGATATATTTTTATTTTTGATGTGGAGCCTTTCTATTTGTGCATATATACAAGGAATGTTTTTAAATAATAAGCTGTTCCTGATGGATGGTAAAGAAGCAGAGTGGAGTATTGAGGTTAAGATTACCAACCTAATAATGTGGTGTATACTTTTGGGAGTATTATTATGCTTGTATAGGATTATGAAGAATAGTCAAAAAAGTATACTTATATATTCTTCGGTTGCATTATGTGTTATGCAGCTTGTAGGTGGGATTTCGTTGTTACCCAATTTTATGAGTCATGAAAATAAGGGAATGGTAACTAATAACTATTTATCTACTGAGGGACTTTATGAAGCAGCAAAAGAAGATAATATTCTTATTTTTGTATTGGATACTTATGATGTTGATTTTATTGAAGAGGTTCTTGAACAAAAACCGGATTTTTTAGATCCTTTGAAAGGATTTACTTATTTCCCTGACACGGTTTCACAGTTTTCCAGAACATTTCCATCTGTACCTTATATGCTGACAGAAGAATTATATTTTTACGAACAATCTTTAAATGAATACGTAGATTCTGCATTTGAAGGATGTTCTTTTTGGAAACAGATGAATGAAAAAGGATATCAACTATATTTTTATGAAGAGGATGAAAACTATATAGGTGAATCAGTTAAACAAATGACTGCAAATTATACAGAACAAGGTCATGTAATTAAAGAAAAAATATCTTTTACAGGGTGTGTTGAGGCAATTGTAAGGATTAACAATTATAGACTGTTTCCGTATGCCTTAAAAGAATATTATACATATACTTCAGGAATGATTAGTGACTTAGTAGTCAAGGAGAGAGTATTGGATTTGCCGATGTTTGTTGCGGATGATGTTGAGGTCTATAAACAGTTTAGAAAAAATGGTCTTCAGATTTCAGAAGAAGAGAAGGCATTACGCTTTATTCATTTAAATGGTGCACATGCGCCATATGTTATGACTGAAAATGGAACAAGGGTAAATAATGGAGCAGGAAATGATATAGAGCAGTATATCGGATCTATGAACTTGGTGTATGATTATTTGAAAAGCTTAAAGGAACTTGGACTGTATGAAAAGTCTACAATTATTATTACAGCAGACCATGGAGAGAATTATGTTACAACACAGTTAGAAGAAAATACCAATCCTATTTTATTTATAAAGCCTGCTGGTGTAGGAATGGATAAAGAAATGCAGATATCAGATGTCTATGCTTCGCAAAACGATATACTTCCAACGCTTTCTGAAATATATGGAATAAAGTATAATGAAGAGTGGGGATTGAATCTGTTATCAACACAAGAAAAGGATAAGAATAGAACTCGTTACCATTATTATGCGGTAGTAGAAAATGGATTGCAGACGAAGACTCGAACATACAAGATAGAAGGAAGTTCTCTTGATTTTTGCAACTGGCATGCAACAGAAGAATACCATGAATTCGGTAAGTATTACTAAAAGGTAAGGTGTCATTATGTCGAATAAACCAATCTTGGCGACAGAACTATTGAAAGGACAAGGTTTAGGAAACCAGTTATTTTGTTATATTTCAACAAGATGTCTTGCACAGGAATTAGGTTGGGATTTCAGTATTCTCAATCGTGAAATTCTTGCGAACAATATTCACAGTAACAAAGGCATGTATTTCATGAACTTGGATTGTGGACTAGACCTTACAAAAGAAGATTTTAAGAATATTTATCATGAAAAAGAAGACAGAATCTACCTTGGCAATTCCAGGCATGACCTTGAGCATGGCTGTTATATTACAGGAGCAGATGAGAAGCTTTTTAAGCTTGATGAAACAACACTTTGTTATGGTAATCTTCAGGATGAAGCTTATTTTGGAAAATACAGGGAGCAGATTAAGGAATGGATGTCGGTTAAACCGGAATATGATAATTATGAGTATTCAAAAGAGAATCTTTGTATTATCAACATCCGTGGTGGAGAATACACGAGCAATCCTGAGCTGTTCTTAAGAAGAAAATACTGGCTGGATGCCATGAAGATTATGAGAACCAAACGTTCTGATATGGAATTCATGGTGGTAACGGATGATTTGGAAGCAGCAAGAAGAATTCTTCCGGAAGTACCTGCTTTTCATTTTGATTTGGCAGGGGATTATACAACGATAAAGAATGCGCAGTATCTCATCTTATCGAATTCTACCTTTGCATTCTTCCCGGCATTTACCAGTGAAACGGTAAAGTATGTGATTGCACCGAAATATTGGGCAAGACATAATGTATCTGATGGTTATTGGGCATCTGAACAGAATATTTATTCAGACTTTGTATATATGGACAGAAAGGGAAAGCTTTTTACAGCAGAGGAATGTCGAAAAGAGCTTGAGGAATACAAGAAGCATTCGAAGAGATATCAGGAAATAGGAAAGCCTTTGCAGGGTGTAACATTATCTTTGGCGAAGCTTCATGCGCGATATTTAATCTATAAAGACTTATTTGTCAGGATGCTGCGTTCCTTAAAACGCAGACTTGGAGGAAGATAGAATGTCTGAAAAACTACAGCTGCCACAGGTAACACTTGTGGCAATGACGAGTGTGAATATCAAGGAAACCATCAAGGCGATGGAATACAGTATGAAAGGAATCGACTTTGGAGATGCAGTATTAATAACCCACAAGAAGCCTTTCGGACTCCCAAAGATGATTCGGTACAGTCATACGGATGAATTAAAAAACATAGATGATTTTAACTATAAAATGGTATATGAGCTTGGTGACCACATTCATACAGACTATGCCATGATTGTTCATGCAGATGGATTTATCGTGCACCCGGAAATGTGGCGTGATGAATTCTTAGAATATGATTACATTGGCGCACCGTGGCCATTACCAAAGGAAGGCGATACCACAACCTATCGTGATAAGGATGGAAACATTTGTCGTGTTGGTAACAGCGTTGGTATTCGCAGCAAGCGTTTGATGGATTATCCTAAGAAGGCGAACATACCATGGGAAGGCGAGTATGCTTTTGGTAAGATGTGGTATCATGAGGATGGTTTTATCTGCTGTAAGATTAAGCACATTCTGGAAGCAGAAGGCATGCGGATAGCGCCCATTGAGGTTGCGAAGTATTTCGGACATGAGCATATGATACCGGAAGTGGAAGGAATCACACCATTTTCTTTCCATAAGTGGGACGGAACGAATGCACAGTATCCTAACTTTTATAAGCCTTCTTTAGTGGATAAGGGAAAGACAGTAGCACGAAGAATATTACGGAGAAATTCATAGAAAGGAAAGTCAGCGAATGGAAAAAAGGTTTAACATAACTGGTTGTTGTTACCCTGACAGGCATTATATGGTAGATATCAGCGAAAAACTGGATGAAATAAAAAGTCTGGTTGATGCAGGCGAATATTTTGTCATAAACAGGGCAAGACAGTATGGTAAGACGACAACATTAAAGATGCTGCGCCGTTATCTTGGCAATGCCTATGTGATCTTATCACTTGATTTTCAAAGTATTGGAGCCGGAGATTTTCAGAATGAATACCGTTTTTCTAAAGTGCTGGCAGAAATCATTTTAAAGTCTATTCGGTTTTATGAGAAAAATAGTAGTTACAGAATAAAGGAAACTGCTTTGAACGAGTTAAAGAATATATCAGCTCAAACAGAGGAAAAAATCGGATTAAGTGGATTATTGGCAGCATTGAACCAGTTGTGTGGGGAGATTTCAAAGCCGGTTATTCTGATGATTGATGAGGTGGACAGTGCATCGAACAATCAGGTTTTTCTTGATTTTCTGGGAATCCTCAGAAATGCTTACATGAACAGGGAGGAAGAGGCAAGCTTTCAATCTGTTATTTTAGCCGGTGTGTATGATATCAAGAATTTAAAACATCGGCTTAGACCGGATGGAGAACATAAATATAATAGCCCATGGAACATTGCAGCAGAGTTTAAGGTTGATATGAGCTTTCATGTTCAGGGGATTAAAGGAATGCTGGAAGAATATGAAGCAGATAAACATACAGGGATGAATACACAGGAATGTGCAGAGCTGATTTATGAGTATACATCCGGTTATCCTTATCTGGTATCGTATATTTGTAAATTAGTAGATGAGGAATTGCAATTTACATGGAATAAAGAAGGACTGCTCAAGGCTGTCAATATTGTTGTAAAAGGTCCCAATACCCTATATGATGATATGATTAAGCATGTAACGGAATATCAGGAGCTGTATAACATGCTAAATAACATTTTGTTTAAGGGAGAATATTACCCTTATCAGGTCTATGACTTGCCGGTTGATATTGGAAGCATGTTTGGCTTTATTATAGACAGAAATGGTGAAGTGGCAATTGCAAATCGTATTTTTGAAACACAGTTATACAACTATTTCCTTGCGGTAGAGAGAAAGGAAAATAGTAAGGCAGGGGATGCCCTGCCAGACAGAAATCAGTTTATTAAGTCAGGGATGCTTGATATGGATATGGTTATGCAAAAGTTTTATGATTATTATGAAAGCCTGTCAGATCCGGAGGATGAAGCTTTTGTAGAAAAGTATGGACGAAAACTGTTCCTGCTATATCTGCGACCTATTATCAATGGAACGGGTAATTATTATGTAGAAGATCAAAGTAGAACCAAGTATCGAACGGACATTGTAGTAGACTATAAGGGGCAGCAGCATATTATTGAATTAAAAATCTGGCGTGGAGATGAATATAACCACCGCGGCGAGCAGCAGCTATTTTCTTATTTGGATGCGTATGGACAAAAGCGTGGATACTTGCTGAGTTTTTGCTTCCAAGCAAATAAAAGTAGAGGCATAAAAGAAATACAATATGGTGACAAGACGATTTTAGAAGTGGTAGTATAGGCAGAGGTAACACATGGTATATGATTGTTTTCAATTTTTTAATGAATTAGATATGCTCAAAATCAGGCTTAACGTCATGAGCCCGATTGTTGATAAGTTCGTAATCAGCGAGGCAACAGAAACATTCTCCGGACTTAAAAAGCCTCTCTATTATGAAGAGAATAAGGAAATGTTTGCAGAATTTGCGGACAAGATTATTCATGTAGTGGTAGATGATACGCCGGAGGGTTACACGCATGACCGTGATACCTTTCAGAAGAACGCAGTAACAAGAGGACTTGCAAACTGTACCGATGAGGACATTATTATATTCAGTGATCTTGATGAGATTCCTAATCCTGAGAAAATCAAAGAAATCCTAAAGGATTTCCAAGAGGATAAAATCTATCATTTTGCTCAGCGCTTATTTTACTGCTATCTGAATATGGAAGAGGTATCAGGTAATCTATTGTCCTATGCCGGAGAATTCGAGGGCGTGGAATGTAAGAAGTGGATAGGAACCAAGATGTGCAGTTATAAGCTTCTTCGTGAGCAGAACCTGCAGCTTGGTGAGCTTCGATTCCCGGAGAGAAAGGAAATCGGTATCCGTGTAGAAGATGGCGGCTGGCATTTTGGCTACATGGGTGGTCATGGAGAGAAAGACATTAAGAAGCGTGTGCAGGAGAAGGTCATTTCAGCAGCACATCAGGAATATAACTCAAAGCATGTCCTGAATCAGGTAACAGACCAGATTAAGGATGGTAAGGATATTTTTGGAAGAGATGCGAAATTTATACGCTGTGAGATAGACGAAACATTTCCAACCTATATCAGGGAACATCAGAAGGAACTTGATTTTCTCATTATGCATGAAGAAAAGCCAATTAATCACACTTTAAGAAGAATAAAAGTAGTAATAAAAGACACTTTTTATCAAATGGAAGTAGGATTAAAGAGGCTTGTGAAGAAGCTGTTAGGCAGATAGGAGAGCATCATGCCAAAGGTATCAATATGTATTCCGACATATAATAATGCAGATGAAGTAAAGCATTTGCTGGAGTCGATTTATGAGCAGGAGTATAAGGATTTTGAAGTAAATATATCGGATGATTCTACGAATAAAGAGATTGCTATACTGGTAAGGACTTATCAGCAGCAGTATGGTGAAGAACAAATCCGATATGTCCATAATGAAAAACGGTTAGGACATATCATAAACTGGAATGCTCCCATCAGGATGGCATCCGGAGAGTACATTAAAATCATGTTCAGCGACGACTGGTTTACAGATAGTAAGAGTCTTGGGGCATTTATAGAGATGCTGGACGACAATCCTGATGTTATGCTCGCCTTTTGCGGCAGCAGACAGGTTATGCTGGATGGACAGAATGCAGAGGGCGTGAAGCATGTGACGAAGGAGAATACAAAGACCTCCTATGATCGCCATGCTTCGGATGATTTTATTGAAGGCTTGAAGAAGGATTACCGAAATCTTTTCCTTGGCAATCAGATAGGAACTCCAAGCGCAAGTATTTACCGGAGAGGAAGCAGTCTTTCTCTTTTTGATGAGGAGAGTAATTGGGCTTCTGATATGTTCCTGTATTTTGATTTATTGAAAAAGAGCGGACAGTTTGCTTACACCAAAGAACCTCTTATCTGTGTGGGTGTCCATGAGAATCAGTATACAGAGACGTTTTCAGAAAAGGATGCACGTATTTATAATGACTATCGGTATATGTATACAAAATACCGGCTACAGGAGAGTGAAGCCTGTAGAGAGTATTTTGCAGAGCAGTTCCTGATTAAATATCATAAAGGATTACAGGAAGCAAAGGCACTTGGCATTAGTAAGGGAATGTATTGGAAGAAATGGCTGGTAGAACAAAAAGAAACAATAAAATGTTTTATCAATGCCCGTATACAGCGCATTTGCAAAAGATAAGAGAATGAGACGATGAAAAATAAGAAATGTGTTTTATTATATGTCATTTTTATGATAGCAGCATCCATTCCACTGATGAATGATTTTCTGATTCGTGGACATGATATCTATTTCCACCTGATGCGTATCGAGGGCCTGGCACAAGGCTTGAAAAACGGAGAGTTCCCGGTAAAGATTCAGCCGGTCTGGTATGATGACTATGGCTACTCCGTATCGGTATTTTATGGTGATTTATTTGTATATCTGGCAGCAGTTTTAAGGCTGCTTGGTTTTTCTTTGCAAAACGCTTATAAGGGATATGTTATTTTCTGTAATATTGCAACCATAACGATAGCAGGATACAGCTTTGGAAGGATTTTCAAGAACGAATATATTGGAGTATTTGGCGGCTTTTTATATAGTATGTCGAATTACCATCTTGTGAATCTTTACACAAGGGGCGCAGTAGGAGAATATACAGGTATGATGTTCCTGCCTCTTCTAATCTATGCATGTGTATTACTTCTTGATGAGGAACGGGAAAAAGAAAATCTTGCAAAGGGTTCTTTGATTCTTGGCATCAGTATGGCGTGCATCTTACAGAGCCATATTCTTACGGCAGAGATTGCATGCATGGTACTTGTACTTGTAGTGATTCTGTACTTTAAACGTGTATTTTGCAAGGAGGTATTGCTTGCAGGTGCGAAGGCGGTTGCAATTGCGATTGGCTTAAGCGCATGGTTTTTGGTACCGTTTCTTGACTACATGCTTCGTGGGGAATTTAATATAAACAGTATTCGGAATAATGATATTTTGATTCAACGTCAAGGTGTATTCTTGTCTCAGGTATTTGCCTTGATTGATCATGCGATTGGTCAAAGCCTTGACTTGAGTGCAGGGACACAGGGCGATTTTGCACAGGGGGCAGGATTGACATTGATGCTTGCAGTTGTGGTGTTTGTGGTTTTGTTTTTTCTTGGTTATCGAAAGAATGAAGCAAAGAGAAATCAAAGAATTGCAATGACAGCTGCTTTTATCAGTTTTATAATGGTAGCAATGAGTACGATTTATTTCCCATGGGATTTTCTTTGCAGACTTACTAGACTTTTTCAGTATGTGATTGTTAAGATTCAGTTTCCGTGGCGCTTTACGGGGGTTGCAACTGCTGTACTGGCATTGCTTTGGTGTGCTATAGTCTCTTATATCCGTAAACAGTATGGGCAGAAGAAGGCGCTGGTTCTAGCGGTGTGTGTGATGCTCCTTATGTCAGTATCAGCAGGATATTTTATGGTGGATTTACTGGAACGTGGAGAGCGGATTCAGATACATTCGGCAAATGATATGGATAGCTTTGTGGCATCAGGGGAAGAGTATTTGCCTGTAAATACGGTATTGGATGATTTAAAGAAAGAGAATCTATACGTAGAGGAAGGTATTGAAATTTCTGATTATACCAAGACAGGAACAACAATAAGATTCCACTGTGAAAATGCAGCAGAAAAAGAAGGCAGATTAGAATTACCACTCTTATATTATGAAGGATATCAGGCAACAGGAAGGGCAGCAGATGGAACAAGCTTTCCAATAGAAGTTTCTGCCGGACAGAACAATGTAGTGAGTTTAAAGCTGGATGCCGGTATGGAAGGCGATGTGGTATTGGAATTTGTCAATCCATGGTATTGGAGAATGGCGGAAATTGTTTCGGTGATATGTTTAGGCATAATAATCTGGTATGGTTACGACAACAAGGGAGGAAGGTTATGGAAGCGAAAGCAAAAAGGATAGGCGAAGTTTGCTTTTGGATAGCATTATTTATAGAATTAGTTATTGTTATTGTTGATAAAAGTGCATATACCAATCCTTATGAAAGCTGGCTGTTTCGGATTACCTTTTTACTGTTTTGTATAAAAATCGTAACAACGAAGTATTCCATGAAGGAATGGGCATGCATACTTGTTGTTGGTCTGATTGCAGCGTGCTCGTATTTTATCAATGAAAAGGATGAAGCGGTACGTGCAGTTGTATTCATTGCCTCCTGCAAGAATATTTCACTTAAGAAAGATATGAAGGTTATTTTTTATGTAACCATGATTGGCTGTGCGGCATTGATCCTTTTATCGCTAACAGGAATCTATGGTGCAGTATCTTTTACCGCAGACTATGGAAGGGGCGGTATTGAGACAAGATATACTCTCGGTATGGGACATCCGAATGCCTTGCATTGCATGATTTGGATGGTTATGACACTTGCCATGTATGTCTATGCAGATTCTATGAAATGGTATCATTTTTTGATTCTGATGGGAGTTAATATTGGAGCGTATCTGTTGTCGAATTCGAATACCGGAATGATGCTTGCGACAGCAACAATACTTGGTGTGGCAGTATTCCGCTATATTCCATACTTTCAGAAGGCTGCGTGGGTTTATTGGACAGGAGCAATCTTAGTTATTGCATGTATTGGTTTTTCCGTACTTGGAGCCTATACCGGAAATGGATGGAATGATAGCAGTACCTTTATGTATAAGCTGGATAAGATATTGAACGGCAGATATGAATACTGTTATAAGGTAGAGGCAGCGAGACTTCCAAACTGGAAGCTTTTTGCAGCACCGGAGAATCAGGAGTATTTTGATGCAGGTTTTGTACGGGCATTCTACTGGTATGGTATTATTCCGGGAATTATGTATGGATTGATGCATCTGTATCTGATTTGGCAAAGCCACAAGCACAAGGATTATGTATTGTTTGTTATGGTAGTGGCATTTTCCATCTATAACCTGATGGAAGCGCACTTTATTTCCGTATATTTACTTAGGAATTATCTGTTGGTATGTATGGGCTATTACTGGTATCAGCCATTTGCGGAAAGGCAGGAACCTGAAGGATATTTTTGGCAGCTTAAAACGCTGTTAGGGAAGGCATAGAGTATGAAGTTAGTAAGTGTAGTGGTATTGTCCTATCGTTCGGCAGAGACGATGGTAGAGACCTTGGACAGTATTAAGAACCAGACTTATCAGAATATCGAGCTTATTATTACGGATGATTGCTCACCGGACAATTCCGTAGAGGTGGCAAAGCAGTGGATAGATGAGAATCAAGGCTGTCTGACTTCCATCAAGCTGGTTACTACAGAGAAGAATACGGGTATTCCGGGTAATATTAACAGGGCTTTAAAGCAGGCAACGGGCGATTATCTGAAACTGATTGCTGCGGATGATTATATGACGAAAGATGCTATTGAAGAGTATGTTAACTTCTGTGAGCAGAATCCTAAGGCGATTCCAATTGCCAAGGTACATCTTTTTGCTGATCAAGAGGCAGATTTTAGCGATGTGCAGAGATATTGTGACAGATGCTATGAATTTGCAGGGAAGAATTATAAGGAACAGTACAGAATGTTACTAATGCAAAACCGTATTGTTGCGCCATCCGGTTCCTTTTATCCCATGAAGGTCATTTGGGATTGCAACGGTTATGATGAGCATTATCGATGGTTTGAAGATTATCCAATGAACCTTAAGGTTATGCATAAGGGGTATCGATGTGGTTTCATTGATAAAGAACTTGTATTTTACCGTATGTCAGCAAAGTCGATTACCGCTTCACAGCAGCTTCGATTGAAAAAGACAGAGATGAAGCTGTTCTTCCGCCAAAAATTCTGGTATATGTGGGAGGCAGGCATGGGCTGGGAGGCAGTAAAGCAGTCAAGATATTGGATTAAAATAGCTTTGAAAAAGGAAGATTAGACATGAACATTGTAATTATTCCGGCATTTTTTCAGACGAAGAACAGACCGACCTTGGGCAGCTTCTTTTTAGATCAGGCAAAAGCACTAAGAAAAGCAGGACATCAGGTGACTATTTTATATTGTGATACGTATTCAGTTAAATGCACTAAGGAATGGCTCGGTTATGAAGAAGAATCAGCATCGCAGATACAGGGAATCCAGATTTACCGTGAAAAGTACTTTTGCCCGTTAAAGCATGGCATGGAAGGTTATAAGGAGGCTTTTTCAAAGGGAATTGAAAGACTTTGGGAAAAACATATAAAGAATCAAAGCGTGGATATGATTCATGCTCATTGTTGTGTATGGGCAGGTTATGCTGCCATGAAGCTGTCAGAGAAGACAAAGGTGCCATATGTGATTACGGAGCATGCGACATTGTTTCAGCTTCATAAGGATGAAATCAGCAGTGCGAACAATGTTGTGATTAAGGAAGCCTTTCAGAAAGCATCAAAGGTAATCTGTGTGAGCAGAGCTTTTGCAAAGTTATTAGAGGAATATACAGATAATATTGAAGTAATTGGAAATGTAGTAGACTGTGAACAGTTTAAGACCTCTGATGTTACATCAAAGGGACATGAAGGATGCAGATTCTTAACTGTCTGCTATATGGAAGAGGAAGCTCAATTATACAAAAAGGGAATAGACATTCTGATCAAAGCATGGGCAAAAGTAGCTTCTAAGTATCCACAGGCAAGACTTATCGTCGGTGGTGGTGGAAAAGCGTTAGAAAAAGTAGTAGAATGGACAAAGGAATATAACGTGACAGAAAGTGTAGAGTTCCTTGGTGCATTAGAGAGACCACAGGTTGTGGAACAGATGCAGCTATGTGACTGCTTTGTACTGCCAAGCCGATATGAAACTTTTGGTGTTGTATATATTGAGGCAATGGCCTGTGGAAAGCCTGTTATAGCTGTGGCTAATGGTGGACCGGATGATTTCGTCCATGAATTCAATGGAATCCTGATTCAGCCGGAGCAGGAGGAAGAACTTGTACAGGCATTAGAAAAGATAATAAGTGCTAAAGAACAGCAGAATTCCCCATATG
This sequence comes from Lachnospiraceae bacterium, assembly GCA_022788085.1. Taxonomy (GTDB): domain Bacteria; phylum Bacillota; class Clostridia; order Lachnospirales; family Lachnospiraceae; genus COE1. The sequence goes on from JALEWA010000162.1 coordinate 17,770, forward strand.
AACCGGAAAGAATAGCAGCATATGTGGAAGAGAAGTTTTCGTATCAGGCAATTGCGGAGCAGTTGGAGAAGGTATACAAGGAAGAGGTAATATGCAGGAAATCTTAGTTTCAGTATTAACCCCATGTTATAACAGCATAAAAACAATTGAAAAAACATTAGAATGCATAGAAAAGCAGACCTATCAGAATATAGAATATATCATTGTAGATGGTGGTTCCACAGATGGAACATTAGAGTTAATTGAACAGCATCGTAACAGATTACCAAAACAGTTTACGCTCATTTCCGAGAAGGATAATGGTATTTATGATGCCATGAATAAAGGAATCGGACTTGCAAAAGGTCGATTAATAGGGATTGTAAACAGTGATGACTGGTATGAAGAGGATACCGTGGAACAGGTTGTGAAGCATTATCAGGGTAATCCTTTTGAGGTGATTTACGGCATGCAGAGAACCTTCCTCAATGGTAAAGAGAAGGCAACCTTTATCTATCATCATGACTTTTTACCGGAGCAGATGATTACACACCCAACCTGCTTTGTAACAAGGGATACTTATAAAGAGTTAGGTGTATTTGACTTAAAATATCGTTCGGCAGCAGATTATGATTTGATGCTTCGCTTTTATGAGTCAAAGAAGGTAGTATTTACGCCGGTTATGCATGTATTGTCGAACTTTCGGCTTGGTGGTATGTCAAGCAGTCAGATTGGAGTCCGAGAGAATGCAACAATTCGTTATGAACGAGGATACATGTCAAAGAAGAAGTACCGGTTTGTTATGATAAAGAGCAGAATATATGAGTGGATGCATAAGGGAAAGTAAGAAAGGCAGGCTTTCATGCGGATAGCAGTAATTTCATTAAATACAGAGGCTAAGAATCTAAGCAAATACTATAATTCACAGGCAGAGGGACTTGCCAAGGCATTTGCCAAGGCAGGTCATGATGCGCTTGTTTATCATTTGATTCCTGATTTAGAGCAGGAGTCTGAAACAGAGCAGAGAAGTGGCATCACAGTGGAATACCAACGTTGCAGACATATTGGAAAGCATGCTTTGCCCGATTTTGATAAGCTGGACAAAACAAGAGAGTGTTATATTACTGCATCAGATAATTACCTTGCGCTAGGAAGCTTCTCTAAATGGTGTAAGAAGAACCATATCCTATGTCTGCCATATATCGGTGTGGTTCGAAGCAATAATGCATCTGCATGGAAAAAAAGAGTAGTTGACATACTATGTAATAATGTACGATATTATAAGAAGATGCCAACAGTAGTTAAAACTCCTGCTCTCGCTGACTATTTAAGGCGTCAGGGGGCAAGTGACAATATTCATGTGGTTCCGGTTGGACTTGATACAGAGCTTCTGAAACAGGATTATGCAGAGTATCCTGTTAAGGAACTTAAGGAAAACTGGGGCTATAGAAAAGAAGATAAGATTATTCTTTTTGTAGGTCGTATGACTGCAGAAAAGCAGCCGGTGAAAATGATACAGCTTTTTCAGAAACTGTATGAGAAGAACACAAATTACCGATTGTTGATGGTTGGACAGGGAGAATTATTGGAAAGTGTTCAACAGGAAATAAGAAAAAGTCAGCTTGAAAATGCAGTGACCATTCATAAGAAGGTTCCAAATAACAGAATGTGGGAGCTATATCGGATGTCGGAGTGCTATGTAAATCTGAATACACATGAGATATTTGGAATGGCAATTCTGGAAGCTATGTATTATGAAAATGTGGTGATTGCGTTAAGAGCACCGGGACCGGAGTTGATCATAGAAGATGGAGTTTCGGGATACTTGTGTGATAGTGAAGAGGAACTGTTAGAAACGGTAAAGAATACAGACAGGCAAACAATGGGTATACAGGCAAAGAAAAGAGTTCTACAGGATTTTATATGGGAGAATTCAGTAAAGAAGATGAGCAGAATTATAGAGAAGCTGCTGTAACGAGGAACAGCGGAAAGGGGAGGGTTATTATGGGAAAGTATCTGGATATTGGAAATGATGGATTTCAAAGTATTATACGAACCAGATATGTAGATAAAACGGGTTTGATTTCATATATCAATTCTACCATTGATACGACCTACAAGCTGACCTGTAGTGTGAGACCCAGAAGATTCGGTAAGTCTTTTTCCAGTAAGATGCTCTGTGCATATTACGTTAAGGGATATGATTCACGTGAACTGTTTAAAGGACTGGAAATAGAAAAGGATAATACATTTTTAACATATTTAAACAAGTTTCATGTGATTTATTTGGATATTACTTCTTTTTTATCTGCTTGTGAAACAAAAGAAGATACAGTAGATTATATGAAACAAGAGCTGCTTCATGATCTAAACGACAATTTTTCTTTTACTTCGAATGAAAAAGATATCTTAAGTGCATTACTGAGCATAGCCAATCAGACAAAAGAAAAATTTATCTTTATTATAGATGAATGGGATGCTATTTACAGAGAACAAAAGGATAATAAAAAGCTTCAGGAAGAGTATATGGAATTATTAAGAAGCTTGTTTAAGAGCGTTCATACAGATAAAATATGTGCGGCAGCCTATATGACAGGAATCCTGCCTATCAAGAAATATGGAAGGGAATCTGCATTAAGTGATTTTTATGAATTTACAATGGTTAATGCCGCTCCTATTGAATCCTATGTTGGATTTACTCTGGGGGATGTAAGGCAACTGTGTGAAGAGAATCATTTAGAATTGGATAAATTGAATCAATGGTATGATGGATACCGCCTTGGGGAAGAACAGATATATAATCCTAAGTCAGTTATGGAATGTATCCGAAGAAAAAAATATGGAAATTACTGGACTAGAACAGAAACCTATGAATCCTTAAAAACATATATCGAATTAAACTTTGATGGATTAAAGGATGCAATCATTGATATGATTGGCGGACAAAGTTATAAGGTTGATACGGAATCCTTCCAGAATGATTTGACCACATTACAAACAAAGGATGATGTTCTAACATTGCTGATTCACTTGGGATATCTTGCCTATGATGAGAAAGAACGACAGGTTTCTATTCCTAACAGAGAGATTAAAGAAGAGTTTATAAGGGCAATTAAGAACGGTAAAAGAGCAGAATGGATAGAGGTAATCAACAAAGGAAAGGTAGATATACTCATGCAGATAAAATGTAATGTCTTAGACAGACAATTTCAGATGTACCAGCAGGAATATGAGGAAGCAGCGCTGCGGGTTCTTCGCTCCGGCTGGTATGTCCTTGGCAATGAAGTACAGCAGTTTGAAGAGGAGTTTGCAGCCTTCACAGGAAGAAAGTATTGTGTAGGCTTGAATTCCGGTCTTGATGCCTTGATTCTGTCAGTGCGTGCACTTGGCATTGGCGAGGGTGATGAAGTGATTGTTCAGGCAAATACCTACATTGCAACAGTTCTTGGTATTACGGAAAATGGTGCGACGCCAGTCTTTGTGGAGCCGGATGAGTACTTTAATATAGATGCTGAAAGAATCGAAGCAGCCATTACAGATAAGACAAAGGCAATTATGGTTGTTCATTTATATGGTCAGGCAAGCAATATGAACCAAGTGGTTGAGATAGCCAAAAAGTATAACCTTCCTGTCATCGAGGACTGCGCACAGTCCCATGGGGCATGCTTTGATGGAAAGATGACAGGAACCTTTGGAATCTCAGGCTGTTTTAGCTTTTATCCTACTAAGAACCTCGGCGCTTTTGGAGACGCAGGGGCAATTGTCACAGATGACAGGGAATTTGCGGACAAGATTCGTATGATGCGTAATTATGGAAGCAGAATCAAATATCATAATGAGATAGAAGGAATCAATTCCAGACTAGACGAGATGCAGGCAGCGTTGCTTCGTGTAAAGCTGTCACATCTGAGCGAACTGAATCAGGAAAGAGTCGTTTTGGCAGACCGATATAGCAAGGGCATTACGAATGAGAAGATAATGAAACCGGAAATTCGAGAAGGCGCAGGCAGTATCTTCCATCAATATGTCATCCGCTGTGCAGGGCGTGAAAAACTTCAGGAATTCTTAGAAGAACAGGGAATCCAGACGCAGATTCATTATCCGATACCACCACATTTGGCAGAGTGTTATCATCATCTTGGTCATAAAGAGGGAGAATATCCGATTACAGAGCAATATGCAAAGGAAGTCTTAAGTTTGCCCCTATACACGGGAATGACATGGGAAGAGCAGGATTATGTGATTGAAAAGTTGAATGCATTTTAGCTGTTGAAAATGAAAGGGGCAGAAGTATGGTAGAAGATTGTAAATTAATAGAATTCCCCCAAAGAGGAGATGAACGCGGACATCTTGTGATCGTAGAGGGAAATCAGGATATCCCATTTGATATAAAACGTGTATTTTATATTTATGGCTCTGATAAGGATGTGATTCGTGGCAGACATGCCAATTATAATTCAGAGTTTGTCTTAATCAATGTTGCCGGAACCTCTAAGATCAAGGTGGATGATGGAACGAATCAGAAAGTATTCAACCTTGACAGACCACACATTGGAATCTATCTCCCAAAACTTGTCTGGAAGGACATGTATGATTTTTCCGAGGATTCTGTGTTGCTTGTGCTTGCAAGTGAGCATTATGATGCGAACGAATATATCAGGGAT
>JALEWA010000166.1 GCA_022788085.1 Lachnospiraceae bacterium
ATTCTGGATGAACTGAAAATGACAGGAATGGTAAGTGATGATGAAGAGGTTATCCGTCTTATGGATTCAGAGTTTACGGATAAATCACAGCTTCTTCCTGTTGCCAGGAAGAAGGATGGAAGCTTTACAAAGAATTCCAGCATTTTATCGAGTGAGGATTTTAAAGTGGTTTCAGATTATGTGAACACTAAGATAAAGGAAATCGGAACCTCTATTCTGGATGGTGAGATTGCCCTAAATCCTTATGAACAAAGTAACGGGAATGCCTGTACCTATTGCAATTACCGCAGTATTTGCGGCTTTGACCGCAAGCTTGGCGCGAATCTGGTACGTGAGCTTGAAGAATTAGATCAGGATGAGGCATTAGAACGAATGAAAGGGGAGGTGTAGGAAATGGGTGTAACCTTTACGCTGGACCAGCAAAGGGTAATTGATACAAGAGACTGTAATATTTTAGTATCTGCGGCAGCAGGCTCCGGTAAGACAGCAGTCCTTGTAGAACGAATTATACAAAAGATTTGTGACGAGAAGCATCCGGTCGACATTGACAGACTTTTAATCGTAACCTTTACCTCTGCTGCGGCTGCACAGATGCGTGAACGAATCAGCAAGGCAGTTGTCAAAAAGTTAGAAGAGCATCCTGAAAATGAGCATTTGCAGAAACAGTCTGCCTTGATTCATAATGCACAGATTACAACGATTGACTCCTTTTGTCTTTTCGTCATCCGCAATAATTTCAATGAAATTGGTCTTGATCCCGGCTTTCGTGTGGCAGATGAAGGTGAAATCAAGCTGTTAGAGGGTGATGTACTTAGTGAACTATTGGAAGACAGCTATGCCGAAGGAAGGGAAGAATTCCTGAAGTTTATTGAATGTTATAGTCCAGGCGGGAGTGAAAAGAAAATCGAAGAAGCGATTCTAAGACTTTATCATTTTGCCATGAGTTATCCCTTTCCGGAAGAATGGCTGGAAGCAAGAAGAGAGGATTACCGTCTGGAATCCCTGGAGGTATTATCACAAAAAGCATGGTTTCAGGATGCCTTACACTATATGGATACCGTGCTTTCTGAGTGCGAGAGCAGACTGCAGAGAGGCTTGGAGATTGCTTCCGGTATTGGTGGACCTGAGCAGTATTGTGAGAATCTGATAGCAGATTTGGAGCTTATCGGGAAACTTAGAAGCACGAAGGATTATCAGACGCTATACGATTTATTTACTTATTCTTCCTTTACCCGATTATCAACGAAGAAATCAGAGTGTGACCCTGCCTTGAAGGATGTCGTAAAGGCGATACGTGATGAGGTAAAGAAAAATGTAACCGACTTAAAAAAGTTCCTCTTTATGATTTCGCCGGAAGACACTCTTGAGGATATGAAGCAGTGTGACCTGATGGTCAACGAACTTGTTTCCCTGACGCTTTCCTATAAGGAGCGGCTTGATGCGGCAAAGCGTGATAAGAATATCGTAGATTTTTCTGATATGGAGCATTTTGCATTACAGATATTGCTGGAAAAGGATGAAGAGGGCAATCTGGTTGAACGCGAAACAGCACTGGCTTTTCAGGACTATTTTGAAGAAATCATGATTGATGAATATCAGGATTCCAATGAGGTGCAGGAGCTTTTGCTCAAGAGTATATCAGGGGAGGAAAAGGGAAGATATAACCGTTTTATGGTTGGAGATGTGAAGCAGAGCATCTATAAGTTTCGTTTGGCAAGGCCGGAAATCTTCATGGAGAAATATGACACATATGTCAATTCGACAACGGCAAAAGATAAAGTGAGAATTGACTTAAGCATGAACTTTAGAAGTCGCAGGGAGGTTACGGATGCGACGAACTTTATCTGTGGACAAATCATGAAAAAACAGGTCGGAAATGTGGAATACGATGAGAAAGCCGCATTGTATGTTGGTGCCTCTTACCCGGAACCAGCCAAAGCTGATTTATACCGGACGGAACTATTGATTGCATCACAGCAAAACGATGAGGATTCACAGACCTTGACAGAGAAGGAAAAAGAGGCTTATATGGTTGCTGACCGTATCAGGGAATTAGTGGGACATTTTCCGGTTACGGATGCACAGACAGGAGAGGTAAGACCTGCAAGATATTCCGATATCGTAATTCTTTTTCGTGCAACGGCAGGCTGGGACGAGGATTTCCGAAGAGTGCTTTTGGAGCGTGGCATTCCTGTGCATATCACAAGTAAAACCGGGTATTTCCAGACCTTGGAGATTCAGGGAATCGTGAATTTCCTTCGTGTATTGAATAATCCGTTACAGGATATTCCCTTTTTTGGTGTGATGAAGCTTCCGTTTTTTGATTTTTCCGAGGAAGAGATTGCAAGAATCCGCTGCTTCGCCCCTGCCAGTCAGGAAGAGAAAGAAGAGTCAAAGACCTTGTTTCTATATGAGCAGGTAAAGCTGTATGCAGAACAGAAATCTGCACAGGATGGAGAAGCTGATAGCCTACAGGAAAAAGCAAAGTTCCTGTTGTCTGAGCTTGCAAAATACCGTGCAAGAGTTGCCTATACACCGATCAAGGAACTGATTGAGCAGCTGATTCGTGAAACTGGCTATGCTTCTTATATTGGTTCCATGCCTGGAGGTGAGCAGCGTTATGCCAATATCGAATTGTTGCTGGAGCGTGCCGGATCCTTTGAAAAGACAAGCTTTTACGGCTTGTTCCATTTTATCCGTTATCTCGAAACCATGCAGGAAAACGAGGTAGACTTTGGAGAAGCCAATATTTTAGATGAGAATGCAGATGTTGTGCGTGTCATGACGATTCATAAGAGTAAGGGGTTGGAATTCCCGATTTGCTTTGTCTGCGGACTTGCCAAGCAGTTCAATCTGATGGATACAAGACAGGCTATTCTTATGGATGTGGAGCTTGGAATCGGTGTGGACTGTATTGACCCGGAACTTAGAACGAAGCGAAAGACCTTGCGGAAGAATGTGGTAGCACAGCGAATGAAAGAGGATACCAGAGGCGAGGATTTGCGAGTGCTGTATGTGGCACTGACAAGAGCCAAGGAGAAACTTATTTTAACTGCTTACGAAGAGGATATGGCAAAGAAGCTTGCAGGCAATCTGTATCTGACCTTTGAAGAAGATGAGAAGCTGCCATATTTTGTGATGATGTCAGCAAATTCATACTTTGACCTGATTCTGGCAGCACTTATGCGCCATCCGGGAATGAAGGAGCTATTGGAGGAAAATGGTCTGGAGTATGTGCCGCATTCACTTCCGTATCAGGAGATACCAATCAGGATTTCTGTGCAGGATGCAGGAAATATCAGCACAGGAGAGGTAAAGGAGCTTGGAAGAGCAGCTATTCTGGAGGAAGCTTTAGAAAAAGCGGGGGAATATGTTGATGCAGAATTGGAAAAACAGCTTGCACAAAGTCTTTCCTTCCAGTATCCTCATAAGTATCTGGAGGGATTAATGGTAAAGACAACCGTATCTGAGTTGAAAAAGGCTGCTTATGAAGAAGAACTGGAGCCTGCAGCAGAACTGTTTTCACAAGAACGGGAATCTTATATTCCCAGCTTTATGAAGGAAGAGGAAACGATACTTGGTACGCAGTATGGTACTGCGGTGCATAAGGTCATGGAACTGTTATCCTTTTCACAAGTGTATGCAGAAGAAACAGATTATGAAAAACAAGTGCGCAAGGAAATGGAGAGCTGGATTATGCAGGGGCGTGTGACAAAGCAGGAAATATCCTGCGTAAAGCCAAAAAGTATAGCAGCTTTCTTAAAGACATCCCTTGCAAAAGGCATGATTCAGGCAAAAAGCAGGAATGATTTATATAAGGAGCAGCCCTTTGTACTGGGTATTAATGCAAGCCGCCTGAATGAGAAGTTTCCCTCAGCAGAAACGGTATTGATACAAGGTGTGATAGATGCTTTTTATTATGATGAGAATGGTGATATTATTTTGCTTGATTACAAAACAGACAG
>JALEWA010000228.1 GCA_022788085.1 Lachnospiraceae bacterium
TCTATGAATATTGGTATATTTGATTCTGGCATAGGAGGAATGACATTGCTTCATCAGGCAATGGTCTCACTTCCGAAAGAAAATTACATATTTTATGCAGATACAGACCATGTCCCTTACGGAACGAAGACAAAGGAACAGGTGACTGGTTACGTTGATGAAGTGATGCAGTTTATGATTGCACATGATTGCAAAGCAGTTGTGATTGCCTGCAATACCGCAACGTCTGTTGCAGCAGGAATTATGCGGAGTAAGTATAATATTCCGATTATAGGTATTGAGCCTGCAGTGAAGCCTGCAGTAGAGAAAAGTGACGGAAAAAGAGTGATGGTGGTTGCTACCCCACTTACGATTAAGGAGGAAAAGCTTAAGAATCTGGTTGAAAAGGTAGATGATTCCCATCTTGTGGATTTATTAGCGTTGCCTCGACTTGTGCCTTTTGCCGAGGCAGGAGAGTTTGATTCTGATGAAGTGATTTCGTATTTAAAGGAAATGCTGGAGCCATACCCCATGGAAGAATATGGAGAGCTGGTTTTGGGATGTACACATTTTAATTATTTTAAAGACAGCTTTGCAAAGCTCTTACCGGCTGGTGTAAAAATGATAGATGGCAGCCTTGGCACGATTAATCAGTTAAAAAGGATTCTTGAACAAAGAGGATTACTGGAAGAGAATGAGGGAATTGTTCGCTATTTTATGTCAGGACGACAAGTGGAGACAAAAAAAGATTTGCAAAGAATGGAATTACTTCATGAACGACTAGAGCGTATGAGAAAAATATCAGAATAAGAAACAGGCTTTCGTCTAAAGATTGATAAAGACAAAAGCCTGTTTTGTTATCTAAACTACTATTTGGTAATCTTGTTTCCTAATCCACCATCGTTGGCAATAGGATTGTTGTAGCACATAACGCATTCCAGATTTGGAAGAATGGCTAAAGGCGTAAGATCAGTTACATAGTTGTCGGTAATATCAAGTACTCTTAAGTGTGGCAGAGAAGCAGCAAATTGAATACTGTCAATCTCATGTTCGGATATATATAACTCCTGTAGATTCTCATAATTTTTAAAAATATCTGTATTCTTGGCGAGTGAAAGAATGTTACTGTTATCGTTATAGTCCCATTTTCCATCCTTTAATGCGCGAAGCTGCGAATGATTCAGGTCAATCAGTAAAAGGCTTGGATTTGGTGTAAGATTCGTAACATCAAATCCGGCAACACAATCTGACATATAGAATTCCATCAAATTCGGAAGGGTCAACAGTTCTTCTACATTTCCCCAAACATGGCTATCATCCAGAGAAATGCTGGTAAGATTAGTCAGCTTCATAACGGAATCGAAAACAGAGGGTTCCAATGACATATCATAAAGTGATAGGCTGGTAAGCTCTTGTAAAGACTCCAAAGAAGAAAAATCAGAAGCATAAGTATCATAAAGAGTTAAGGATGTTAAGCCGGTAGCATTCTTTAATTCGGACAAGTCATCAAAATGACCTAACAGGAGCTGGGTAAGGTTAGGCATATTCTTTAACTGCGGAACCGGTATTGGCTCATCAAAGGAATAGTCTACATATAAGGAGAGTGATTCCAGATTTGTAAGCTCTGATACGGCATCATAGTTCTTTACCTTGTAATTATAGCTCAGATCGAGAGTTTTCAAGGTATTTTTACAATTTTTTATCGAATCGATTTCCAGGACTTCGCTGTTCCATATATGCAAATCGGTTAATTTAGGCATATTCTCAATAAATCCGATATTTCGCAATTTGGAACAATCAAGATAAAGATATTCCAGTTGAGGCATATCATATAAAACTGAGAAGTCATTGATTGTATTACCATCATAAATTCGTAAGGCTTCCAGATTCTTCAACTTGGAAAGAGAGTCTATGTTTTCAAGATAACCGGAATCCAGATTAAGCGATGTAAGATTCTTGAAATCTCCTATATTGGATAAGCTGCTATCAAAGAGTAATTCTGTTAAGGTTAATGATATTAGTTGTTCCGGATTGATCAGCTCTTCGATTTCTGAAGTTGTCATATCGGTTCCCAGTACACATAACTTTTTTAAACCCTGCAGTGAACCGATACTCCCATAATCCATATAAAGAGTATCCAAATTAGGGAAAACGGAAAAATCTGTATCATAAAAGCTTACGTCGCCTGGATAAACATAACCAAAGCTGCTGGTGCCGTCCTGAGAGGCAATTTCGTAGGCAACAACCTTATAGTCATAATCATAATAGAAAAAATCAAGGTATGTAATAGAAGAAAGCTCTAAGGCGGTTATGTCGGAAGTTTCTTTTTCGAATATAAGTTCCAATACCTCTAAAATACCTTCTGAATTATCTTTGAGATTTGTGTTAATCGGGGTATAAATCCCGTTTATGGATTCGTCGTTTGTGTCAGAATCAGGAAGCTCAGGAAAATTGTGCTCCATTGCATAGTCAGACTGTGAAGAGTCATTGTAAGAATCCAGCATATCCTGGACATCCTGGAGAAAATCAACATCATAAGTCGGTGGGGTTACATCACGCTTATTCTTTTTATCAGAGTCACTGCTATAGAAAATGGCAACAGTAAGTATGAGTATAACAATACCATAAACGAAATAAAGATTGTTTTTAGTTTTTCTATACTTTTTGTAAGAAGATTCCCTGTTATTGGCTGCGGTAGTAGTACTTTCTGTATATGTATAAGTGATTTTGGGAGGTGCTGCCTGACTCTGTGGTGCTGTAGAGGAAGAGCTGCTTTTAGGAACCTCTGTAGAAGAGACTGATTTAGAGGAGGTAGTGGTAGTACTGTAAGAAGCACGGTATCCACATTCACTACAAACCATATCCCCATAGATGTAGTCCATATTTTTGCCACAGAGTGGGCACTTGTTTTTGTGTTCCATGTCGAATATTCCCATATTCTATTTCCCTTCGTGTAAACAAATATATGGTACAGCATCAAAAAATGCCGTACCATATATTAGTATATCACAAAGCGATGAATTAAGTGAACAGTAACTTTATTCTAAGTTCAATCGTTTTGTCATCATATGAAGGTTAATAAAATACATGACAATTGCAATTATAATAGAAAACACCAGGGTAATTGTTAGCGTAGGCTGAAGTACGCTGAACATAGGAATCGATTCACCGGCAAATTCTGCTGCAAAGAGCTTCCCGTACATAGGAATCATGCCAAGGTATGTGACGAATTGCATAATCATCGTCAACGCAAAGTAGGCTATGATTGCACCAAGAATGCGGTGTTTTGTATAGAGCTGACCAAGGCTTACACATCCAAGAACCATAATGATTCCACAGATGGAACTAATCAGACTGTAAATGCCAATATATGCTAAGTAGCCAATAAAGCCAATTCCAAATTCTGATTTGAATTCGTCGCTCATTTCAGAAAAGAAATGAGCCGGAATGTCAGACATATCAAATTCCCCAAGGTTTATCATATGAGTAACAAATACACCAACTAATAGGAATGCTGTAAGAAAAATGAACAGCATCATAAAAAGATGGCAAAGCACGGCAGTAATAGTTTTAGCCGCTACAAGCTGTTTTGTGGATACAGGAAGCGTATGGGTAAGATATGCTTCGTCTGTATAGCACGTTTTGTAAAATCGAATAGCAATAATCAGCATGGTTCCAATAGAGCAGGCGATAATCCCAAAGTAGTATAAGAATACGCTGATTATGGTAAATACAACGGAAAATCCGACAGCAACATCATCATACTTGGGGTTGATGGTAAGAATTAAAATTCCTGTCAAAAGTGTAATGCCTAATAGTACAAGCAAAAGGATAGATAAAGGTTTTTTAAGCCCTTTCCATTCATATTTCATTAATTTTCCTAGCATGCGTACACCTCCCTGAAATAAGCATCAATAGATTTCCCGAGCTTTTCACGGATAGCTTCGACACTTGTGTGAAGGACGAGCGAGCCGTTCTTCATAAAGATAACCTCATCGAGAATGTTCTCTATATCTGAAATCAAATGTGTAGACAGGAGAATCGTAGCATTCTCATTATAATTGGTAATAATAGTCCGTAAAATATAGTCTCTTGCAGCAGGATCCACGCCGGCAATCGGTTCGTCCAGGATATAGAGATCTGCCTGTCTGCTCATGACAAGAATCAACTGAACTTTTTCTTTTGTTCCTTTTGATAAGGTTTTTAGTCTTGCCTCCGGATCGATGCCTAGAGATGCAAACATGTTGTAGGCGCGTTCCGGTGAAAAGTCTTCATAAAAATCCTGAAAATAATCTACCATTTCGCGGATACGCATATTGCTTTGCAAATAAGTACGTTCCGGCAGATAGGAGATGACCTTCTTTGTTTCAACTCCCGGTGCATAACCATTAACGGTCACGCAACCACATGAAGGTGTTAATAATCCATTAATCATCTTAATGAGTGTTGTTTTGCCGCAACCGTTAGGACCAAGAAGTCCAATAATTTTACCACGTGGTATCGACAGATTCATGTGGTAAACTGCCATATAGTTGCCTGCACCTTTGTACTGCTTGCATAAATCAATTGTTTGAAGTAATGGTTCTTCCATTATTCTGCTCCCTCCTCAGCGGCTTTTTTTACAAAAGCCAAAATCTCTTCTTTATTAAACCCAAGCTGCGTCATAGTACTAAAAAAGCTTTGAACCTGGGATAAAGCTACCTGTGTCTGAACCTGTTTAATCATGTCTGTATCCTCCGTTACTGTGCGACCGCTGTTTCTTTGTGTTTGAATCAGTCCACTTCTTTCTAGTTCTGCAAAAGCTTTTTGCATTGTGTTAGGGTTAACGCTTGCTTCAGCAGCAAGCTCTCTTACGCTTGGTAATTTCTCCCCCGGTTTGTAGATTCCTGAAATGATTCTTGTCTGAATCCGTTCAAGAATCTGAGTGTAGATGGGGCGATCTGAATTAAGAACCCATGCCATTATATCATCCTTTCTTTCCAGATAAAACAATTAAGATTGGTTTACTGCTATTGTATCACTGTATTAGTGTACTATTCGATTAATACATTAATACATATTTTGCCGGATGTCAAGTAGAAAATAATCATCACAAATACTGTTTCTGGAATATTCTGTATAAAATTGTGCTGATTATATAAAATTTGTTAAATTTTAATTATTTAATGCAAAATGTAAAAATATGCGATATAATGCATAAGAGGATTACTATTATGCATTATATTAGAAAATAATGAATAATCATGAATAGTCAAACAATTATCTTCCAAAACTGCTAAAAAGCGGTACTTGACACACATTATAAATCCATTTAAAATCAAACACGTATCAACAAAAGTTACGATAAAAGTACAAAATATGAAATAATTTTGTTGATTTTGATTTGAATACTATGCATAAATAGCGTGGATAGTTATACAAGGAAGCAGGAAACCGGTCGAAGATGCCCGTACCTGCTTAGTAAGCTTAACTAGCCACTTTTTTATGATAAAGCGGTAATCTATAAAAGAAGGAGAAGGATTTTTATGCTGAAGTATATTTTAAAAAGAGTCGGTCTTGCAATTGTGACAATCTGGGCAGTTGCAACACTTACGTTTTTCTTGATGAATATGGTACCGGGTGGCCCGTTTTTGTCAGAGAAAGCAGTAAGTCCGGCGGCCATGGCAGCATTGGAGGCAAAATACGGATTGGATAAGCCGTTAGGTCAACAATATATTACTTATTTAACAGATGCATTACATGGTGATTTTGGTGACAGCTTAAAGCAAAGAGGACGTACTGTTATGTCCATTATCACAACGAAGTTTCCTGTTTCTGCAAAGGTTGGTGGCGTTGCAATTATTGTTTCTTTGTGTCTGGGTGTTCCTCTTGGATGTTTTGCAGCAATGCATAGAGGAAAGTTCCTTGATAACCTGATTAGCGTTATCTCAACATGCGGTATTGCAGTTCCAAGCTTTGTTATTTGTACTGTATTGATGTACTTTCTTGGAGTTAATTTAAAGATTCTTCCAACCTATGGTCTGACTTCCTGGAAGCACTACATTATGCCGGTTCTTTCTTTATCTTTTTATCCAACGGCATATATTATGAGATTGATGAGATCGTCCATGCTTGATGTTCTCGGACAGGATTATATGAGAACAGCAAAGGCAAAGGGTCTTGCTGAACAGAAGAGAATTTTCAAACATGCATTACGAAATGCGATTCTTCCTGTTATTACTTATATGGGACCAATGATTGCTTATACATTAACAGGTAGCTTCGTTGTAGAAAAGATTTTTACCATTCCCGGACTTGGAGGAGAATTTATCGGTTCTATTAACTCAAGAGATTATACGGTTATTATGGGTACTACGATTTTCCTGGCAACGATTATTGTTGTGATGAATGTAATCGTAGATATTGTTTACAAGCTGGTAGATCCCCGTATTAAGTTGAAGTAATGAGGAAAGGCGTGTTTATCAAATGAAAGAAAATCCAATTAGTTTTCAGATGAAATTAAGTCCGGAGGATTTTATGCCGGCATCCGAGGCAGAGAAGGAAAGCCTTGTTGTAATGAGAGAAAGCGTAAGCTTCTGGAAGGATGGATTCAGAAGATTGCGTAAGAATAAAGTAGCTATGGTAAGTTTGATAGTTATTATACTTATCATGTTTATATCCTTTATTGTACCGATGTTCTATCCATATTCATATAAGACACAGATTAAAGGCGCCAATAACCTTGCACCTATGCAGTACTCTGCTGACGAGTTGGCAAGAATAGAAGCAGGAGAAAAAGTATTTCCACATATTCTTGGAACGGATAAGATGGGACGTGATTATGCAATCCGTGTTATGATGGGAAGCCGTATTTCACTTACAGTAGGTTTGATTGCTACAGCAATTATTCTTGTGATTGGTTCGATTTATGGTTCTATTGCTGCTTTCTTTGGTGGCTGGGTCGACTTGATCATGATGAGAATCGTAGATATTATTTATACGGTGCCTGATGTCTTGTTGATTGTCCTGTTATCCTTTGCGCTAAAGGATCCGTTGGAGAAGCTGACTCAGCTTCCGGGATTTGGCTGGGTACAGACGGTTGGTACGAACCTGATTAGTATTTTCATCGTATTTGCATTATTGTACTGGGTTGGTATGGCACGAATGGTACGAAGCCAGATACTGATGCTAAAAGAGAGTGAATATGTTACAGCAGCAAGGGCACTTGGGGCAAAGAGTGGAAGAATTATTAAGAAGCATTTGCTGACAAACTGTATTGGTACTTTAATTGTAACAACTACTTTGCAGATTCCGTCATCTATCTTTACAGAGAGCTTCTTAAGCTTCCTGGGACTTGGTGTAGCAGTACCTCTTCCATCCCTGGGCAGCCTTGCAAGTGACGCGATTAACGGAATTAACACATATCCGTATTTGCTGTTTATTCCGGCATTGCTCATCAGTTTGATTATTCTTAGCTTTAATCTGCTTGGTGATGGTTTAAGAGATGCGTTTGATCCGAAGTTAAAGAATTAGTGGGAGGCTATTATGTCAGAATATCTTGTTGATATAAATCATGAAAAACTGTCCTTCTTTACACCGGCAGGAGAAGTAAAGGCACTGAATGATGTGTCTATCCATGTAAAGCAGGGAGAGGTTTTAGGAATTGTTGGAGAAAGTGGTTCCGGTAAGTCTGTTACAGCATACAGTCTGATGGGCCTTACAGCTTATCCAGGTAAGCTGATTGGTGGTACTCTGGAGTTCAATGGACATGAGATTCATAATATGTCTGAAAAGGAATTTAGAAAAATAAGAGGAAATGAGATTTCTATTATTTTTCAGGATCCTATGACCAGTCTGAATCCTGTTTATACGATTGGTAACCAGATAGAGGAGGTTATCCTTCTTCATACAAAGAAAAACAAAAAGGAAGCACATGAAAGAGCCAAGGAACTGTTGACACTGGTTGGTATCAATGAACCGGAAAAGCGTTTGAAGCAGTATCCACATGAGTTATCCGGTGGTATGAGACAGCGTGTTATGATTGCGATTGCGCTTGCCTGTGAACCAAAGCTTTTGATTGCAGATGAGCCGACAACAGCACTTGATGTTACTATTCAGGCACAAATTCTTGAACTTATGATGGAGCTTAAGAATAAGCTTGGCATGTCCATTATTATGATTACACATGATCTTGGTATTGTGGCAAGTATGTGTGAAAAAATTGCTGTTATGTATGGTGGAAGAATTGTAGAGTACGGTACAACAGATGAAATTTTCTATGAACCGAAACATGAATATACAAAGGGATTGCTTAGAAGCATTCCAAGGCTTGACGCCAAGGAGCATGAGAAGCTTGTTCCGATTGAAGGAACACCGATTGACCTTTTAAATCCACCAAAGGGATGTCCTTTTGCACCAAGATGTAATCAATGTATGAAGATTTGTTTGAAGGAGATGCCACCTGTATCTACCTTTGGAGATGTCCACTATACACAGTGCTGGATGAATCAGAAGGCACAGATGGAAGGAGGAGAAAGCCTTGGATAAGAAATTAATACAGGTTGAGCATTTAAAGCAGTACTTTCCGGCTGGTGGATATGGCAAGAATAAAAGATATGTGAAGGCTGTGGATGATGTATCCTTCTATGTTAACAAAGGTGAAACATTAGGACTTGTTGGTGAATCAGGCTGTGGTAAGACAACAACAGGACGAACCTTGTTGCGTTTGTATGAGCCAACTGCGGGAAAGATTATTTATGATGATAAGGTAATCTTTGACAGTGAAAAGAAGATAAAAGTAGATATGCTTCCGTATCGTAAGAAAATGCAGATTGTATTCCAGGATCCTTATGCAAGTCTTGATCCTCGTATGACAATTGGTGATATTGTAGGAGAAGCAATTGATATCCATAAACTGGCATCCGGTAAACAGGAAAGATACGATATGATTATTGAGATGCTGCGCAGGGTTGGATTGAACTCAGAACATGCTAACCGTTATCCGCATGAATTCTCAGGTGGACAAAGACAGCGTGTTGGAATTGCAAGAGCGTTGGCAGTAAATCCGGAATTTATCGTTTGTGATGAGCCTATTTCTGCATTGGATGTTTCTATTCAGGCACAGGTTATCAATATGTTTGAGGATTTACAGGAAGAACTTGGATTGACCTATTTGTTCATTGCACATGACCTTTCTGCGGTAAAGCATATTTCAAACAGAATCGGCGTTATGTATCTTGGAAAGTTAGTTGAGCTGGCAGATAGCTATGAATTGATTACTCATAGTCTGCATCCATATACAAGAAGCTTGATTTCAGCAATTCCGGTTGCAGACCCTAAGATCGCAAGAGCAAATAAGCGTATTGTACTTGAAGGTGATGTGCCAAGTCCGTTGAATCCGCCAAGTGGATGCCGTTTCCGCACCAGATGTCCATATGCGACAGAAGAGTGTGCGGCACAGGAACCGGAGTGGAAAGAGGTAAGCACAGGTCATTATGTGGCTTGTCATCATTGCCTACAGTAATTTTGTTAGACAATTATATGGTAATAGTGCCATATAATGTTTATAAATTTTCATATGGAGGGAAGAATTATGAAAAAGAAAGCACTTTCTCTTTTACTTGCAGCTTGCATGGTATTTGGATTGGCAGCTTGCGGTTCTTCAAGTGCACCGGAAGCTTCTACAGAAAATGCTACAACAAGTACTACAACAAGTACAGGTACAGAGACAAATCAGGCAGCAGATGCTGCAACAACAGTTAGCACAGGAGAAAAGGAACTGGCTGTACAGATCGGCCCTGATCCTGAAACAATTGATCCTGCTTTAAACAGCGCCGTAGACGGTGGTAATATGTTATTACATTCCCATGAGTGTCTGTTGATCGTAGATCAGGATGGAAAGCTTCAGCCGGGTCAGGCAGAGAGCTATGAGGTATCTGAGGATGGTCTTACATGGACATTCCATTTAAGAGAAGGCTTAAAGTGGTCAGATGGTTCTGATTTAACTGCAAATGATTTTGTATACAGCTGGAAGAGAGTATGTGATCCAATGGTAGCAGCTCCTTATGCTGAAACAGTTCTTGGTATGGTTAAGGGTTATGAAGATGCTATTGGCGGAAACCTGGATGCTTTAGCAGTAACTGCACCGGATGACCTTACATTGGTAGTAGAATTAAATGCTCCATGTTCTTATTTCGGAAGCCTTGCTGCATTCGCAACATTAAGCCCTGTTCAGCAGGCAACTGTAGAAGCAAATGGCGATGCATGGGCTACAGCTCCGGAAACATACATTTCCAATGGTCCATTCTATATGACAGAGTGGGTACCTGGTTCTCATATTACATTCAGCAAGAACCCATATTACTGGAATGCAGATGCAATTAAGCTTGACAGATTAAAGTTTGTCTTAATGGAAGACTCTAATGCTGCTTACAGTGCATACCAGACAGGCGAAGTACTTATGATCAAGGATGTTCCTACAGAAGAAATTCCTAGTCTTGAAGGAAATTCAGATTTCTATGTAGATCCTATTATCGGTACTTACTACGTAAGTTTAAATATTCAGAGAGCACCATTTGATAATGCAGATGTTCGTAAGGCATTAAGTCTTGCGATTGATCGTGAATATGTTGCAGGTACATTAATGCAGGGTACTTATTCTGCAGCAAGCAACTTCATGGGACCAGGCTGGATTGATACAGACGGAACAGAGTTCATGGCAAATGCAAACGGTGGAAACCCATATATTGATACAACAAATCATGAAGCAAACTTAGACGAAGCTAAGCAGCTTCTTGCAGATGCAGGATATCCGGATGGAGAAGGATTCCCTACCATCACATATACAACAAACGATGCCGGTTATCACAAGGTAGTTGCTGAGTATTTACAGCAGGCATGGGCTGAGCTTGGTATTGACCTTCAGGTTAATATCGTAGAGTGGTCCAGCTTCACTCCTATGCGTCGTAACGGTGAGTTTGATGCAGCACGTAACGGATGGGTTGGCGATTACAGCGATCCTTCCAACATGATCGAGTTATTCTATACAACAAACGGAAATAACGATGGTAAGTTCAGCAATGCAGACTTTGATGCAGCTATTGACTTATCCAGAACTACTCTTGATGCAGCAGAGCGTTCCAAGGCTCTTCATACAGCAGAAGATATCTTAATGGAAGAAGCTGGTTGTATCCCGATTGCATACTACAATGACTTCTGGTTACAGAGTGAGAAGATTACCGGTTCTTGGCATTCAGCATATGGTTACTGGTACTTCATGTATGCAGATATTGCAGAATAATCGGAATATCAGTTTAATTTACTTTAGGGTGTGACTTTGGTCGCACCCTTTTTGGTGTGTATCCGGCAAAGCCGGAATACACTTGTCGATAAATTTTGCAAGATTATAAACGCTACCGGAGAAGGTTGACAGTAACATGTCTAATATGATGTTGAGTTTCTCCGGAAGAAATGATACTATGAAGATACTGAATTATTACAATTGATGAACATATTATGCAGAAAGTGAGAACTATAGAATGGACGAAATAGCAGTATTAATTCCTTGTTATAATGAGAGTAAGACGATTGAAAAGGTAGTAAAGGATTTTAAGGCAGCTTTACCGGAGGCTGTGATTTATGTATATGATAATAATTCCACGGATGGTACGGATGAAATCGCAAGAAAAGCAGGTGCGATTGTACGTTATGAGTATCAGCAGGGTAAGGGAAATGTTATTCGCAGAATGTTTCGCGAGATTGATGCCAAGTGCTATATTATGACGGATGGTGATGATACGTATCCGGCAGATGAAGCGAGAAAGCTTTGTGAGCCGGTGTTAAAGAGAAATGCCGATATGGTGGTAGGGGACAGGCTTTCTTCTTCCTATTTTGAAGAAAATAAGAGGCCATTCCACAATTTTGGAAATTCTATTGTGAGGGCTTCCATCAACAGGATGTTTAAGAGTAATATCAGAGATATCATGACAGGCTATCGTGCGTTTAGTTATCTTTTTGTGAAATCCTTCCCTGTGTTGTCGAAGGGATTTGAAATTGAAACAGAAATGAGTATTCATGCCATTGATAAAAATATGCAGGTGGAAAATGTCATTATTCAGTATCGTGACAGACCAGAAGGCAGTGAGTCAAAGCTGAATACGTTTTCTGACGGCTTTAAAGTAATTATGACGATTATAAAGCTTTATAAAAATTACAAACCTTTTGGCTTTTTTACCTGGATTGCAGTTCTTCTTGCATTGGTTGCAACAGCGTTTCTTATTCCTGTATTGTGCGAATATGCGACAACAGGACTTGTGATGCGTTTCCCGACCTTGATTGTATGCTGCTTTGTGTACTTAGGTGCGATGCAGTCCTTTTTTGCAGGTATGATGCTTTCTACCATAAAGCAAAAGAATATGCAGGACTTTGAAACAAGGCTGGCTACTTTGCAGAATCGTTACAGAGAACAGAATGAAGAGGGAGAAAGGCTCTAGGAACATGAAGCGTGTCTTGTTAATTGGAGTGAATGCAAAGTTCATTCATTCCAATCCGGCAATCTATAGTCTATCAGCATATGCAAGAGAGCATATTCATGAGGAACTGACTGATGGGGCGCTGGAGCTGGTGGAATATACGATAAATCAGAATATGGAAAATATATTGGCAGATATTTACCGAAGAAAACCGGATATAGCTGCCTTTTCCTGTTATATCTGGAACTGGAATATGATTCAGGATATCATAACGGAGCTTCCAAAGGTTCTTCCCGGTATACAAATATGGCTTGGAGGACCAGAGGTATCTTTTCGTGGAGAAAAGCTGTTAGAATATTTTCCGGCAGTTGTTGGTATTATGCTTGGTGAGGGTGAGAATACTTTCACAGAGCTTCTTGAGTTTTATCAGTCTGAACAGGAAAAGGGGAAAAGGCTGGAAGAAATAGGAGGTCTATTGCTTCGCAGCGGTATGACCGGAGTCAGAGAGCCGGTATGTATGGAAGAACTGCCATTTTTTTATGAAAAGGAGGGGCTGGACAGGTTCGAAAACAGAATTCTGTATTATGAATCTCAAAGAGGATGTCCTTTTCGGTGTGCCTATTGTCTGTCTTCCATTGACAAAACAGTTCGTTTTCGCAGGCTTGATACAATCAAGAGGCATATGCAGTTTTTTCTTGACAGGAAGGTACCTCAGGTTAAGTTTATTGACCGTACCTTTAACTGTAATGCCAGGCATGCTTATGAAGTATGGAAGTATCTGAAAGAACACGATAATGGCATCACAAATTTCCATTTTGAGATAGCAGCCGACCTTTTGACAAAGGAGCAGCTGGAGGTGATGTCAGATATGCGTCCGGGGTTGATTCAGCTTGAGATAGGCGTTCAATCTACCAATGAAAAGACGTTAAAGGCAATTCATCGTGACACGGACTTAAGGCATTTAAGGGAAATGGTTACGAAGGTACGTGAGTTTAGGAATATTCACCAGCATCTTGATTTGATTGCAGGACTTCCCTATGAGGATTATGATAGTTTTTCGAAATCTTTCAATGAAGTTTATGCCATGAAGCCACAACAGCTCCAACTGGGATTTTTGAAGGTTCTTAAAGGCTCTCCAATAGAGGAAAAAACTTCCGAATATGGTATTATTTACAATGCCAAATCGCCGTATGAAGTGTTATACTCTAAGTGGCTAAGCTTCGATGATGTGCTTAAGCTAAAACGCATTGAGGAAATGGTGGAGCTATATTATAACAGCAATCAGTTTGTGAATACCATACGTGTCCTGGAAACAGAATTTTCATCAGCGTTTGCCATGTATGAGGCTTTGGCGTTCTTCTATGAAGAAAAGGGCTATGTTACGAATACACCCGCAAGAGTATACCGTTATCAGGTTCTGTTGGATTTTGCAATGAGTATATATCCGGAAAAGCAGGAACTATATACACAGCTTCTTACCTATGATATGTATTTAAGAGAGAATCTTAAAAGCAGACCGACCTTTGCAAATTGTGAGGATAGAGAAGAAATCAGAACATTTTACAAAGAAGAAGCAAAATGTCGAAGGTTTCTTAAGGATTATCAAGGCTATCAGGCTGCACAGCTTATCAAGATGACGCACATGGAAGCATTTATCTATCCTGTTTGGAAAGATTCAGCAAAGGAATGCATGAAGAGGCTGGAAAAACCTTCTTATGTGCTTTTTGATTACAAGGTACGTAACCCGCTTACCGGTGATGCGAGAACGGTGGTAATTGGAGAGGAGCCAGTGTGAAAAATAAATTTTTCACAAACGAACTCAGTTCGTTTTGCAAATATTGTGCCTGCGCAAGGTGCTAAAGCACCTGGAAAGTTTGCAGGTATTGGAAAGGCATAGGTGTTAAGATGAATAAGAGAACACAGGCAATTCTGGATGCTTTGGATGCACGATATGGAACAGAAGCAGTTTGTCATTTGCATTATGAGACACCATGGCAGCTTTTGATTGCTACGATGCTGAGTGCACAGTGTACGGATGCAAGGGTGAATATTGTTACAAAAGACTTATTCCAAAAGTATCCCAACATAGAAGCGTTTGCATCGGCTGATCTTGCAGAACTGGAAGATGATATCCATTCTACAGGGTTTTATCATAATAAAGCGAAAAACATTATTGCGTGCTGTAAGACACTTCATTATGAATACCATGATGAGCTTCCAAGCAGTATAGAAGAACTGACGGGACTTGCCGGTGTGGGAAGAAAGACTGCCAATGTGGTACGTGGACATATTTTCCATGAGCCGAGTGTAGTGGTGGACACCCATGTGAAGCGCATTAGCCGAAGGTTAGGCTTTACAAAGGAAGAAGATCCGGTAAAGATAGAATTTGACTTGATGAAAGCAATTCCTAAGGAACACTGGATACTTTACAATATGCAGATTATTTCTTTTGGGAGAGAAATCTGTAAGGCGCCGACACCAAAGTGTGAGGAATGCTTTTTGCAGGAATTTTGCAAGAGCAATGAGAAAAAAAGCTCTGTTGTAAAAAAGAAAATACAAAAAGATAAGAATAAATAGGGACAAGAATACATAAGAAAGATAAGGGACTATGAATATGCTTGTTGATTATGTAGCAATGGATTTAGAAACGACGGGCTTAAATCCACGGCTTGATAAGATTATTGAAATCGGTGCAGTAAAGGTCAGGGAAGGTATTGTAACAGATACCTTCTGTACTTATATCAACCCGGCCAGAGGGATACCGGAACGTGTGACCAAACTTACGGGAATTCGTGATGAAGATGTTGCAGGAGCACCATATATCGAAGAAGTATTGCCACAGTTTATGGATTTTCTTGGAAATGATTATCTTTTAGGACATAATATTATATTTGATTATTCTTTTATGAAAAAGGCGGCAGTAAACCAGAAGTTTGGCTTTGAACGGGAAGGAATCGATACTCTTAGGATTGCGAGAAGGTTTTTGACAGAACTTGAGAGCAGGAATCTTGAATTCTTATGCAGGCATTACCAGATACCCTTGGAAGAAGCACATAGAGCCTATCACGATGCCCATGCAGCACACTTGCTGTACCAAAGGCTTTCCGAAGAATTTTATGAAAAAGAGGCAGCAACCTTTCAACCCAAGAAGCTGCTATATGGAGTAAAAAAAGAAGTCCCTGTAACGCCAAAACAGAAAGCATATATTCTCGGTTTGGCAAAGGAATACCATATTGTAATAGAAGACGGCCAGGTTCTTCTGCCACAGGTTCTGACAGAGAAGCTCGGAGACAAATTAGATATGGAGCATATGACGAAAAATGAGGCAAGCAGACTGATTGACTGCATATTAAGCAGGAAGAAGGAGCTTATTGCCCGCTTGCCTTTAGATTGCGAAGAATAGAATTTCTCATTAAGGAAGGAATCGATTCTGCCTGCTGAATCAGGAAATGGATTTTCTCAGGTGTACCAGTCTCCTGATAGAGCTCAGCCAACAGATAATAAGTCTTGCTGACATCACTTCCTGTGGAAACAGAAAATTCCAAAACATGGAGGGCAAGCTCCTTATCTCCGGAAGCGACGAGACTTTCCGCCAGACTTTGCAAAAGTGTGACCATGCGGGTGTAATGGAAATCGTATTCGCTTAATGCGGTGATATTAGCGGTACCATAGGTGAGTTTTAAATCAGTGTTGCTGATACCGGTAAGATTTACAATCTTATAACAGGATAATTCATTTAATTCATCCAGATAAGAAAGAATCTGTTTAGAAGGATTAGTCGGCTTCATGGTAAGAATATGTTCAGGGATAGTGATATACTGCAAATGTTCAAGTGATTTTTTGCGCACAAAATTCGATTTGTGCTCTTTATCCCAAAAGTTATTTTCTGCATTTTCCTGTGTAGAATTATCTTTTCTGATTATAATGGTGATGAGGCCGGCGAATATGAGAAAACTTGCCAAAATAAAAAAAATCATTTATAATATCCTTTCAGTATAATATAATTTATGGAATGGAGTTGATCATTTATGAATATACATAATAAGAAAACACAGAGAACCATATCTGCGATTATCGTAATTATATTAGTAGCAGCTATGGTGATTCCAAGTTTCCTTAGCATATTAGGTATATAATTTCAGAATCTTATTATATTTTACAAAAATATTATGTAAATGGCAAGCATATATGGTATACTTTGTAATTGTTACTATACTTGTTTGAAATTATGGGGATGTTCTTGTATTGCTCTTTTTGTGATAAAGAAGGGAGCACAGGAGGAAGATTATGAAAAAATTATGGAACAGGAGTTGTATTAGGGTTTCTACAGCTCTGTTTGCAGTAGCACTGCTTTTTGTCATTTTACCTATGAGAGGGGTAGAGGCAAAAAGCCAGGATAATACCATATTAGATGGTATCTATATGGGAGAGATTGATTTATCCGGGATGACAGCAGAGGAAGCAATGAATGCCGTGAATTTCTTTGTGAATGATTTGAAGCAAAGGGTGGTTACTTTTGGTGCTGTGGATGACCATTATGTGGCGATTACAGTAGGTGATTTGAATCTTACATGGACAAATCAGGAAGTGATCGAAGAGGCAGTTGGTCTTGGCAAGGAAGGAAATATCGTTCAGAGGTATAAAGCAATTCAGGATCTGAAGCATGGAAATAAGATTTATAATCTGGTTCTGGATGTTGATAAAGATATCATTCGTACAATTATGCAGGAGCAGTGTGCAGAATATGATGTCCCTGCTATCAATGCATCGTTAAGCCGTGAAAATGGAGTCTTTCAAGTGATTGAAGGTCAGACGGGATTGAGTGTCGATATTGAAGAATCTGTTAATAGGACATATGAGTATCTGACCAGGGGATGGGACTATATGGACGCATCCATTGATCTGGTCATCAATGAAACACAGCCAAAGGGTAATGCAGAGGAGCTTTCAATGGTGAAGGATGTACTTGGAACCTTTACCACAAGCTATACTACAAGTAGTAAGGCGAGAAGCAGGAATGTTGAAAACGGCTGTCGTCTGATTAATGGTATAACTCTTTATCCGGGTGAGGAATTTTCAACATATGAAAGCATTAAGCCGTTTACAGAAGCGAATGGTTATTATCCGGCAGGCTCTTATTTAAATGGCAAGGTAGTCGAAAGTATTGGTGGAGGAATCTGCCAGGTATCGACTACACTATATAATGCTGTTTTGCTTTCAGAGCTTGAAGTAACAGAGCGTCATAATCATTCGATGATTGTCAGTTATGTGGATCCATCCATGGATGCAGCGATTGCAGAATCAGCTGGAAAGGATTTTCGATTTAAGAATAATTTAAATTATCCGATATATATTGAAGGCACTACTTATGACAAAAAGATATCCTTCACGATTTATGGAATGGAAGAAAGAAATGCCACACACAAGGTAAAATATGAAAGTGAAGTATTACAGGTGACACGGCCTGAATCGGAGATTATTGTTCAGGATGCTTCACAGCCTATAGGCTCTGTGGTCGTAGAATCTGCCCACATTGGATATAAGGCACAGCTTTGGAAGGTTGTGGAAGAGGATGGTAAAGAAGTCAGCCGAGAGGTGATCAACAGCAGTTCTTACAAGATGTCGCCTAGAAGTGCAACAGTAGGAACGGCAACAGATAATCCGGTATATGCGAGCAGGATTCAGGCGGCAATCGCAACAGGAAGCATTGATCATGTGAAGGCGGAAGCAGCAGCGATAAAGGCAGAGATGGCAGCAGTTGCAGAGCAGCAGGCCGCTTTGGCACAACAGCAGGCACAGATGGAAGCTTTAATACAGGCACAACAACAGCAGGCAGTTCAGGGCACAACACAGTAAGATTAGAGGTATGTAATGAATTACGGAAAAGTATCGGAGAGCGTTTATAATCGCACCGTATATAAGACAATTCATACAAATGGATATTATGATAAGATAACAGCAAATAGCGCAGTACTGGGGGCAGACTGCGCTATTGTGCCGCTCACTGCAGAAGATAAGGGAATAGCCCATGTAACAGCCTCAGGTCAGGCATCGGGAAAGGATGCGGCGGTTGCGGTAAGGGCGGCGCAGCATGCTTTGAATCATTTGGCGGTACTTGGTGCATTTTGTGTAAACACTCAAAAAGAAAAAGCTGCTGCATATATTACATTGAATCTGAGTATTCCGGCAGAATTTCGGGAAGCAAAGTTAAGGGCGGTGCTTGAAAAAGTGACTCTGGTCATGGCAGAACAGCATGTAACGATTCTTACAACAGAGGTGCAGGTCATTCCACAAATAACAACGGTTTTAGCAACAGCAAATGCCCAGGTATATGCAGAACAAAATAAACTTTTTATGCCGGGAGGGGCTTTACCTGAACAGGATGTAGTCATGACAAAATGGCTTGGACTGGAAGGAACAGCAGCTATTACAGACAGAAAGCTTCGGGAACTGCAGACAAGGTATCCTATGCCACTTTTGGAAGAGGCAGCAGCTTTTGAACAGTATCTGTCGATTGTTCCGGAGGCGGCAACCGCCGCAAAGTCCGGCGTCAGTGCTATGCAGGTTGTCCGTGAAGGCGGTATATTTGGCGCACTTTGGGAGCTTGCACAGGAAAGCGGCGTTGGACTGGTCATAGACTTAAAGAAGATACCCGTGAAACAGGAGACGATAGAGGTTTGTGAGTTCTTTGATGCAAATCCATATAAGCTGTTATCAGGAGGAAGTCTTCTGTTTACGACAAATAAGGGTATGAAGCTTGTTGAACTGTTAGAGCAGCAGGGAATTGCGGCAGCAGTTATCGGAAAAACCACACAGGGCAATGACCGGATTCTGGTAAATGAAGAGGAAAGAAGATTCCTGGAACCGGCAAGAGAAGATGAAATCTATAAAATTCTTGGTTAAGAAAAGGTTATCCCTATAAAACAAAGATGAAAAAGGAGAATTATTTATGAGAGAACAAATTTTATCTATCATAGAAAAAAATAGCAGAATTGACTTAAAGGAACTTGCCATAATTCTTGGTGTTGAAGAAGTAGATATTGTGAATGAGATGGAACAGATGGAAAAAGAAGGCATTATCTGTGGATACCATACTCTGATTGACTGGGAAAAGACAAATGTAGAAAAGGTTAATGCTCTGATTGAGGTTAGAGTTACACCACAGAGAGGTCATGGATTTGATAATATTGCAGAAAGGATCTATAAATATCCGGAGGTTCATGCAGTATATCTTATTTCCGGAGGCTATGACCTTCTTGTCAGTCTGGAAGGAAAGTCATTGAAGGAAGTTTCCAATTTCGTTTCTGATAAGCTTTCTACCCTGGATACTGTTTTGAGTACAGCTACACACTTTATCCTTAAGAAGTATAAGGAGCACGGAACTGTTCTTGGCAAGAAAGAAGTTGATGAAAGGATACAGGTGACACCATGAGAAATCCATTATCAGAAACAATAGTAGGAATCAAACCATCAGGTATCAGAAAGTTCTTTGATATCGTGAGTGAAATGAATGATCCTGATGTGATCTCATTAGGTGTTGGTGAGCCGGACTTTGAGACACCATGGCATATTCGTGATGAGGGTATTTACTCTCTTGAAAAGGGCAGAACCTTTTATACTTCGAATTCTGGTCTTATGGAACTGAGGGAAGAAATCTGTAAGTACCTAAAGAGAAGATACGATATGACTTATGATCATAGGCATGAGGTATTAATTACGGTTGGTGGATCAGAAGCAATTGATATTGCACTTCGTGCCATGGTTAACCCGGGAGATGAGGTGCTGATTCCTCAGCCAAGCTATGTTTCCTATGAACCTTGTGCAATTCTTGCCGGTGCAAAGCCTGTTATTATTGAGCTTAAGCATGAAAATCAGTTCCGATTGACTGCGGAGGAATTAGAAGCAGCAATTACGGATAAGACAAAGATTTTGGTTCTGCCATTTCCAAACAACCCAACCGGTGCCATTATGGAAAGAGCAGACCTTGAAGCAATTGCGAAGGTTATTGAGAAGCATGATTTGTTTGTAATCTCCGATGAGATTTATTCCGAGTTATGTTATACAGAAAACCATGTATCTATTGTAAACATTCCCGGAATGCAGGAAAGAACCATTCTGATTAATGGATTTTCCAAATCCTATGCGATGACAGGATGGAGACTTGGCTATGCATGCGGACCGGAACCGATTATTGCACAGATGACCAAGATTCATCAGTTCTGTATCATGTGTGCACCAACTACTTCCCAGTATGCTGCAGTGGATGCACTGAAGAATGGTGATGAGGACGTTGCTAATATGCGTGAGGCCTATAATCAGAGAAGACGTTTCCTGGTACATGCTTTCAAGGAAATGGGGTTAGAATGTTTTGAGCCATTTGGAGCATTTTACATATTCCCTTGCATTAAGGAATTTGGAATGACAAGCGATGAGTTTGCAAATAGATTTCTTGCAGAAGAAAAGGTCGCTGTTGTTCCGGGAAATTCGTTTGGAGATAGTGGAGAAGGCTTTATTCGTATTTCCTATGCATATTCCCTGGAACGTTTGAAACTGGCAATTGCCAGACTGGAACGTTTTGTAGAGAGACTTCGTGCAGAACAGAAGAAATAGTGTGAAAGGCAGCTTGTTATTATGAATATTGTACTACATCAACCAGAGATACCGGCAAATACCGGTAACATAGGAAGAACCTGTGTGGCTACGAATTCAACACTTCATTTGATTGAGCCTTTGGGTTTTCGCCTGACGGGAAAGGAAATAAAGCGTGCAGGCATGGATTACTGGGAGCACTTAGATGTCAGAAGATATATGAACTTTGAACAATTCTTAGAGAAGAATCCAAATGCAAAAATCTGGATGGCGACAACAAAGGCGAAGAAGGTATATACGCAAGCACAATTTGGACCGGATGACTATATTATGTTTGGTAAGGAAAGTGCCGGAATACCGGAAGAGATTCTTGTTGATTATGAAGATACCTGTATCCGCATTCCTATGCTGGATAAGGTCAGAAGCCTGAATTTATCCAATTCAGTAAGTATTGTTTTATATGAGGCACTGCGCCAGAATCAATTTGCAAATATGCAGCTTGAGGGTGAACTTCACCATCTCTCATGGAAATAAATATAAAAGTGCCAAATATTGCTGTAGAACGTGCCAAAAATGAAAATAGACACAAGGAGAAAAGAGGAGATTTCCCAAATAAGAGGAAATCTCTCTTTTTTTCTTGTAAAATGAGGAAAACCTATTGACAATTTATATAAAATACATAAAATGAAAGAAGTAAGAGACATAAATATGGGTAACTTAACTAAAACAAGAAATGGCATAAATTGAGAAGAATTAAGTAAAATTATACTAGAATAAATAGAGATAATGATATAAAATATGCCAAAAATAGTATTAATGTGAGGGAGGTTAGATACAGATGAAAATTTATAATGTAAATGACTGCGAATATGAGGCTTATGGTCGCGTACTTACAGCAGATTATCAGGTGGATGATTTGATTCAGGCAATGGATAAAACCCCGGCACCGGATCATGTCATTTATGTACCGTCCGATGTAGAACTTGAGGCGCTTCCACAGGCAAAGGCATTATGTAACAGCTTTTTTGGAGGAATGCCTGCCCAGATAGGCTACTGTAATGGAACAAATCATAAGCTGGATGCCTGCGAGTATCACAGATGCTCAGAGCTTGGCATTGCGATTACTGATTTGATTCTTCTGCTTGGTAAACAGGAAGATATTACTATGGATTACTGTTATGATACAGATAAGATTCAGGCATTTTTTGTTCCGGCTGGAACGGTATATGAGATGTATGCAACTACTTTGCATTATGCACCATGCAGTTCGGATAACAAACCTTTTAAGAACATTGTTATTTTGCCAAAGGGAACAAATGAGGAATTACCGGTTAAACCTCAAGGTGCAAAAGAGGATCCTCTTCTCTTTGCAGTGAACAAGTGGCTGATTGCTCACGAGGAAGCAAAGATCGAAGGCGCATTTAACGGATTAAAGGGTGTCAATATTACTTTGGATTAAGTGAATAAGAAACGATTTGCAGTCAATTAAAGGCTGTGTGAAAAAGATATAAGAAAATGGAGGAAAGAATTATGATTAACATCCCAAAAATGAAGGTAGGTATTGTTGCAGTAAGTAGAGACTGTTTCCCGGAATCCTTATCTGTAAACAGAAGAAAGGCTTTGGTAGAGGCTTATGCAAAGAAGTATGATGCAGCAGACATTTACGAGTGTCCTGTTTGTATCGTAGAAAGTGAAATACATATGGTGCAGGCTCTTGAAGATATCAAGAAAGCAGGCTGTAATGCTCTTTGCGTATATCTTGGAAACTTTGGACCGGAAATTTCAGAAACACTTCTTGCAAAACATTTTGATGGACCTAAGATGTTTGTTGCAGCAAGCGAAGAGAATACACAAACACTTGCAAGCAGCCGTGGCGATGCATATTGTGGTATGTTAAATGCAAGCTACAACTTAAAACTTCGTAACATCAAAGCATATATTCCGGAGTATCCTGTTGGAACTGCAGAAGAATGTGCAGATATGATACATGAATTCCTCCCAATTGCCCGTGCAATTGAAGGATTGAATAATTTAAAGATTATCAGCTTTGGACCTCGTCCATTGAACTTCCTGGCATGTAATGCTCCAATTAAGCAGCTTTACAACCTTGGTGTTGAAATTGAAGAGAACTCAGAACTTGACTTATTTGAAGCATTTAACAAACATGCAAATGATCCGAGAATTCCGGATGTTGTTAAGGATATGGAAGCAGAACTTGGCGCAGGTAATAAGAAGCCGGAAATCCTTGCAAAGCTTGCTCAGTATGAGCTTACCTTACTTGATTGGGTGGAAGCACATAAGGGCTACAGAAAGTATGTTGCTATTGCAGGAAAGTGCTGGCCGGCATTCCAGACACAGTTTGGGTTCGTTCCTTGTTATGTAAACAGCCGTTTGACAGGACGTGGAATTCCTGTTTCCTGTGAAGTAGATATCTACGGTGCATTAAGTGAGTTCATTGGTACGGTTGTCAGTGAGGATGCAACAACTTTACTTGATATCAACAATACAGTTCCTTCAGACATCTATGAAGCAGACATTAAGAATAAATTCAACTATACCTTAAATGATACCTTCATGGGCTTCCATTGTGGTAATACATCCTCTAAGAAGCTGTCCTTCTGTGAGATGAAGTACCAGCTGATTATGGCTAGAAGTCTTCCGGAAGAGGTTACACAGGGTACTCTGGAAGGAGATATTGCACCTGGTGATATCACATTCTTCCGTTTACAGAGTACTGCTGACTGCCAGATTCGCGCATACATTGCACAGGGTGAGGTACTTCCTGTTGCGACAAGATCCTTTGGTTCTATTGGTGTCTTTGCGATTCCGGAAATGGGAAGATTCTATCGTCATGTATTAATTGAGAAGAACTATCCTCATCATGGAGCTGTTGCATTTGGCCATTACGGAAAGGCTCTGTATGAAGTATTCAAATATATCGGCGTTCCGGTAGAAGATATTAACTTCAACCAGCCAAAGGGAATGCTGTACAAGACAGAGAATCCATTTGCATAAAAAATGAGTTAACGAACGCCTGATTGGATTTCTAAGGCGAATCCAGTCAGGTGTTTTTTGAAGGAGGAAATTAAGATGTTTTACATAGGTGTTGATTTGGGTACATCAGCAGTAAAGTTACTGTTGATGGAGGGAAACGGAAAAATCGCAAATATCGTTTCTAAGGAATACCCGTTGTATTTTCCCAATCCTGGTTGGAGTGAGCAGAAACCGGAGGATTGGTGGGAGGCTGTAAAGACAGGATTAAAGGAGTTAACAGAAGGATTTGACAAGTCTAAGATTGCCGGAATCAGCTTTGGCGGTCAGATGCATGGACTTGTTATTCTTGACAAGGATGACAATGTTATCAGGCCTGCGATTCTGTGGAATGATGGAAGAACGCAGGAAGAGACAGATTATCTTAATAATGAGATTGGTAAGAGTAAGCTGTCTGAGTACACAGCAAATATTGCTTTTACAGGCTTTACGGCACCGAAGATTTTATGGGTAAAGAATAAAGAGCCTGAGAATTTTGCACGTATTGCCAAGATTATGCTGCCAAAGGACTATATCGCATACAAGCTGTCAGGAAGCTTCTGCACAGATGTATCAGATGCATCCGGAATGCTGTTATTTGATGTAAAAAATAAGTGCTGGTCTAAGGACATGCTGGATATCTGTGGCGTAAAGGAAGAACAGATGGCAAAGATATACGAAAGCTATGAGGTAGTAGGTACCTTAAAGGCTGATGTGGCCAGTGAGCTTGGACTCCCGGAAACTGTTAAGGTGGTTGCCGGTGCGGGAGATAATGCAGCAGCTGCTGTTGGTACAGGTACCGTTGGTGATGCTATGTGTAATATTTCTCTTGGAACAAGTGGCACGATTTTTATTTCCAGCAAGGAATTTGGGGTTGATAAGAATAATGCTCTCCATGCTTTTGCACATGCAGATGGACATTATCACTTGATGGGCTGTATGTTAAGTGCCGCTTCCTGCAACAAATGGTGGATGGAAGAAATCATGCAGACGAAAGAATTTGGCAAGGAACAGGATGCAATTACCGATGAGATGCTTGGGAGAAATCATGTTTATTTCCTGCCATATCTGATGGGAGAGCGTTCTCCACATAATGATGCAAATGCAAGAGGCACTTTTATCGGAATGACTATGGATACAGGAAGAGCAGATATGTATCAGGCAGTTCTTGAGGGCGTTGCCTTTGCAATCCGTGATTCCTTTGAGGTTGCAAAGAGCCTTGGTATTGACATCAAACGTTCCAAGATATGCGGTGGTGGTGCAAAGAGTCCTCTTTGGAAGAGAATTTTTGCTAATGTGCTGAACATTGATATTGATGTGATTGAAAGCGAAGAAGGACCAGGTTATGGTGGAGCAATGCTTGCTGCTGTTGCATGTGGGGAATATGCTTCTGTGGAAGAGGCAGCTTCTAAGCTTGTAAAGGTAGTCAATACCATTAAGCCGGAACCGGAAATTGCTGCAAGATATGAAGAAAGATATCGTAAGTTCGCACAGATCTATCCGACTGTGAAGGAACTGTTTCC
>JALEWA010000024.1 GCA_022788085.1 Lachnospiraceae bacterium
GATAGGGCATGGGTGTAAGTACAGCAATGTACTGAGCTGAATGTCACTAATAGGTCGAGGGCTTATCCTGGAAGGTAAGTTTGGATTGTTTGGAACGGAAGAAGAGAGAGATCTGTGTGTTCGGTTTTGAAGGAATACGAAATATTCTTTAGATATTCCTCGATAGCTCAATGGTAGAGCACTCGGCTGTTAACCGAGTTGTTGTAGGTTCGAGCCCTACTCGGGGAGTTGACGTAATTATATGATATTATGAGCAGTCCATGTGGATTGCTTTTTTTATTGATAATACACATAACAATTTATAAAGAATTTATAATTGCAGTTGCTTAATGATAATCTTAAATGAATGTGAAATAATAGGAAAAATCATTTACGAAGCAAACAATTTTTGCTATATTTTAAACAACATCACTAAAAACATAAGAATTATATTTGCAACTATGAAGGTATAGAATAGTTACAAGATTTATTTTGTTATAGTGATGAATAAAAAAGGGAGAGGTAACCAAAATGGATATGTTAAAAGGCTTGCAACCTGAAAAAGTATTTTACTATTTTGAAGAAATATGCAATATTCCACATGGATCAACAAACTTAGATGGTATTAGTAGTTATTTAGAACAATTTGCAAAAGAGCATGGATTATTTCATATAAGAGATAAGAGTAATAACGTTATCATGGTTAAGGAAGCAACGAGGGGATACGAGGATGTAGAGCCTGTAATATTACAGGGACATATGGATATGGTCGCTGTTAAGAAAGCAGATTGTGACATTGATATGACTAAGGATCCACTAAGATTGAAGGTGGATGGTGATTTTATCTATGCAGAAGGAACCAGTCTTGGAGGGGATGATGGAATTGCAGTAGCATATATTTTAGCAATCATGGATTCTGAAGAGATTGAACATCCTAGGATAGAAGCTGTTATTACAACGGATGAAGAGATTGGTATGGAGGGAGCGACTGCCATTGATTTGTCAATGTTGAAAGCAAAAAGAATGCTGAACATTGATTCCGAAGAGGAAGGCATCCTATTAACAAGTTGTGCAGGTGGTGCAAGAGTTGATTGTACTATTCCTATTACAAGAGAAGTAAAGGATGGAGCATACTATCAAATTAAGATAGAAGGTTTACTTGGAGGACATTCCGGAACAGAAATCAATAAAGAACGTGGAAATGCAATTAAGCTTATGGCACGTACGCTTCATATGATATTAAGGGAGATACCAATTCAAGTTGCTCAATTAGCCGGTGGTGAAAAAGATAATGCGATACCAAGAGAAGCACAGGCAATTGTTTTAGTTGCGGCTGAACAGGAGAACAGATTTGTCCAGACACTCCAGAAAATGGAAACTGTGATAAAAAATGAGAATCTGACCAAAGAGCCTGATTTTGCAATTAAATTTGAAAAAATAGAAAATACAGATAAAAAAATATTAAATCAGGAATCAACAAAAAGGATAATTGATTTCTTGATGATATTGCCGAATGGAGTTATGGCAATGAGTGCTGATATTGCTGGTCTGGTTGAGACATCCTTAAATGTTGGAATTCTTAAGTTAGAAGAAGATAGGATGATTGTCTCAAGTGCAGTTAGAAGTTCAATTGAATCTGCCAAGAAGCATATCATAGATCAGGTCACTATAGCTACAGAACTTGTGGGTGGTAAGATCAGTGTTCAGGGAGAATATCCTGGTTGGCAGTTCAACCCGGATTCTAAGCTTAGAGTTGATATGATTGAAATATATAAGGAAATGTTCCAGGAAGAGCCGAAGGTGGAAGCTTTGCATGCAGGTTTGGAATGTGGAATTATGATTTCTAAAATACCAGGACTTGATTGTGTATCATTTGGTCCCAATATTTATGATATTCATACGACAGAAGAGAAGCTAAGTATTTCATCTACAGAGAGAATGTGGAGATATATTCTTGAAATATTAAAAAGAAAATAATAATGGTGAAGATACGGAATAATTACAAAAATAAATGAGGAAACGAAGGAGAAAAAATGGCAGATAATTTTAGGGAATTTAATAGTAATGGAAATTCTGCTAATAATGCAGGAAGGTCATCAAAGAAAAAAGATTTAAAAAAATATAAAACAACGATAGGTATTGTAGTAGTAGTATTGGTGTTATTAATTGTTTCCTATGAATCTGTATATTCAATCAGAGAACAGGAGCAGGGAGTTGTGACAACCTTTGGGAAAGCCGGAAGTGTTGTTACATCAGGATTACACTTTAAAATACCCTTTATACAGAAGGTGACAAGGGTAAATACAACGATTCAGGGATTTCCAATAGGTTATTTAGGTAATTCGGGAAATGCAGGAAGCGAAGCGTATGATACTTCACAATCATTAATGATTACTTCTGATTTTAATTTTGTAAATGTGGATTTTTATGTTGAATACAAAGTATCTGATCCGATAAAGTATTTGTACAACTCTCAAATGCCAGAAGAGATTCTTAAAAATATTGCTCAGTCATGCATACGTAATGTTGTAAGCAATTACACGGTAGATGATGTTATTACAACAGGAAAGAGTGAGATTCAGGCAGCCATTAGAGAAATGATTGTACAAAAGCTAGAACAGCAGGATATCGGTTTGATGCTTGTGAATATTTCCATGCAGGATGCGGAACCGCCGACACAGGAAGTTATAGAAGCTTTTAAGGCTGTGGAAACTGCAAAACAGGGAAAAGAAACGGCAATCAATAATGCTAATAAGTATCAGAATGAGAAAATTCCGGAGGCAAATGCAAAGGCTGACCAGATTATCCAGGCTGCAGAAGCTGCCAAACAGGAAAGAATTAATGAAGGTACGGCTCAAGTGGTTCGTTTTAATGAAATGTACGAAGAATATACGAAGAATCCACTGATTACAAAACAGCGTATGTTCTATGAGACAATGGAAGATGTGCTGCCGGGCGTTAAATTGATTATTGATGATGGAAGTGGTGATTTGAATAAGACATTGTATCTGGATGAACTTAAGATAGATGGAATAAACGGAACAAGTAAAGCAACACAGCAGAATGAAGATAATACTGCGGAAATTACACAGTAGGAGGATAGATGCAATGAAAAAGAAAATTGGCAAAACGATAGGATTAGTTGCAATTGCAATTGTGTTGATTGCAGTATTGAATTCTGCTTTTGTAATTCGAGAGAATCAATATGGAATTGTAAAGGAATTTGGTAAGATTGAAAAGGTTATTTCTGAACCGGGATTATATTTTAAAATTCCAATGATTCAGGAAGTGGATACAGTGTCAAAGGAACTGTTACTTTATGATATTGCAAAATCGGATGTTATTACAAAAGATAAGAAATCAATGATTGTTGACAGCTTTGTTTTATGGCGCATTACAGAACCAAAGATATTTGCCCAGACCTTGAATTCATCTACTGTAAATGCTGAGGGAAGAATTGATGTGGCAGTGTATAATGCAGTAAAGAATGTAATCAGTAGTATGACACAAAGTGATATTATTGCTGCAAGGGGACAGGAATTGACGGATCATATTATGAACAATGCAACAAGTTCCATTGGACAGTATGGAATTGAGATTGCAACAGTTGAAATTAAGCTTTTGGATTTACCGGAAGATAATAAGGATGCCGTTTTTGAACGTATGATATCAGAACGACAGAATATTGCAGCGACCTATACAGCGGAAGGTAATGCAGAGGCTCAGGTTATTCGAAATACGACAGATAAAGAAGCTGCCCTTCTTGTATCAGAAGCTGATAAGCAGGCAGAGATATTGAAGGCTGAAGGTGAGGCAGAGTATATGAGAATTATGTCAGAAGCATATAATGATGAATCCAAGGCTGATTTTTATAGCTTTATTCGAAGCTTGGATGCATTAAAGAATTCTGTAAAGGGTGGAGACAAAACAGTTATTCTTGACAAGGACTCACCACTTGTTCAGATTTTCTATCAATAAGATTAGTAATGAGAAAGCTATTTATCTCCAATAGAGATAGATAGCTTTCTGGTTTTGATACATAGCTACATATCGCTTTCTGTTTCACCTAGATGCATGTAAAAAGTGATTAGATATAGACCGCAAAGACCTACTAAAGCATAAATGATTCGAGAAATCCAAGTCATACTTCCAAAAATGGAAGCGACTAAATTGAAATCAAAGAATCCAATAAGTCCCCAGTTAATTGCACCGATAATTACTATGGTTAATGCGATGCAGTCCAAACATTTATTGCGCATTATATTATCCTCCTTTTTGTATAGTATGGGCAGGAGATTCATAAATTATACACTATTTTTATGTGCTATAATTACAAGAAAGGTAAAAGTTTTAAGGAAAAAATGTAGCAAATCGTAAGATTTTTGAAAAAAATTATGTAAACAAATTGAATTAGTCATATTTTTGTGCTATCCTAGAAGTGCTTAAATGCGGTGAGGATTATTGAGAAGGCAGGGTATTGGTAAAATTACATATAAACCTGTAGCTGTAATAAGGAGGAACAATAATGAAGAAAGTTAGTTCATTAGCAAAAGAGAAGAGTGTTAAGGCAGATGCTGCAAAGACAGTTGCAAAGAAGCCTGTTGTAAATGCAGAACCTGTAAAAGTAGAAGAGTTTAAGCAGGAGAAGATTGTTGAAACAGAGAAGACAGCACCTGTTGTTGAAAAGAAGGAAGAGAAGAAACCTGTTGAGAAAAAGGCTGTAGTAAAGAAGCCTGCTGAAAAGAAAGCAGTTGCAGAAGAAGTATTCATCCAGTTTAGAAATCAGGAGATATTAACAGCTGGCATCATTGAAAGAGTAAAGGCTGCTTATGCTGCAGAAGGACACGATGCAGATTCTATCGAAAAGGTTAGAGTATATATTAAGCCGGAAGAGAACATGGTTTACTATGTGGTAAATGATGGATATGCTTCAGGTATCAAATTGTTCTAAAATAATAATGAGTATACATAAGGCTCTGGGAATTTTCCAGAGCCCTTTTGCTTATCTTGAATGATTTGACTGAAAATACAGAATATATATTCAATCGTGCAACTTCTTTAAAATGGGTTGACGTAGGAAATAAGTACTTATATAATGGCAATGGTGAGTATTTAATTAGGGGCAAAACCGAGAGAAATCCGGTGACGCAAAGCTATAGGGTCTTACTATCTTTATAGGATGACAGCCAGTTGCGCATAGATTGGTACTGAATAGTTGGAGTCTGTTCAGTACTTTTTTTATTCATGAATGTCAGAGATATTCATGAACAATCATTGGCAGAATAGATTCGCAGGACAAGTAGCTAACCCTACTTGATTGAAGTGGTAGAATTAATATCTCCCGAAAAAATAATATGCAGACTTTCTATTTCATCAGTTGTTAGATTAGTCAGTTGCCTGATAATAATTGCACAATCTGCTTCTTTGGCGTCACACAGCAGATAGATAATGTCTGCCAGCTGTGCAACTATATCTTTCATGCGAATTGTATCTATTTTATCGCATTTAGATATGTCTTTCATATTTGTAACCTCCCCATTTATCAGTAACCAGTTAACATAAATTTTTTATTGTATTTTTCTAAGTTAAATAGTATCATTTTATAGAGAAACTTGTGTGTCACAATTTGTAAAATTTGAAATTACAAAATGGGAAAAAGTAATACCAAAGGGTTATCAAGGTGAAAGAATGCACAAATTAGAATTGAAGGAAGCATTTATTGATACATTGGAAAGAGAAAGGACGTTGCGTGGCTGGACACAGTGGGAGATGGCAGATAAGCTTGAAATGTCCGTTCCGGGATATCGTAAAATGGTGTCCGGCATGACTGACTCAATATCATTATATACTGCCTATAGAGCATCTGTGATTTTGAATGTGCCAATTCCAGTATTATTTGGAAGCCAGGATTTTAAAGATCAGTTATATGATAAGTTATACCATATGCCGATTTCTACCTGCAGGCGTGTTGATTATTATCTGGAACATGATGAGAAGCTGCGTCTGTCACAGAATATAAGTGGAAATGACGGGAGAACAATAGACGTAGTAAGTTTATCCGGATATATGAAGGATGGGATGGATTTTGCAGCAGGAGTAATAGAACAGATTCGAATTCCAGGTTCATTTAGCAAAAAAATAGTAAGAGGATTCAGAGTAACAGAGAACAGCTTACTTCCTGTCTATGCGAGAGGAGATATATTGCTATTGGATGAAGATATGGCAAGAAGTGGCGATACAGCAGTAGTGCTTCATATGAATACAAGAAAATTGTATGTCAGAAAGATTATCGTGAAGGAAAGGAATTGTTATGAATTGCATCCTATTAATGGAAGAGGAAATATCATAACAATTCATCAGTCGGAGCGCAAGGAATGGTTTGATTATGGGCGCATTATAACTGTATGGCGTGATGGGAAATTACAGGATGACGAAAATGAGTAAAGATAGACGATGGTCTGTCTTTACTCATATAGAAATCAAGTAATAGAGTTTTGTTATAACATTACGCCTAGGTAGTTGTCAAAGGCTTCAGAGTAAATTTTTCCGTAGCATTCTGCAGAGATACGTCCCTCGCGATATAGCTGGTATGCCTCTTTACATGCGGCCTTAAGCTCCTGAGAGTTACCGTATTCTTCTCCTATTTTTCTAACCTTTTCGATTTCTTCGCATTCTAAGACACTAAATCTCTCAAATCCTCTCATAATGACCATACCTTTCTGTACTTTAAGGAAATCAATTTTCTCTTTCCCTATCATATCATGAATTTTCTGAATTATCAACAAAATAGAAACAAAAGAAAACAAAAAGAAAAAATATAAGATTTACATAAAATATAACTGAAAATACTAAGCTTATTTTTATATAAGCATTATAATTTTTAAGTAAGTAAATCGAAAAAGTTTGTTAAAAAAATATCTAGAAATAATTGACAACAGGATGTATTATGAATACGATAGTAAAAAAATGGAAGGGAAAGAGAGCGAGTATGGATTTATTAGAGAAGAGCCCAAGACCCATTTATGTTGTCGGACACAAGAACCCGGATACAGATTCCATTTGTTCTGCAATTGCGTATGCATATTTGAAAAATCAGATTGGAAAAGAAGATTACATACCGGCAAGGGCTGGACAGATTAATCAGGAAACACAGTATGTGTTAAATGCTTTTCATGTAGAGGCACCGATATATTTGCATGATGTCATGACAGATGCACGTGATATTGATATGAATGATGTTGAAGGTGTAACTGCAGATGTTTCTTTGAAGAAGGCATGGCATTTAATGCGAGACAGAGGAGATGTTACCCTTCCGGTTCTGAAAGATGGAAAATTAGATGGTATTATAACAATTGGAGATATTGCGAATGCCTATATGGATGTATATGATAATTGTATCCTGGCTACAGCAAAGACTACATATAAGAATATTTTGGAAACACTGGACGCAAAGATGATCGTGGGAGATGAAAACGGTTATTTTGACAGTGGTGAGGTTGTGATTGCAACGGATAACCCGGATGTGCTGGAGGATTATATCCATGCAGGAGATATGGTCATTATAGGTAACCGATATGAGACGCAGCTTTGCGCTATTGAAATGGGAGCTGCATGTGTTGTCATTAGTATGGGAGCTAAGGTATCTAAGACAATTCAGCATTTCGCAAAGGAACATAATTGTATTATCATTAATACTCCTTATGATTCCTTTACGGTTGCACGTTTGATTAATCAGAGTATGTCAATTGGCTATTTCATGAAACGTGATAATCTTACAACCTTTAGGGTAACGGATAAAACAGAAGACATTCGTGCAATTATGAAAAAGAAGCGTTTTCATGATTTCCCTGTCTTGGATGAGGAAGATAATTATGTGGGAATGATTTCCCGAAGAACTTTATTGAATCTGCGTAAAAAGAGATTGATTCTTGTGGATCACAATGAAGCATCTCAGACGGTAGATGGCATTGAATTTGCTG
Source organism: Lachnospiraceae bacterium (assembly GCA_022788085.1). Taxonomy (GTDB): domain Bacteria; phylum Bacillota; class Clostridia; order Lachnospirales; family Lachnospiraceae; genus COE1. The sequence continues at coordinate 7,959 of JALEWA010000024.1, forward strand.
AGATTTTGGAAATTATTGATCATCATAGAATTGGAACATTGGAAACCTTATCTCCTGTTTATTTCAGAAATCAGCCATTGGGTTGTACAGCAACGATAATCTATCAGATGTATCAGGAGCAGGGAGTGGAGATTCCAAAGAATATTGCAGGTATCATGATGGCGGCTATTATTTCTGATACTTTGATGTTCCATTCCCCTACCGTAACAGAGGTTGATAAAGCAGCAGCAAACCATTTATCTGAGATATGCGGTATTGAGATAGAAGAATTTGCAATTGATATGTTTGGAGCCGGAAGTAATCTGGGCGATAAGGAAGCTTCTGAAATCTTTAATCAGGATTATAAGACTTTTACCGTGAATGATTTTAACTTTGGAGTTGGTCAGATTAATTCCATGAATAGTATCGAACTCGAGGAGATTAAGGAAAAGCTTGTTCCATACATTAATGAACAGATATCAAATCTTCCGGTAGATATGTGTTTCTTTATGCTGACTAATATCGTATATGCAAAAACAGAGCTTTTATGTTTTGGACCAAGAGCAGAGGAGCTTGCAAGGGAAGCATTTCAGTTATCCAAGAAGCTTCACAAATTTGAATTAAAGGATTTGGTATCAAGAAAGAAACAATTGATTCCTGCCTTTGTCACTGTGCTTCAACAATGGGAAAAATAGTGGATTTTCATTGATTTTCCATAAGAGTTATATTATAATAGCCCTTGCAAAATACATTATTTACTTGGAGGAACAAGATGAATAAAACAGAATTAATTGATGCAATGGCATCTAAGACAGGCTTAACTAAGAAAAATGCAGAGGCTGCTTTAAATGCATTCGTTGAAACAGTTAGCGAGCAGCTTGCAAAGGGAGATAAAATTTCTTTAGTAGGCTTTGGTACTTTTGAAGTAGCTGAAAGAGCTGAGAGAGAAGGAAGAAATCCTCAGACAGGAGAAACAATGAAGATTGCAGCTTCTAAGGCTCCTAAGTTCAAAGCTGGTAAGGCATTAAAGGATAGCGTAAACGCTTAATTGAATTTAACAAAGAAAAGGGCAGACATTTCATCATTATGATAGAAAAGCCTGCTTTTTTATTTCCTATAAATGAAAAAGGACTAACATCTGTTAGTCCCTGAAGTCGGAGTGACAAGATTCGAACTTGCGGCCTCCACCTCCCTAAGATGGCGCTCTAGCCAAACTGAGCCACACCCCGATTACCGACAAATGATATTTAATCATATTCTTATATAAATGTCAACTAAAAATGGTCTAAAAATAAATTTTATATTTTTAAAGAAAAACATTGACAATTGTCAGACAACTTGATATATTATTTATAGATTCAAGATAAATAAATCTTGAATTCAAAAAGCTTTTCACTTAACTCTTTTTCAATATAGTAATCCTTAAAAGAAGGCTTCGTTCTGGTAGTATCCTCCCAAATCATTGCTATCGGAATAAAGCCTTCTTTACGTTTTGGCTTCTTGATATTGGAAACATATATTATTAAGAATACAGGTAACGAAAAGGTTGACATGGGGAATCATAACTTATATGATTGACTATATTTTGGAAATGAATAGGGCAGTTGCTGGAATAAGTGAACAGTAACATATGCTGGAGTGTAACATCAAGAGGGAGCGTAATAATATGGAAAAGGCATTAATCGTTGGAGTAAACTTGAACCAGGGTGATAATTTTGAATTATCCATGAAAGAACTTGCAAGCCTTGCTGAAGCATGCAATATGGAAGTAGTAGGTCAGGCGGAACAGAATATGGAAAATATTAATACAGCGACCTATATCGGTTCCGGCAAAGTGGAAGAGGTGAAGACGGCAGCAGAATTATTAGAGGCAGAGATTATCATTTTTGATAATGCATTATCACCGATACAGCTGAGAAATTTACAGGATGCCTTAGATAAGCCTGTTATGGATAGAACAACTCTCATTTTGGAAATATTCTCATCCAGGGCAAAGACGAAGGAAGCAAAGCTTCAGGTTGAAGTAGCAAGACTACAGTATATGCTTCCAAGGCTTGTAGGGCTTCATGATGCGCTATCAAGGCAGGGGGGAGCCAGTGGTGCCATGAGCAATAAAGGTGCCGGAGAGAAGAAGATAGAGCTTGACAGGAGGCGCTTGGAGCAGCGCCTTACCAGCATGAAGCGTGAACTTGAAGTAATATCGGGGGAACGTGAAGTACAGCGGAAAAAGAGAGCGCAGTCAGGGATTCCAAGGGTTGCGTTAGTAGGGTATACCAATGCGGGTAAATCAACCATTATGAATATGCTTGTTAATAAGTTTGTTGGTGATGAGGAAAAGAGGGTGTTCGAGAAGGATATGCTATTTGCAACGCTTGATACTACAGTACGAAGGATTGCTCCACCTGACAGAAATCCATTTTTATTATCTGATACAGTTGGATTTATTTCTAAGCTCCCTCATAACTTAATTAAAGCATTCCGTTCCACATTAGAGGAGGTAAGAGAGGCAGATTTACTTTTACAGGTTATTGATTATTCCGATGAGAACTATAATGAATATATGAAGGTTACGCAGGATACGTTACATGAGCTTGGTGCAGATACCATTCCTATGATATATGTTTTTAATAAAGCTGATTTATGCGGAATGGGACATTTGGCAATGATTCAGGGAGATGATAAGATATATATGTCTGCAAAGGCATCTGATGGAATAGATGCGTTACTGAATCTGATTGCCCGTAAGCTGGCTGGAGGATATCAGGATTGCGAGCTTATGATACCATACCAAAGAGGTGACATTGTATCTTACTTAAATGATAATGCAGTAATCTATGAAACGGATTATCGTGAGGAAGGGGTATATCTGAAAGTGAATATGAAAAAGAGTGATGCGGGAAAACTTGGAGAGTATGTACTAAAAAATGAATGAATAAAGAAATGATTTATTAAAAAATACAATAAAATATGGCAAAGAAAATAATGCTTTGGCGAATGTTTACAATTTATTTATAATTTGATAATAAAATTAGGGTAAACTGAACATATATTGAAATAAGGGTGTCAAAGGAGTGTTTTCTATGGAAATGCAGGGAAAGAAGCATCATGCTGGCAGATGGATATATGGAATCGGCATTGCAGGAGTTGTTATTTTAAATGTAATTGCTTGGGTTAGCGTTGATTTTTGCGATTGGTATATTGCTAACATCTTTCCGGTTTGGCTGAATACGTATGCCGGACTTACAAGCCTTGCACCATTTTCCGTAGGAGAAATTATGCTGGTTCTTGCAGTCACTCTAACATTGCTTGGAGTCATTCTTATTGTGTGGAATCTGTGCAATCGTGGAAAACACAGAAAATTTCTTGGAAGATACTGGTGTACTTATGCATGGATTTTTCTTGGTGTATGTTATATTATGACATTAAACTGTTTCATTATGTATCACGCATCAGGATTTATGGATAAGTATATGTGTGGCAGTCAGCCGGAGACTATGGTGGCAGACGTAAATGGCATGCCGGTTATAGAAACTGCTATTGCAGATGAGGATGTATATACGAAAGAAAATCTTGCTGTTTTACGTGATTATCTGGTAGAGAAATGCAATACGCTGGCATTACAAATCGAGCGTGACAAAAATGGAGAGGCTGTTTATCATGGTGATCTGGTTGCAGAATCAATAAAAGCCATGCAAAATTTGGGAGAGGATTATGATCAGCTTTCCGGATATTATGTCACACCCAAATTTTTGTCAGCATCAGAATTCTTTAGTCAGCAGTATATTATGGGATATTATTTCCCATTTTCGCTGGAAGCGAATATTAATTCTGTTATGCATGTTACCAATGTAGCTCCTACAGTGTGTCATGAGTTATCGCATACAAAGGGATTTATTTATGAGGATGATGCAAATTTTATCGGTTTTCTTGCATGTATAGAATCAGATGATGTATTTTTACAGTATTGTGGATATTTAAGTGTACTAAACTATGTAAATAATGATTTCTACGAATCAATTAATAAGAATAAAAACGTATATAAGAAGCATGTAAGAATCAGCGATCTTGTGGCTGGAGATAATATTTTCCTGACGAAAGAGGATTGGGAAGTAGTTGAAAAGAAAGCAGTAGTGAAGACCTCAACGGTGAAAAAGGTTTCCAATACCTTGATGGAGACATCTCTTAAGCTTAACGGCGTGGAAGAAGGTATGCAGCAATATAATAAAGTAGTTAATCAGTTACTTGATTATTATAATGGGGTGTTGTATTAAATGGGGACGATTCAATCGTATTTAGAAGAATATGGTGGATATAATTTTGTAGAAAAATCACTTTGTGAGATAGATGGGCTGATTCTGGCGCATCTATCTTATTATGTTTATGACAATATAGTTCCTGGAATCGAGGAAATCTGCCCGGCAGTTTCAACAGACTATATCATGGAACATATGGATGAGAAAAACTTTGTATCCGTAACATGGGAGGTGGAAACGAATAAAGAGATTTTTTACAAAATACTTGGCTCTAGGCGTTTCCGCAATATGAAGGTCAATTTCTATGTGAATGATATTGATAAGGAAAAAGATCTTCAATTCAGTGCAATTACTTTTATATTGGGAAATGGTGATATTTATTTGGCATTCCGTGGAACAGATGATGCGCTGGTTGGATGGAAAGAAGATTTTTGTATGGCATATCGCACACCGGTAGCTGCGCAGGAGAAAAGTGTAGAATACGTTGAATTTGTAGCACGTCAGTTTTGCAGGAAGCGCAACGCAAGATTTTATCTTGGGGGACATTCGAAAGGTGGTAATCTTGCTGCGTATGCTGCAATGTGTTGCAATCAGAAGCTGAAGCACAAGATTGGAAAAATATATGATTTTGATGGACCGGGATTTCGCCCTGATTTTATGGAGACTCTTGATTATGCATCTGTAAAGGATAAAATCATAAAGTTTGTGCCTAAGGAATCTTTCGTAGGTATGCTCATGCAGGACGATGAAGAGAATTCAATACAATGTACATTGATTGAAAGCTCTAATATAGGTTTACTGCAGCATATGCCATTATCATGGTGTGTTGAGGAGGATCATTTTGTACGGGTGGAAAGTAATGTACCGGAACGAAAGATTCTTTACGACAGAATGAATCAGTGGATATATGGACTTGGAAAAGAGAGGGTTGGAGCATTTCTTGATAATCTTTTTAGCATAATTGAGATTACAGAAGCAGAGACTCTTACTGATTTGCGGACTCCGACTCCGGAGCGCCTGAAAAAAACAAAATTGGTCAGAAATGCTTATCGTGATATGGATGAAGAAACGAAAAGTATCTTATGGGAAATGACGATTATGGTAGTGGAACTCTTGGCAAAGGACCAGCATGAGCGAATCCAGAAATGGAAATTGATAGAGAGAACACGTAGCAGAATGGATGAATTGCTTATGAACGGTATAAAAGGAGACAGATAAAATGTCTCCTTTTTGATTGGTGAAGATATATTTAAAACCTTGTAGTTTCCCGTTTGATTAACTCACCTGAAAAGATAACCTTTTGTGGCATTTCTGTACCGGATAAAACGCCCATTAAAGTTTTAACGAGTTGACAGCATAAGGTCTGAAGTCGATTATCAACGGATGTGAGTGGTGGCTCGCAGCAGGCCGTCAATAACGAATTGTTATAACCGATAATAGAGAAATCCTTCGGAATGGAAAGCTTTTTCCTTTTGCTGTATTTCATGGCGCCCATGGCAAGGATATCATCAGAGGCAACTACAGCATCGAAGGACAGACCATTTTGATCAAGATCAGTGAGAAAATCAGCAATCGCATCTATATTTTCACGTTCTCCCTGATAAAACTGCATATATTCTTTCTTGAACTGCAAATCACTTTGAAGCATGGCAGCCTGATAACCGGACAGTTTTTTTAATCCGGAATAGGATTGTGAGTTATACAGATAAAGAATTCTATGAAGCCCACTGTTGAGTAAGGACTGTGTTGCTTCTAACATGGATTTATAATCGTCACATAACGTGCAATAAACATTTGGATAGTCAAAATCAGCATTCAGAAGCATAATAGGCATCTGTTCAGCAGCATCGCGGATATATTTGTTGTCCTCTGTATTGCCGGTGATAAAGTTTGAACCTACCATAACGACGCTGTCTACACGTTTGGATAGAAGCAGGTCAAGAGAAGATTTCTTATTTTCCAAGTCATAGCCGGTACAGCATAAAATAGAATTGTAACCATTTTCCCGTAAATACTGCTCAATATAGTAAACAGCCTTTGCCAAATACAAATCAGAGGAATCAGCGCAGAGGATACCGATGGTATTCATGGTGTTAAGACCGAGTCCTCTTGCAAATGCATTTGGTGTATATCCATATTCTTCTATTACATCCATAACCCGCTTTTTTGTTTTGGGCTTTACATTGGTATTGCCATTGAGAACGCGTGAGACGGTGGCAATGGAAACCCCAGCCTTTTCTGAAATATCATAGATAGTCATAAGAATCACCCCACACAAAAGATATAACAGTACTGAATTGTTACTCTAAAATGTAACTGTTTTCATAGACAGAATACATTATGGCATTTCAAAAAGCAAGCCTAAAGTAAAAACTTCTGAAAGGGGGAAAACGTCTATAGCCACAAATGCCTAAAATTATGGGCTTTTTTGTTAAAAAAGATAGTTGACTTTCTGAGCAAAACAATATAAAATGCAAATGTAAGTGCTTACAGATTACGTAAGCGGGTTCAAGGAAAAAGTAATGTGATAGGAGATAAGATGATGGAATTATTAAATGCAGTAAAAACAGGAAAAAAGAAAAGACCTATTAAGGTGCTTCAGTTTGGTGAAGGAAATTTCTTACGTGCGTTTGTAGATTACATGATTGACATTGCAAATGAGTCAGGAAAATTTGATGGGGATATCGTTTTGGTAAAACCTATTGAATTTGGTAATCTTGATATGTTCCATGCACAGGACTGTCAGTATACCGTATGCTTAAGAGGTATCGTTGATGGTGAGCCAAAGGTAATCAAGCGTGTTGTTACAAGCGTTGCTGATGCAGTAGATGCTTATAATGAATATGAAAAATATAATGATTATGCAAAATTAGACTCCTTAAGATATATTGTATCAAATACAACAGAAGCAGGTATTGTTTTTGATGATACAGACAAGTTTGAATCAAATCCACCTAAGACATATCCTGGTAAACTGTGTAAGTTCTTATATACAAGATATACACATTTTAACGGAGCAGCAGATAAGGGACTTGTTATGCTTCCTGTTGAGCTGATTGATGACAATGGTATTCACTTAAAGGAATGTGTTGTTAAGTTTGCAAAGCTTTGGAATCTTGAGGAAGACTTCTTAAAGTGGATAGATGATGCCTGCATCTTCACTTCAACATTGGTTGACCGTATTGTAACCGGCTATCCAAGAGATGAGGCAGAAGAACTTTGGAAGGAATTCGGTTATAGAGATAATATCGTAGTAACAGCAGAACCGTTTGGACTTTGGGTTATTGAAAGTTCAAAGGATATCAGCAAAGAGCTTCCACTTCCGGATGCAGGACTTCCTGTTATCTACACGGATAACCAGAAGCCATATAAGCAGAGAAAGGTTCGTATCCTGAATGGTGCTCATACATCCTTTGTTCTTGCTTCTTATCTTGCAGGAAATGATTTTGTAAGAGAATCTATGGAGGATGAGCTGATTGGAAACTTCATGCATAAAACCATTTATGATGAAGTGATTCCTACACTTGACTTACCAAAGCAGGATTTGCTTGATTTCGCAGAAGCAGTTGATGGAAGATTCCGTAACCCATATATCAAGCATGCATTATTATCTATTTCTCTTAATTCTGTATCTAAGTGGAGAGCAAGATGTATGCCATCCTTATTAGGATATGTAGAGAGAAAGGGAGAGCTTCCGGCACACCTTACTTTCTCTATCGCAGCATTAATGGCATTCTATACAGGATCTGAAATTCGTGAGAAGGCATTAATCGGACACAGAAATGGTCAGGAATATAATATTTTAGATGATAAGGCAGTTCTTGAGTTCTTTGCAGCAAACAGCAGTAAGCCTGCTAAGGAATTCGTAGAAGCATATCTGAGTAACGAAGGTTTCCATGGACAGGATCTGACAAAGGTTGCAGGCTTAACTGAAGCAGTTACTGCTTACCTTGAGGATATTCGCGCTCTTGGAATGAGAAAGGCTATTGAGAAGAATTTCTAATTTTAATAGAAAAAAGATTGAAAATGAATAGAATTTTGTAAAAAATAACAAGAAATGAAGTGATGTCTGTATTAAAATACAGGTATCATAAAAAAGAAAGCGGTTACATTTTTACTAAAATTCTACTAATTGGAAATGCTACATAAAGGAAGAGTATATGGTAAACTTTATTAAAATTCATAATGATGACAATGTGGCAGTTGCGCTAGAAACAATTGCACAGAATGAAACCATTACAGTTGGTGATGTTACCGTAGTAACACGAATGGAGATTCCGGCAGGACATAAATTTGCATTAAAGGAACTTCCTACAGGAACACCGGTTATTAAATATGGATATCGAATCGGTTTTACAACAGCAGACGTAAAGCCGGGTGAATGGATTCATACACATAACCTGAAGACAGGACTTGGTGATTTACTGGATTACAGCTATGAACCAAAGCTTCCGGAGGAAAAGACGACAGAGGATGTAACTTTCATGGGCTATAACCGTGAAAATGGCAAGGTCGGCGTAAGAAATGAAATCTGGATTATTCCAACCGTAGGTTGTGTGAATAACATTGCAACCAAGATTGCAGAATTATCTCAGGGACTTGTAAGAGAGAATATTGAAGCTGTTTGTGCATTTCCACATCCATATGGATGTTCCCAGATGGGAGATGATCAGGAGAATACAAGACAGATTCTTGCAAATCTGATTAACCATCCAAATGCAGGTGGCGTTCTGGTTCTTGGCCTTGGCTGTGAGAACAGTAATATTGATGTATTGAAGAATTATATTGGGGAATACAATCCTGATAGAGTGAAGTTCCTTGTTTCACAGGAAAGTGATGATGAGATCGCAGATGGTGTTGCTATTGTTAAGGAGCTTGCGGATTATGTGGCAGGATTCAAGAGAGAACCAATCAGTGTATCGAAGCTTATCATCGGCATGAAATGCGGTGGAAGTGATGGCTTCTCCGGTATAACAGCAAATCCTACTGTGGGAAGATTCTCAGATATTTTAATCAGTAAGAAAGGAACAACGATTCTGACAGAAGTACCTGAGATGTTCGGTGCAGAAACTATTTTAATGAATCGTTGTGAGAATAAGGGGCTGTTCGATAAGACAGTAAGTTTGATTAATGATTTTAAGAATTACTTCAAGAGTCATAATCAGACAATTTATGAAAATCCATCACCTGGAAATAAGAAGGGCGGTATCTCTACTTTGGAGGACAAGTCACTTGGATGTACACAGAAGTCAGGAAGTGCAATTGTCAAGGGTGTATTGGCTTATGGCGAGGTCGTAAGCACACCGGGATTAAATCTGTTAAGTGCACCAGGAAATGACCTGGTTGCTTCTACAGCACTTGCTGCAAGCGGCGCACATATTGTACTCTTCACAACAGGACGTGGTACACCATTTGCGTGTCCTGTTCCAACTATGAAGATTTCAAGTAATTCAAGACTTGCAGGCAAGAAGGATAATTGGATTGATTTCAATGCAGGTGTTGTTGCAGAAGGTGAGAGCCTTGATGTAGCAGGACAGAGGTTATTTGATGAGGTTGTTGCCATTGCTTCCGGTAAGGAAGTAAAGAGTGAGAAGGCAGGCTTCCATGATATGGCAATCTTTAAACAGGGCGTAACGCTGTAAGCTTTGATTGGGCGGCACAGTGGGTCATATATAAATGGCATATGCTAATTAACAGCTAAGAAAGAGGCTGTTTTATAACGAAAACATAAAACAATGGAGGAATTTGATCATGAGCAAAAAAGTAGTTACAATGGGTGAGATTATGTTAAGACTTTCTACACCTAACAATGAGAAATTTATTCAGGCAGATGAGTTTGACGTTTGCTACGGCGGTGGCGAAGCAAATGTTGCTGTATCTCTTGCAAATTATGGACACAATGCTGAATTTGTTACAGCAGTACCAGATAATGAAATCGGTGAGTGTGCAGTTGCTGCCTTAAGAAAATATAACGTTGGAACACAGAATATTGCTAAGTGTGGTGAAAGACTTGGTATCTATTTCCTTGAGTCAGGTTCTTCTATGAGACCTTCCAAGGTTGTATATGATAGAGCACATTCTTCTATCTCAACAGCTACAGCAGCTGATTTTGATTTTGATAAGATTTTTGAAGGTGCTGACTGGTTCCATTTTACAGGTATCACACCGGCTGTTTCTGATGCTGCAGCAGTATTAACAGAGGAAGCTTTAAAGGCTGCTAAGAAGCATGGTGTTAAGGTTTCTGTAGACTTAAATTTCCGTAAGAAATTATGGTCTTCTGAAAAGGCTCAGAAGGTTATGAAGAATCTGATGCAGTATGTTGATGTATGTATCGGAAATGAAGAAGATGCAGAATTAGTATTAGGTTACAAGCCTGGTAATACAGATGTAACAAGTGGTGATCTTGAACTTGCAGGATACAAGTCAATCTTTGAACAGATGGTAGCAGATTACAATTTTGAGTACTGCATTTCTTCCTTAAGAGTAAGCCATTCTGCTTCCGATAACGGCTGGTCAGCATGTATCTATTCAAGAGATACCAAGGAATTCTATCATTCTAAGGAATACAGCATTCATCCAATCGTTGATCGTGTAGGCGGTGGAGATTCCTTTGCAGGTGGTGTTATCTGTGGTCTCTTAGACGGTAAGAACTTTAAGGATGCTTTGGAATTCGGTGTAGCTGCATCTGCATTAAAGCATACCATTCCTGGTGACTTCAACTTAGTATCCAGAAAAGAAGTTGAAACGCTTGCAGGCGGAGACGCTTCAGGACGTGTTCAGAGATAATTATAGTTACGATTATTGTATCTATGAAGGTACTGAATAGATACTGATTTTTCTATAAATGTTAGGTAGCGTAAGCTGCCTAACCAATAATATTATTATTTGGAGGATATATAAATGGGCAATATTCTTGATAAGTTTTCACTCGAAGGAAAAGTAGCATGGATTACAGGTGCATCTTACGGCTTAGGTCTTGCATATGCAAAGGCATACGCTGAGGCTGGTGCAAAAATCGTTTTCAACGATATTAAGCAGGAATTAGTTGATCGTGGTTTAGAAGAATATAAGAAGCTTGGCATCGAAGTATATGGAGCAGTATGTGACGTTACAAATGAAGAACAGGTTCAGAAGTTTGTTTCTGATGTAAAGGAAAAGGTTGGCTCAATTGATATCCTTGTTAATAATGCAGGAATTATCAAGAGAATCCCAATGCATGAAATGTCAGCAGCAGATTGGAATGCAGTTATCAATGTTGACCTTACAGGTCCATTCCTTTGCGCTAAGGCTGTTATTCCGGACATGATGGAGAAGAAGAGCGGAAAGATTATCAATGCTTGTTCAATGATGTCAGAGTTTGGCCGTGAGACAGTATCTGCATATGCAGCTGCAAAGGGTGGATTAAAGATGCTCACAAGAAATATCTGTTCAGAATATGGTCAGTATAATATTCAGTGTAATGCTATTGGACCGGGATATATTGCTACACCTCAGACAGCACCTCTTCGTGCTAAGCAGGCAGACGGTTCTATGGCTCCATTTGATCGTTTCATCCGTTCTAAGACACCGGCACAGAGATGGGGACGTACAGAGGATCTTATGGGACTTGCAGTATTCCTTGCTTCTCCGGCATCAGATTTCATCAATGGACAGGTTGTTTATATTGATGGTGGTATCTCAGCTTATATTGGACAGGATCCTAACAACCTTGATGCTTCTAAGTTCCAGGATGAGATTGAAGAACAGCCGGATATTAAGGTTAATGACTAATTCAAAGAGAGAAATGTTTGAAGGTTGTTTGCATATATGAGCTGATTCCGGGAGCGTAAGGAGTTAGCAGAATGGAGGATTAAAATGAACGAAGTATTAGAGAAAATCAGTCGTATTGGTATTGTTCCGGTTGTTGTATTAGATGATGCTAAGGATGCAAAGCCATTAGCAGAAGCTTTGATTAAGGGTGGCCTTCCTTGTGCAGAGGTTACTTTCAGAACTGCTGCAGCAGAGGAATCTATCAGAATTATGGCTAGTGAATTTCCTGAAATGTTAGTTGGTGCAGGTACGGTATTAACAACAGAGCAGGTTGACCGTGCAGTAAATGCAGGTGCAAAGTTTATTGTCAGCCCTGGATTAAATCCAAAGGTTGTTAAGTATTGTATCGAGAAGGGAGTTCCTGTAACACCTGGTACAGCTAACCCATCCGATGTAGAAGCTGCAATTGAATTAGGTCTTGATGTTGTTAAGTTCTTCCCGGCTGAAGCAGCAGGTGGTTTGAACATGATTAAGTCTATGGCAGCTCCTTATACACAGATGAAATTCATGCCTACAGGCGGAATCAACGCAAAGAATATCTGTGATTATCTTGCATTTGATAAGATTATTGCTTGCGGTGGCTCATGGATGGTTAACAAGGCACTTGTTGCAGAAGGTAAGTTTGACGAGATTCAGGCACTTACAGAGGAAGCTGTTAGAACCATGCTTGGATTTGAATTAAGACATGTTGGTGTTAACTGCGCAAATGAATCAGAGGCTGATTCTGTAGCATCCCAGTTCGATAACTTGTTTGGATTTACCAAGAAGGTTGGTAACAGCTCTATCTTTGCAGGTATTGAAGTAGAAGCAATGAAGTCAGTAGGACGTGGCGCTAACGGACATCTTGCTATTGGAACAAACAGTGTTGTTCGTGCTAAGAATTATCTGGAATCTGTTAAGGGTGTTAAGTTTGTTGAGGAATCAGCAGTTGTTAAGAATGGCAAGTTGATTGCTATTTACATGGAAGGCGAAATCGGCGGCTTTGCAGTACATCTTGTTCAGAAATAATAGAATAAGGAAGTACGTATTTTATGCGGATAAAAGGCATCAATCTTGTTATGGGTGATGCCTTTTTACACTAGAAAGGTGGTTATAATATGTTATATAAGATTAATATGATTACACAAGAGGATGGCTGGATTGCCATTGACACGAATGGCTGGGGTTCTGAGCCGGTTAGATTTCTTGCCGACAGTATTGCAGAGGAAATGGGGAAGGAAGTGTTTCAACCATATGAAGGCGATGCCCAATACATGATTCAAGGTGATCCATATAAGCTTATGTTTCAATATGATGATGTATTTGGTACGGTAGTAATCTTAAATGATATGAAGGATAGGGATGATGTAGTAGCATTGCTGGAGCGCCATTTTGAGAAGCTTAAGGATGTGAAAGGTACTTATTAAAAGTTAGATATGAGAGGAAGAGGAAAATGATAGATCAGAATTGTTCTTATTGCGTAGAGGGTGAGCTTGTTGCAAAGTTCGGTATTAAAATATGTGAGCTAAATGCATCAAAGGTATATTTATTTAAGGAGCAGAGCCATAAAGGAAGATGTATTGTTGCAAGCAAACATCATGTTAGCGAGATGACTGAATTGTCAGAAGAGGAGAGAAATGCTTTCTTCGCAGATGTAAATCATGTTGCAAATGCGATTCATAAAGCATTCAGTCCCGATAAGGTAAATTATGGAGCGTATGGAGATACCGGACATCACCTTCATTTTCATCTTGTACCCAAATATAAGGATGAGTTTGAATGGGGAGGAACGTTTGCCATGGATCCAAAGCAGAAAACTTTATCAGATGCAGAATATGACGAATTGATTTCAGAACTGAAGAAATATCTGTGATATTTGAGTATCCTGTAAGAGACTTACTTTCTATAAGGATGGTAGATACGTTTGTGTAAATCTGCACAATATTTTTTTATTTTTAATCAAAAAAGTGCATGATGCATAGAAAATAATCTAAGTACTTGCACATGAAAATAAAATAGGTAATAATAACAGAGTAATGTGTATCTATGTGGTACCTTATTTTATGAGGATTTATAAGGTATAAAGAAAGGGAGTTAAAATATGGGAGTGAAAGTATTACTTGATTCAGTAGACAAGGTTAGGGATTTTGTGGATATTACAAGAAGTACCTCGTTTGACATTGATTTGATTAGTGGTAGAAATACATACCTTGATGCAAAGTCTTTGTTAGGTGTATTAAGCTGTGACTGCACAAAACCACTTGTGTTGGATATCCATGCTGAGCAGGAAGAGAGAAAAGAATTAATTGCTAGACTGGAAAAATATGTTGTAGCTTAATTTTTATATAGGCAGAATAGAAGAAGTGTGTGATATGTAAGGAACGCAGATCAAAGGGGATTTGCGTTCCTTTTACGTGTTACATACTTTACCTAAGGGAGAAATAATATGAGTAAAACAGAACGATTTATGACAAAAACGATAGTGGTGTGGTTTGGTGCATTGATATGCTGTATATTGTGGGGAAGCGCATCTTCCTGTATAAAACTTGGGTATAAATGGTTTGAGATTCCGCAGGAAGCAGTGGCGACACAGATTCTATTTGCAGGCTGCAGGTTTACTATGGCGGGAATATTGGCAATCATAATAGGCAGTATCTTTCAAAGAAAGGTATTACTGCCTAAAAGAGAATCAATCAGTAAAATTATTAAACTTAGCATGCTGCAAACGGTTGGGCAATATATCTTTTTTTATATCGGATTAGCTAATACGACAGGTGTAAAAGCATCTATTGTGGGTGGAGTGAATGTATTTATTGCAATTATGATTGCCAGCCTTATTTTCCATCAGGAAACATTGACAATGAAAAAGCTGATAGGAAGTGTAATCGGCTTTGCCGGTGTAGTGCTTGTGAATGTAGCAGGGAATGGAATATCTATGTCATTTTCGTGGAGCGGTGAGGGGGCAATCTTTTTATCAACAGTTGCTTATGCCTTTTCTTCTGTGTTTTTGAAGCGATATTCCAAAGATGAAGATCCTGTAATCTTAAGTGGCTATCAGTTTATTGTCGGTGGAATCATTATGATGCTTTGTGGTGCATTGATGGGAGGAAGATTAACTGTCTTTACGGGGCAAGGAATTGCAATTTTAATCTATCTTGCCTTTGTTTCGGCGGTGGCATATTCCTTATGGGGAATACTGCTAAAGTACAATCCTGTTTCAAGAGTAGCTGTTTTCGGATTTATGAATCCTGTGTTTGGAGTAATCTTATCAGCTATTTTACTTGATGAGTCAAAAAGTCTTAATATGACTTGTATTATTTCATTAGTACTTGTATGTGTGGGAATTTATATCGTAAATATGCAGGGAAAAGAAAAGCGCTAACCGGGAAGGTAGCGCTTTTCTTTATGTAAATGAATCCGCAAGGGCATTTCGCTGAATACGGCACCGCCAATCACTAATACAGCACCTAATGCCTGTTGAAGGTTCATAGCTTCATTCAGGAACAATACTGAAAAAAGAACTGCTGATAAAGGTTCTAAATAACCGCAAGTGGATACTGTCTGTACCGGCAGGTTTCCAATAGAGGAAAAATACAAATAACAGCCGATTCCTGTATTGAGTAAGCCAAGAACCAAAATCGGTGTCCAATCAGATAAAGCAATCGATATATGATATCCCTGTTTTAGACCTACAAAAACAGCTACAGTCAAAAAGCTGATAGCAAGCTGCAATAATGAATTTTCCATGCCGGTGATCTGAATTGCTTTTTTGTTGAAGATGATCATAATGGCATACATAATAGCAGACATGACGCCCAGGAACAAACCAAAACCAGTCTTACCACCCTGCAAAGCATGACCATTGACAAGGAATATGCCTAGCAGTACGGATAAAGCCCCTGTTACCTTTACCAGAGTCAGATGCTCTTTAAAAAGAAGAGGGGAAAGAACCATTACGATAACAGGACCGCAATAATAAAGTAGGGAAGCGGTGCTGACACCTATCTGGTTATAAGCTTCATATAAAAATATCCAGCTTAGACCTGTAGCGATTCCGGAAATTGCTAGACAGGCAAATTGACGTTTGTGCTTCAAAAAGGTAAATTTCTTTCGTGAAAATACAAAAATACCTAACAGCAAAAGAGTTCCGAACATGGTACGAAGTAACACAATTTCGGAACTGGATAATGCAATCCTGCTTGCGATAAGTCCATTTGAACCAAACAGTAATAAAGAAAGTAAGTATTTAAAGTATGACTTTTTCATTTGTTTTCATCCTCAATTTTCTTGAAATATTTTCATATGTAGTGTACCATGAGTTCAAAGATTACAAAAGCGAATGATTATCATGTAAAACATGACAAAAACAGATATAAAAGGAGAAAACGTATGGACGCGAATATACAGAAGTATATGGCATTTATCAAAGCTGTTGAATATGGAAGTTTCACAAAAGCTGCAGAAGCTTTGGCATATTCCCAGTCGGGAATCAGCCGTATGATAGGAGATTTGGAAAAAGAGTGGAAGGTATCGCTTCTGGAACGTGACCGTGCCGGAGTCAGGCTGACTTCGGATGGCATAAAGCTTCTTCCTTATGCTAAGAGTGTATGTAATGAATATCAAAAGCTGCAAATGCAGGTTGATGAACTGAATGGGCTGCAATCGGGGCTTATCCGTATTGGAACCTTTTCAAGTGTAGCTACGCATTGGCTGCCAAATGTCATCAAGGAATTTCAAAAGGATTATCCAAATATTGATTATGAACTACTTTTAGGTGATTATACAGAGATTGAGAATTGGATTCAGGAGGGGCGTGTGGATTGTGGTTTCCTTCGCCTGCCTACGCAACCTGATTTGGAATCCATTTTTTTAGCGAAGGATAAGCTGCTTGTTATTTTACCGGAGAATCACCCACTTGCAGAGTGCGAACGTTTTCCGGTAAAGGCGCTTGAAAATGATCCGTTCATGCTGCTTGAAAAGAGTGCAAAGGCCGAAATTTCTAAAATATTTGAACGGTGGAACATAACACCCAAGGTACATTTTACGACTTGGGATGATTATGCGATTATGTCCATGGTAGAAAGCGGGCTTGGAATCAGCATTTTACCGGAACTGATTTTGAAGAGAATTCCTTATCATATTGTAATAAAGGAATTGGATGTTCCGGCCTATCGTAATATTGGTCTTGTCATGCGTGATCAGAAGACAGTATCCATAGCAGTAAAGCGGTTTATGGAGTATTTGAAGTATAGATAGCTTTTATATCGCTGCAGAGGGTATACCCTTGCGGCATGATTTGCTTTGTTGATGAAGAATTATAGTAAGAAGCATAATGTGATTGATGAAGCTTTTTGGGGCATGGGAGAATATAATGAGTTGTCATGCCCTGGGAAGAGCGATGCCAGTGTCGGAATAAGAGAAAAACGGGGCATGAGAAGTAGAAACAAGCTACCAGCCCCGAGAGAGCAATGCTGGCATTGAAGCAAAAAATGCCAATAATAATTAAGAGTAGATTAGTTAATCACGCTGATTATATAAAAAGAATAAAATAGTTTATTCATGGTTCAGCGAATATGGCTATTTTTGGGGGATAGTAGATGATAACCAATGATTCCTGTGTATGTATAGAAAATAGCCGGAATAAGAGCTGTTCCAACTAAGATGCCGGATAATAATGAAGATGTAATGCAAGGATATAAGTCTTTTAATTTAGGATGTGCAATGAAAGAATAGATCAACATCGGGAAGAAGATTAATTTCATATGTTCCCATGTTGATTCATTTGTCGGAGTAAATAAACCTACTATCAAGTTATTGTGCTGAAATTTGACGCCGAAATAGCTCAAATCTAACTATATCAGTGTTACCCTCTTATGACTTACCCCGAGAATGCACTTTACAACGCTTATCGGTGCTTTTTTCTTAAAAAATCAAAAAAATGAACAACAATTTCTTCATGTTTTGTATATCCCGGTGTTAAAAAACCGAAAATCGACATTTTTTAGCACCGAGAAATGTGAAATACGCTTTTTCCGATGTCGTCTTAAATAAGCCTGGGAACCCTTGAAATATTATCCAATTTTCCCAAAAAGAAAGCCCAGAATCATTGATTTTTCAATGTTCCTGAGCCTCTAAATGCAATGCGGAAGATGGGACTTGAACCCACACGCTAATACTAGCACAAGATCCTTAGTCTTGCCTGTCTGCCAATTCCAGCACTTCCGCATGTCAGCGTTATGTAATTTGTTTTCACATCGCCGCTGCAAGAAGTATATTATCACTTCTTGGAATAGAAGTCAACAAGTTTTTTCGCTTTTTTTGAATTTTAGGATATTGAAAAAAATGGTTGACAGAAAAGAACAAAAACGGTAAAATAGTTTTTGTTCGCAGGAGTGGTGGAATTGGCAGACGCGCAGGCTTCAGGTGCCTGTGGTAGCAATACCGTGTGGGTTCAAGTCCCATCTCCTGCACTGAATAAGAAAGTGGGAAGTCTTAGGATTAGGACTTTCCATTTTTTGTTTACGGGGTATAAGTGACAGTTAAGGAGAGCTGCGACTATGAAGAAAAAGGGATTTATTATTTTATGTGGAGTGCTGATTTTGGGATTATGCGGATGTGGTAAGAAAGAAGAACCAGAATCTGCAGAGGCTGTGGTGGAGTTTAAGGAGATTACACCGGAAGAATCAGAACCTGTTATTATAAGGGATGAGCAGCCAAAAACAGATGAAGAGGAAACACAGGAAGAGACTACAACAACAGAACCGGAGGAGATTATACCATGGGTAGACCGAATGGCAGGTGAACAGGAAGTCTCATATACCGTGGAAGCCGCAGTATATGAGGAAGGTATCGTGAAGGTGACCTATCCACAGCTTACAGGAATGCAAAATGAAGAGATTCAGTCAAAGCTGAATGAAGGGATTAAGCAGGCAGTATTGCAAGGAAGTACACAGGAGGGATTAAGTGCTTATGAACTGAAATATGAGACTGCATCTATGGGAGCAGGTGTAGCCTCCTTTGTGTTACGGGGATATGTGAATTATGAAGGCAGCGCATATCCGGTAAATGAAATAAAAACACTGAATCTGAATCTGCTGACAGGAGAGAATTTAAGACTGAAGGATTATGCCGATGTCGCGACAGTTGTATCTTCTCTGGAAACGGCGCAGGGTTATGAGATGGCGTCAGAAAAAATCGGAAAAGAAGATTTTTCGGCATTTTTGAATAATGGATATGTTACGGATTATGCAATGACAATGCTTGATTATGATGTAGATTTTAAGAATTTATCCCTCATCCCGACAGGTTATTCCTGTATTCGTGATAATCATCTGGTACTTTTTGTAGAAGCTGAGCATTCAATGGGTGATTATGTGGAGATTGTTTTTAATGCAGAGTTATAGTTTTTTTGTGGAACAAACAGAATAGTTATGATTTTTGAAAAAATTTAGTCACGAAAAAGGAATTTTGAAGTTCATATAGAATATTAAAATAGAGGGTTTTTTGTTTTCGTGTGAAAGGCACAGACAGGAGAATATATGACAATTCGTGAAAATTTGGAGCAATGGGAGAAGATTTATCTTAGCCCATATGCAACGTTAAGTATGAACTCAAAAGGAAGAGACAGGGAAGAGGAGCCTTGTGATATCCGCCCTGTTTTTCAGCGTGACAGAGACAGAATCCTTCATTCTAAATCGTTTCGAAGGTTGAAGGATAAGACGCAGGTGTTCCTGTCACCGGAAGGAGATCATTACAGGACACGTCTTACACATACTTTAGAAGTTTCCCAGAATGCAAGGACAATAGCCAAAGCATTGCAGTTGAATGAAGAGTTGGTAGAAGCTATTGCATTAGGTCATGACTTGGGACATACCCCCTTTGGACATGCAGGCGAACGTGCGTTAAATGAAGTCTGTCCATATGGGTTCCGCCACAACGAGCAGAGTGTGAGAACAGTTGAAATTCTGGAAAAGGATGGAGAGGGATTGAACCTTACATGGGAGGTAAAGGATGGAATTCTGAATCACCAGACAAAGAATACACCATCTACGTTGGAGGGAAAGATTGTGAGGTTTTCTGATAAGATTGCATACACGTACCATGATATGGATGATGCAATCAGGGCAGGAATCCTGAAAGAATCTGACGTGCCAAGAGAAATTGGTGAAGTGATTGGTTATACTCCAAGAGAAAGACTGAACAATTTTATTCACGATATTGTGACTCATAGCAAGGGAACGAATGATGTCTGCATGTCAGAAGATGTGGAACGTGCCATGAAAGATTTGCGCCATTTTATGTTTGACAGGGTATATAGTAATCCTGTTGCAAAAGGCGAAGAGAGTAAAGCAGTTTCTCTTGTAAAAACGTTGTATGAACATTATATGAACCACACGGATGAGTTGCCGAAGTTTTTTGTGGAATTGGGACTTCGCGGGGAACCAAGGGAAATGGTGGTGTGCGATTATATCAGTTCCATGACAGACCGCTTTGCAATTGCACTGTATGATGAACTTTATGTACCGAAGTTCTGGATGGGATATTAGTATAGAAACAGGAGTTAGAGAATGTATTATCCGGAAGAACTGATTGAAGAGATTAGGCAGAAAAATGACATAGTTGATGTGATTTCCGGTTATGTTGGATTACAGAAGAAGGGAAGCAATTATGTATGCTGCTGTCCTTTCCATAGTGAAAAGACACCGTCCTTTTCCGTAAACCGAAACAGGCAGATTTATAAATGCTTTGGCTGTGGCGAGGGTGGAAACGTGGTAACCTTTGTCATGAAGTATGAAAATTGTACTTTCCCGGAGGCAATTAAACTGTTGGCGGATAAGGCAGGGGTTGTGTTGCCGGAAGTGGAATACTCAGAGGAAGCCAAACGCCGTGAAACAAGAAGGCAAAGGCTTCTTGAGGTCAACAAGGAGGCAGCGAAGTTCTATTTTTATCAGCTTCGAACTCCACATGGAGCAAAGGCAAAGGAATATTTGGACAAGCGCCAGCTTTCTGAGGAAACAAGGAAGAATTTTGGATTAGGATATGCGCCCGTACGAGGGGAAGAACTTCTTGCTTATTTGCGGCAGAAAGGCTATTCAGATGATTTGATCCGTGATGTCGGTCTTGCTAAGATTGACGAACGACGGGGAACAACAACGCAGTTCTGGAACAGAGTCATGTTTCCAATACAGGACATCAACCACAGGGTCATTGGATTCGGCGGACGAATCATGGGAGATAATGACAGTGGGCCAAAGTATCTGAACTCGCCGGAAACTGAGATTTTTGATAAGAGCCGTAACCTATATGGCATGAATTATGCCAGAAGCGCAAGAACGGGGAATATTATCCTATGTGAAGGCTATATGGATGTTATTTCCATGCATCAGGCTGGTTTTACACAGGCAGTTGCATCACTGGGAACAGCATTTACACCAGGACAGGCAGCCTTGATTAAAAAGTATACTAAGGATGTGCTGTTGGCATATGATAGTGATGGCGCAGGCGTTAAGGCAGCTTTACGAGCCATCAGGATACTTAGAGATGCGGGAATGTCCGGGAAGATAATCAATATGAATCCTTACAAGGATCCGGATGAATTTATCAAGAATCTTGGTAAAGAGGCATTTCAGGAGAGGATTGACCACGCAGAGAATTCCTTTATGTTTGAGATACGGATTCTGGAACGTGATTTTGATATGAACGATCCGGAAGAAAAGACAAATTTTCATAATGCGATAGCGCGAAAGTTGTGTGAATTCGGTGAAGATGTGGAGCGAGAGAACTACATCGAGGCAGTAGCTGAAAAATATCACATTGGATTTGATAATCTGCGTAAATTAGTAATCAATACGGCTGCAAAGACTGGAGGCTATGCAGTTGCACCTGAAAAACCAAAATCAGGTATACAGAAGAAAAATACACCGGAGGAGAATGTTAAGAAGGCACAAAGACTGCTGCTTACATGGTTGACGGATTATCCGCAACTATATAGTAAGATTAAGGAGTACATTACTCCGGCAGATTTTACGATTGAATTATATAGAAAGGTAGCGGAAAGAATGTTTTCCGATATCGAGAATCATACTTTGAATCCGGCTGGCATTATCAATATGTTCGCGGATGAAAAAGAACAAAGTGAGGCTGCGTCTCTCTTTACAACAAAGCTGCCTGAGCTGGAGAATGAAACAGAGAAGGAAAAGGCTTTTCATGATATCCTTCTTAGTGTGAAGCGTAACAGTTTTAACTACTATTCCGAGAAGCTTGGCGTTGACCTTAGTGCGATGAATCAGGTAATTGAAGGGAAAAAGGCTTTGGAAGAACTTAGCAAAACGCATATTTCTTTAAATTAAGGATAAAAATAATATGGTATGGAGGATTGACCAGAATGGATGAAAACACACAAGCAAAATTTGATGCGAAATTAAAGGAACTGTTAGCAGTTGCAAAGAAGAAGAAAAATGTGCTGGAGTACCAGGAAATCAGTGATTTCTTTAAGGATTTGCATCTGGAAGAAGAGCAGTTTGAAAAGATTCTTGAAACGCTGGAACAGAATAATGTTGATGTACTTCGCATCACGGATGATGACGATGATATTCCTGATGAAGAGCTGTTGCTTTCAGAGGAAGATGAAGTGGATATGGAATCCATTGATCTCTCTGTACCAGACGGAGTTGGTATTGAAGATCCGGTCAGAATGTACTTAAAGGAAATCGGTAAGGTTCCGCTTTTAAGTGCTGAGGAGGAAATCGAGCTTGCCAAGAGACTGGAGGTTGGTGATGAGGAAGCGAAGAAGCGCCTTGCAGAAGCAAATCTTCGTCTTGTTGTCAGCATTGCGAAAAGATATGTAGGAAGAGGAATGCTTTTCCTTGACCTGATTCAGGAAGGTAATCTTGGTCTGATTAAGGCAGTTGAAAAATTTGATTATCGAAAAGGATTCAAATTCTCAACTTATGCTACATGGTGGATCAGACAGGCAATTACAAGGGCAATTGCAGACCAGGCAAGAACAATCCGTATTCCTGTTCATATGGTAGAAACCATTAATAAACTGATTCGTGTCAGCAGACAGTTGTTACAGGAATTAGGACGTGAACCGTCTCCGGAAGAAATTGCAAAAGAGATGAATATGCCTGAAGACAGGGTACGTGAAATCCTTAAGATCTCACAGGAGCCGGTTTCTCTGGAAACACCTATTGGTGAAGAGGAAGACAGTCATTTAGGAGATTTCATTCAGGATGATAATGTACCGGTGCCTGCAGATGCGGCAGCATTTACCTTATTAAAGGAGCAGTTGGTAGAGGTGCTTGATACTTTGACAGACAGAGAACAGAAGGTATTGAGACTTCGTTTTGGCCTTGATGATGGAAGAGCAAGAACGCTTGAAGAAGTTGGTAAGGAATTCAACGTAACAAGAGAGCGTATCAGACAGATTGAAGCAAAGGCATTAAGAAAGCTTCGTCATCCTTCAAGAAGCCGTAAATTGAAGGATTATTTGGATTAAGTATGATAAGTCTAAAGGGGTAATGAGAATGCTATTATCAGATAGAATGCAGGCGGTTGTAGGGCTGGTACAGCCTTGTGACCGGATTGCAGACATTGGCTGTGACCATGGCTATGTAGCGATGGAGCTTATAAAACGTCATGTTTGCAAGAAAATAATAGCCATGGACATTAATCAGGGACCTTTGGAGCAGGCTAAGGGTAATATCAGAGCATATGGTATGCAGGAGTATATAACGACACGACTGTCAGATGGAGTTGAGGCGTTAGAAGACGGTGAGGTTGATGGAATTGTATGTGCCGGCATGGGTGGCAGGCTGATCATCAATATTCTTACGCAGGGCAAGGATATTATTAGCGGGATGGAGCAGCTGGTGTTGCAGCCACAGTCAGAAATAAGCGAGGTGCGCAGCTTCCTTAGAGAATCCGGTTTTGTGATTGATAAGGAAGATATGGTATTTGAGGACGGAAAATATTATCCCATGATGCATGTCGTTCCATGTGCCTTTGGTAAGCAGGAGAAACAGATTGCAGATAATCTTGCTGAGAAATGTAAGAAAAAGGGCAATTCACATTCAGATGAGATTGCTCCGCCAAGTATTTCACAAGTTTCTAAGGAGGAAGCCGAGAAGCTTCTTCGAGTTCAGGATACATATGGACCATATCTTTTAGAGAAAGCTCATCCTGTACTCAAAAAGTATCTGCTATGGCAGAAGGAGAATTATGAGAACATCAGAGGAAATTTAATGTGTCAGAAGAAAAGTACACCCAGACAGCAGTACCGTATTGCAGAGCTTGATGAGGAACTGAGTGATATTGTCTTCTGCCTGTATAATTATTATGCATAACAGTTTAGCCATGCACAAAATCGTATAAAAGTTATTTGAAAGCTTGCTGGCTAAACTGTTATTTCTGGTTTGTATGTAAAAGGAGAAAACGAATATGAAATGCTATGAAATCATAGAAAAACTGGAAACACTTTCTCCGGCTTCCTATGCTGAGTCATGGGACAACATTGGTTTGCTGGCAGGAAGACGTGATAAGGAAATAAAAACGATTTATATTGCATTGGATGCTACGGATGATGTGATTGAGGAGGCAGTCCGCCTTAAGGCGGATTTCCTTTTGACGCATCATCCTCTTATTTTTCATAAACTGAGCAGGGTCAATTCAGATGACTTTATTGGAAGAAGAGTATTCCAACTGATTCAAAACGATATCTGTTATTATGCGATGCATACGAACTTTGATGTTATGGGAATGGCGGATGCCGCTGCGGATGAGTTAAAGCTCCATAACAGTCAGGTTCTTAATGTGACTTATGAGGATGATATTTCAAAAGAGGGGTGTGGACGATTTGGCAGACTACCACGTAAGATGAGTCTTGCAGAATGCGCTGAATTGGTAAAAAGTGTATATCAGGTGCCAAATGTAAGGGTATTTGGTGAATTGACGGATATGGTGGAAACAGCAGCAGTCATGCCGGGATCAGGTGGTAGTTATATTCAAGATGCATTACGGTCTGGTGCAGATGTAATGATCACAGGAGATATTGATCATCATGAAGGAATTGATGCTGTTGCGCAGGGCCTCAATATTATTGATGCAGGGCATTACGGAATTGAGAAACTGTTCATACCATATATGAAGGAGTTCCTGCACAGGGAATTACAGGGGGTAGAACTGTATGAGGCAAAGATTAGGGAACCATTTACTGTGATATAGATTATTTTATTTTAGAATTATTTAGATGAAATCTAAACAATTTGGAAAGAAATCAGGAGGTAGGCATGGAACAGATGTATAAGGTTCAGATTGGGGAAGAAACAAGGGAATATTCGTATGGAACAACCTTTGCAGAGATTGCAGCAGAGTATCAGAAGGATTATAAGGAACAGATTGCTTTAGTAGTAAGGAATGGAAAAATCAGAGAGCTATTTAAGAAGCTTGACAAAGATTGTACGCTGGAATTTCTTACGTTATCTGATGATGCAGGACACAAAACATATAATCGAACTGCGACAATTATCATGATGAAAGCGATTACCGAGGTTGTGGGTGCAGAGAAAATTGAAAAGATAAAAATGGAATTTTCTATCGGAAACGGCTACTATTGCTCTAAAAAAGGTGACTTTACTGTTACCAGGGAGCTTGTAGAGCAGGTAAAGACAAAAATGCAGGAATATATAGAACGTGATATTCCTATTATGAAGAAATCCATGCCGCTTGATGAAGCAAATGCTTTGTTTGAAAAACAGAAGATGATGGATAAGAAAAGCCTTTTCAAATATCGTGGCAGTTCCTCTGTAAATGTGTATAACCTGGATGGGTATTATGATTACTATTATGGTTATATGCTTCCAAGTACAGGCTATGTGAAGTATTTTGATGTTCAGATGTATATGGATGGATTTTTGCTGATATTGCCGGGTAAGGATAATCCATCTGCGTTGGAATCATTTGTATCAAGACCAAAGCTTTTTGAAACAATGACAATTGCATCAGACTGGGGGATTAAGCTTGGTATTGATACGGTAGGAGATTTGAATGATCAGATTCGTGACGGGAAATTTAACGAGCTGATGTTAGTGCAGGAGGCTCTTCAGGAAAGAAGAATCAGCGAAATTGCATCAGATATCGTATCAAGAGGTGGCGTTAAGTTTGTTATGATTGCGGGGCCTTCTTCATCCGGTAAAACGACATTTTCCCATAGACTTTCCGTTCAGCTTCGTACACATGGTCTGACACCACATCCGATTGCAGTAGATGATTATTTCGTTGACAGGGAAAAGACACCAAGGCAGCCAAATGGTGATTATGACTTTGAATGTCTTGAGGCGATTGATATTGAACAGTTCAATCATGATATGTGTGAACTCCTTGCAGGAAAGAGGGTGGAACTTCCACAATTCAATTTTGTGACCGGTAAGCGGGAATATAAGGGTAATTTCAAACAACTGGGAAAAGACGATATCCTTGTTATTGAAGGAATTCATGGGTTGAATGACAAGATGTCTTATTCTTTACCTGCAGAAAGCAAGTATAAGATTTATATCAGTGCACTTACTACCCTGAATATTGATGAGCATAATCGGATTCCGACTACAGATGGAAGATTGCTGCGCCGTATGGTAAGAGATGCAAGAACAAGAGGCGCAAGTGCAAAGAGAACGATTCAGATGTGGCCATCTGTAAGAAGAGGAGAAGAGGAAAATATTTTCCCATTTCAGGAAAGTGCAGATGCCATGTTCAATTCTGCTTTAATTTATGAGATCTCTGTATTGAAGCAGTTTGCAGAGCCGTTGCTTTATAGTATTGAGCCGGGAGAGCCGGAGTACTTTGAAGCAGTTCGTCTGCTGAAGTTCTTAAGCTACTTCCTTGGTGTAAGCACAGAGGATTTACCTAAGAATTCCATTGTCAGGGAATTTGTTGGAGGAAGCTGTTTTAAGGTTTGACAAAAATAAGTTGTCTAGTATATAATATTACGGCAAGTGCGGCAAATGATCGCGGCCCCGTATTTCGGGGGTGAGGAAAGTCCGGGCTTCACAGGGCAGGATGCCGGATAACGTCCGGTGGAGGCGACTCCAAGGCCAGTGCAACAGAAATAAACCGCCAACACTTAGTTGTGTGGAAGAGACGGCATGCCGGTTCTTCTGAACAAAGGTTTTCCTTTGTTCTGGTAAGGGTGGAAAGGCAGTGTAAGAGACTACCGCCTCCGAGGTAACGAGGAGGGCACATGTAAACCCCATCCGAAGCAAGACCAAGTTAGGAAACGACAGGTTTGCCCGACCTGTTTCCAGGTAGGTCGCTTGAGGCTGTTGGTAACAGCAGTCCTAGATAGATGATCATTCGTGTCGTAAGGAAACTTGCGGCGCCGACATAACCCGGCTTATCGCTGCGCTTGCATTTAAAAAGACATTACTTGAAAGGAATCGTAATATCAGATATGATAGAAGCGGTTCCTTTTTCATATAATAATAAATTGCTGTAACGTAGTGGTAGTTATGATGATTGCCGCTGAGCATCATCTTTTTATGTTTAGAAAGAAGAAATTAAGTAAAATGAAACAAATTGCAACAGTGCTTGTATTAGTTATGGTACTTATGATGGTATGCGAAGTAAATACCATGGATGTAACAGCAGAAGAGGTAGTGATAGAGAGCATTAGCGAAAAAGAAGAAAATCCATGGGAGAATCGTCCGCTTATCCAAACGACTTCTTACGAGGATGAATATCTGGGTGCCATAAGACTTGGTGCATTTTCCATGCCGGTATGTGATGCGCAAGATATACAGACTATCTATATGGAAATATCAAGGTGTATTGTCAGAGTCGAAATGGGAAAATATGCCGGAAATGGTGTGATTTGGCGTATGGAGGAAGAAGGGATTGTAATTGCAGCAAATAAGCACTTACTTCGGGAGGCTGCATATGGAATGGTTACTTTTCCGGATGGAACACCACTTCAGGCAGAAATTATGGCATTTTCACAGGAGTATGATTTGGGATTTCTTTTTATTCCAAGGAATAACCTTACCTCAGAGGTACTTCGGGAGTGCTATGAGGTAAGAACAAAGGGAAGAACAGATGGAGAAAAGGTCATACAGATTGCATATTCACAGGAAAATGTAAAAGGCTATTACGAGGGAACCGTAGAGGGAGAGACTTTTGTACCGGAGTTTCAGGCGAGCATGTTGGAAACCAAGTGTTATTCCAAGGCAGGGATGTCCGGTGGAGGTGTGTTTGATGAGGAAGGCTTTCTGATAGGTATGATAGCAGGCGGTGAGGCAGAAGCAGGTGCTTCTGTACGGGAATCAGAGATTACATATAGTATATTTGCAGAAGACATTGAACAAGAATACCAAAGTATTGATAGATTGGAGATAGCAGAATGACAGTCAGAAATGCCAATATGGATGATATAGAACAGATTATGGAGGTATACTGTCTTGCAAAACAGTATATGGTTGATTCAGGAAATCCAACGCAGTGGGTAAATGGATATCCTTCAAGAGAGATGATAGAAAAGGATATAGATAAACGGCAATTTTATGTATGTGAAGAAGAAGGACAAATTCATGGAGCATTCATGTTTGTTATAGGAGAAGAGCCAACCTACAGGATGATTGAACATGGTGCATGGAGGAATGAAGATACTTATGGAACGATTCACAGGCTTGGCAGTGACGGTAAATGTAAGGGTATTTTTCAGAAATGTCTTTCTTTTTGCAGAGAAAGAAATGCAAATCTTAGAGCAGATACACACAAGGACAACAAGACAATGCAGCACTTATTAGAGAAACATGGATTTATCAGATGTGGAATTATTTATGTAGCAGATGGAAGTCCAAGAATTGCATACCAGTTATCAGGCGAGGAGGAATAAGAATATGGTTAGACCGGAAGGAATGAAACGTATATCAAAAGTGGATGCATATCTGAATTGCGCGGAAAACTTTGCTTATCGAAGTACCTGCATCAAACGTAAGTATGGTGCTGTAATCGTAAAGGATGATGCAGTAATATCAACAGGATATAATGGTTCGCCAAGAGGCTTTGAAAACTGTTGTGACATTGGTGAATGTCCAAGAATACGAAAGAATCTTCATCAGGGAGAGGGATATGGTATCTGCAGGGCAGTTCATGCAGAAGCAAATGCACTTCTTAATTGTTCCAGAGAACAGACAATTGGTGCTGATCTATACCTCGCGGGAATTAATCCGGCTGATTTATCAGTGCATAAGGCAAAGCCATGTCCTCTTTGCGCCAGAATGATTATTCAGGCTGGAATACGTAATGTATATTTACGTAATGGAGAGGGAGAAAATAATTATGAGGTAATACTGGCAGAAAATCTTGAGTGGTATATTAAGGACGAAGAATAATACCCGCATTTTACAATAATTTCATAGTTACAACTATGGCAATTTAAAAATCGTTGTGCTAATATTATAAGTTAGAATGTATGTATAGGAGGTTTTATCATGACTAAGATAGATATTTTTTCCGGCTTTTTAGGAGCTGGTAAGACAACCTTGATCAAGAAACTGTTAAAGGAAGCAATGGATGCATCTAAGGTTGTATTGATTGAGAATGAATTTGGTGAAATTGGTATTGATGGAGGATTCTTAAAGGAAGCAGGTGTTGAAATCAAGGAAATGAACCAGGGCTGCATCTGCTGTTCTTTAGTAGGTGACTTTGGCGCTTCTCTCGCAGAGGTGCTTGAAAAGTATCATCCTGAGAGAATCTTAATTGAGCCATCCGGAGTAGGAAAGCTTTCTGATGTTATGAAGGCTGTGCAGGATGTAGATTCCGATGTGGAAGTAACATTAAATAGTGCAGTTGTTGTTGTTGATGCAAATAAATGCAAAATGTATGCAAAGAACTTTGGTGAGTTCTTCTTAAATCAGATTGAACATGCCGGAACGATTATCTTAAGCAGAACGGCAGGAATTAGCGAGAGCAGGCTTCAGGCAGCGATGGAAATCATTCGTGAGCATAATGATAAAGCAACTGTAATCACAACACCATGGGATGAACTTGATGGTAAGCAGATTTTGGAAACAATCGAAAATGCGAAGGATTTAGAAGCAGAATTGATGGAAGAGGTCGCAAAGCAGCATGAGCATCATCATGACCACGATGAGAATTGCACCTGCGGCTGCCATGACCATGACCACCATCACGACCACGACGAGCATGACCATGAACATCATCACGACCATGATGAGCATGACCACCACCATGACGACCATGAACATCATCATGACCATGAACATCATCATGATCACGATGAGCATGGACATCACCATCATCATGCAGATGAGGTATTTACAAGCTGGGGAATGGAAACACCTACTACCTATACAGCAGTTGAGATTGAAGAAATTCTTAAGAAGCTTGATGAGGAAGAGACTTATGGTGTGATTCTTCGTGCAAAGGGTATGGTTCCTGCAGGAGATGGTACCTGGGTAAACTTTGATTATGTACCTGGTGAAAGCAATGTAAGAAAGGGTGCAGCAGAAGTAACAGGAAAGATTTGTGTCATTGGTTCTAAGCTTCAGGAAGAGAATCTTAAGAAATTGTTTGAAAAATAATTGGAGAAAAGTATATGAAGCCCGTTTATATTATTAATGGTTTTTTGGAAAGCGGTAAGACGGAATTTATTTCCTATACCATTTCCCAGCCTTACTTTCAGATACGCGGTAAGACTTTATTGATTGTATGTGAAGAAGGTGAAATAGAGTACGATACAAAGCTTCTTGCAAAGAGCAGAACAATTATGGAGGTCATCGACGAAGAGGAGGACTTCACACCGGAGAGACTTTTGGAGCTTGAAAAGCAACATAAGCCGGAGCGAATTGTAATAGAATATAATGGTATGTGGAACTGTAAGGATATGAAGCTTCCATGGCATTGGACAGTAGAACAGCAGATTACTACAATTAATGGAGCAACCTTCCAGACTTACTATACCAATATGAAGTCTCTTGTCGCAGAACAGATTAGAAAGTCAGAACTGATTATCTTTAATCGTTGCGATGGCTTGAATGAACAGCTTGCAAATTTCAAGAGAAATGTAAAGGCTGTAAATCCTCAGGCAGATATAGTATTTGAAGACAAGGATGGAGAAATCAATCAACTGTTGGAGGAGGATCTTCCATATGACTTGAACCAGCCTGTCATTGCTCTTGATAACATGGGATACGGAATCTGGTATCTGGATTCTATGGATAATCTTGGAAGATATCTGGGGAAAACCGTGAGATTTGTTGCGATGGTGTTGAAGCCAAAGGATTTTCCAAAGAATTATTTTGTCCCGGGAAGAATGGCAATGACCTGCTGTGCAGATGATATGGCATTCCTTGGATTTGCCTGCGAATATGATAAGGCAGCTGAGCTTACTGAGAAGTCCTGGGTGGAGGTTACTGCTGCTGTGGACAAGGAATATCGTGCAGAATACAAGGGCGAGGGTCCTGTACTTCGTGCAGTCAGTGTAACAGCTGCTAAGAAACCTAAAGATGATATTATAAGCTTTGCTTAAAGGATAAGACGAAAAATTTATATTTTTTATGAGAGAACGAGACATGATGAAGTTTGATGAGAGAATAGAGAAAGTTGTCCAGGTTTTATGGGTAGATTTTCAATTTGAAAAAGCACAAGAGGTAAAATCATTATTGGAGGAAGTAGCTGCGCAGGGAAATCCTGATGCATATTTTTTCCTTGCACGTATTTATGCAGGGAACTGCTTCGTGGATAGTGGATTTGGTTATGAAACGGATGATCGTAAAACAGAAGAATACCTGAATCTGAGTATAGAAAACGGAAGTGCGCTTGGAATGTTTGGAGCAAGACGTTTTGGTGGATTTAAACCACGAAGCGGAAGCTTCCTTCATGAACCATATCATTCTTCTGTAGAAGTGTGGAATGAGGTATGTAACCTTGCAGCATCCGGCGAGATTTTTGCAAAATATCTGATTGCCAATGCATATTATTATGGTGATGTTGGAGAGCTTACGGAAATGGATTTCAGCCGCATGACACAAAAGGATATTCAGGCACAGTTTCGAAAGTGGACAGAGGCTGCAATACCTATTTATGAAGAACTGATTTCCAAGAATATGATCATGGGAATCGGCAATTATATCGATATCCTGACCTCCGGCGACTGGGGAATTCCGAAAAATGAGAAACGTGCTGCCGAGCTGGAAGAATTGGCGGCAGATATGGGTAATGGCTTTTACATGGTAAAAAAAGGAAAGAAACTTGTGGATACAAATCCGCAGGCGGCACTTGAGATATTCCAGAAGGCTGCTGATAAGCACTATATGCCTGCGTATGCACAGATTGGTGCGATGTACACCTTTGGCGGGAAAATGCCAAGAGATATAAAAAAGGCAAAGGAGTATTTTGAACTTTGTTATCAGTCAGGAAGCGCAAGCGTTCTTTGTAATAACCGTTTAGGAGAGATTTATTTCTATGGTGGAGACGGCATTCAAATAGATTATGATAAGGCTTTCCGGCATTTAAAGGCTGCTCATGATGAAGAAAATGATTGGGGCTCTGATATGCTTGGTACATGCTATCTTAAAGGCTTAGGAACTCAAGTTGACTACGTGAAGGCAAAGGAAGAATTGAGTCGTTATCCGGGAGAAGCATTGTCTGCAGTCGGATTAGGCGAAATATATGCATATGGATTAGGTGTTCCTGTCGATATTAAGAAAGCAATGAGCTATTGGGATAAGTTTCCACAGCATGAGCATGTTATTGCTAATAAGAAGAATTTTAAAAGGATCTTGTTTGGCTGGAAGCGAATCAATCAATAAACAATATAAAAGAGCATGTGAATTAAATGGTTCACATGCTCTTTTTCATAGTTTCTTATTAAAATTCAGAACTGCTGTATTTCTCTTCGCAGTATTTGCAACGATAGATTTCCTTTTCCTCATCTGTCAATACAAAAATATGTGGTAATTCCTGCTCGATAGAGGTAATGCAGCGAGGATTTTTACATTTTAAAACATTTTTGATTTCCTTTGGCAAGGTAAGAGGAAGCTTCTCTACAATTTCACAATTCTTGATAACATTTACTGTGATGTTATGGTCGATAAATCCAAGGATATCAAGATTCAGAGTATTGATATCACATTCCACTTTAAGGATATCTTTTTTTCCCATTTTATCACTTCTTGCATTCTTAATGATTGCAACGGTGCAATCAAGCTTGTCCAGGCCAAGATGCTTATAGATACTGAGACTTTTGCCGGCCTTAATATGGTCTAATACGAAGCCTTCTTCGATTTTTCCTACATTTAACATATGAAACCTCCTAATTAATCTTCAACGTAACTATTCAACTTTGATTTCCAACAAGGTGAGAAGTAAAGCCATTCTGACATAGACTCCGTACTGAACCTGACGGAAGTATACAGCTCTTGGATCGTCATCAACTTCAACAGAAATCTCGTTAACTCGAGGAAGCGGATGGAGGACAATCATATCATCCTTTGCCAGTTCCATCTTTTCCTTATTCAGAATATAGAAGTCCTTCAAACGTACATAGTCCTCTTCGTTGAAGAAACGTTCCTTCTGCACACGTGTCATGTAAAGGATATCCAGTTCAGGCATGACATCCTCAAGCCGTGTAACCTCCTGGAAGGAAATGTTCTTTTCACGGAGCATTTCAGTGATATATTCAGGAACTCTTAGTTCATCTGGTGAGATGAAGATAAAGTTGATATTGGAATAGCGTACCAGCGCATTGATCAGAGAATGCACTGTTCTGCCAAACTTTAGGTCACCACATAGACCAATGGTAAAGTTATTCAGACGTCCCTTGATAGCACGGATGGTAAGAAGGTCGGTCAATGTCTGGGTTGGATGCTGATGTCCACCGTCGCCGGCATTGATGACGGGAATTGTAGAGCGGGAGGCAGCAACCATGGGAGCGCCCTCCTTTGGATGTCTCATGGCACAGATATCAGCATAACAGGAAATGATGCGAATGGTATCTGATACACTTTCCCCCTTTGCGGCAGAAGAAGAATTAGCATCAGAAAAACCAAAGATACTTCCACCAAGATTAAGCATGGCAGCTTCAAAGCTTAAGCGTGTTCTTGTACTAGGTTCATAGAAGCAGGTCGCAAGCTTTTTACCGGCACAGGCATGTGCATATTTTGCAGGATTTTTTTCAATGTCATCGGCAAGCTGGAACAGCTCCTCAAGTTCTTCCACGGAAAAATCCAGTGGACTCATTAAGTGTCTCATAAGAATCCTCCTTAAAAAATGTTCGAATGAGTGAAAAAAAGAAGAGAAAAAATCTCTTCTTTAAAAACTAACAATATAAAAATTGAAATGTCTGAAAATGGAAAAAGAAATAGAAATATCATGCTGTTTGGAGTTGTTGTTATGCAATTTGTTCATATTACCAAAAGATGCAGCCATTATTTCAATCTCTCTTTCTTAATAGTAATTTAAGATAATAAGTTTATTCAATATACTTTTGTTATCATAGCATATAGATGGATTCGTTTCAATCTTTATTTTTACTTCATAGGAAATAAAAAATAACAAAAAACAGATACAATACACACAAAAATGTGATATTATATAAATAGTCAGAAAATTCAAGAAAGAGAGTCTAAATATATGAAACGATTATGGATATTTACATTTGTTATGATATTTTGTCTGCTGGAGAATGTAAAGGTATATGCAGGAGAAGCAGTATCCACGGAATACGTTCAGGATATTGTAGATACAACAGATCATATTTATACTTTCGCAGAGATGGAATGTGATATTGCGGAACTGGTAGCCAAGTATCCTGATTTTATTACGTGCAGTGTTATTGGGAAATCTCTTGATTCGAGGAATATCTGGCAGATTGTTATTGGTAACCCACAGGCGCCAAAGGCAATTCATATTCAGGCTGGAATTCATGGCCGTGAGTGGATGAATTGCTGGATGCTGATGAAACAAGTGGAAGAGATATTGAAAAACCGGGATACACCACTTGTAAACGGAGTAAGCTATGGAACTATACTAAAGCAATGTGCAGTTTATATTATGCCTATGGTCAATCCGGACGGGGTGACAATTAGTCAGGTAGGAATCGAAGGGATTGTAAATGAAGGGTTACGATACAATCTATATCAAATGAAAGGGGCGCCGACTCCATCCAAATGGAAGGCAAATGCAGCAGGCGTGGATCTAAATAGGAACTTTTCTGTCGGATGGGGTAAAAAAGTGAATGTAAATGCTCCTTGTTCAGAATTCTATAATGGTGTTGCACCATTCACAGAGCCGGAAACACTGGCGGTAGTGAATTCTTTTGCAACACGAAAATTTGATATTGCGATTACATATCATTCCATGGAAGGGGCATTGTACTTTGACATAGGACAGCAGGGAGAACTTCGGAATCAAAGCTTTGAGTTGGCTGTTTTGGTAAATCAGATTACAGGATACAATTTTGAGGAGTATTCTGAGGTACATGGTTTAGATTATAATTGGATTATATTTGATCAGAATACGCCAACGGTATTGATTGAGACAGGAACTGTTCCATGTCCTTTACCGTATTCGCAATGGAACTGTATCTGGAATAGAAATAAAGACTTAATTATGCTTCTGGCTTTGAATTATGCATATAAATAGGAATCAAAAAGACTAATATTGACGCAATTTTTATATTCTTTTATAATCAATATAATCGAAAGAAAAAGGAGGAAATGAGATGGAATTTAGAGAGCGTAAAAGATGGGTATTTTTTGGACTTCCATTCACCTTTACCGTTTATACGGTAAAAGAGGATACACTGACCGTGAATACAGGATTCCTGAATAAGGAGGAAAATGACTGTTATATGTATAAGGTTCAGGATGTTACCTTAAAGACTTCTCTTTTTGAGAGGATTTTCGGACTTGGAACGATTGTATGCTATACAGGTGATGTAACAAATCCTCAGCTGCTCTTACAGCATATAAAAAATGCAAAACCCATTAAGGAATTTATCTTAGAGCAGTCTGAAATTGCAAGAAGAAAACGTCGCACTATGAATGTTCAGGACATAAGTGCGGAAGGAATCGATGATTTAGATGATATGTAAGAAAAAGTAGGGCGGTAATCGTCCTACTTTTTGTGTGTCAGAAGTTTTTCAAAGAGCAATCCTGTCAGAAACCAATATGGGAGGAAATCAAGCCGGATGACTTCATGGATATGCCATTTGCTGTGACTGTAATTCCAAGGACACAGCTTGTGCCTGATCAGAATGCGTCCACTGATATATTCTCCGGAAAAGATACATGTCGCATAGAGTAATCCACGTAGCCATATCGGCAGCCTGCGCATCAGATAGAAAAAAGGTTTCAGGATAGCAATGCTTCCGTAAATGGGAAACATCCAAATTGAGGTGGTTCCCTTTAGGGACATTTCACGTCTTCGAAAGGCGTGAAATGCAGTAAAAACTATTTCCAAACACCATCCGGTGATTCCACACCGAAAGAAATCAGAAAGAAAATGGTAAAAAGGTAAATGGGTAAATAAATGATAAAGTAAATGTTTCATGTTCCTAGTATGGACACGATTTCAAAAATATATACACATTCTTATTTTTTCATTTCTTTCGCTGCAGCCTGAAATGCAGCATCAAAAGTGGTAATGGAAACAGCACCGTTTACGGGAGTTTTATATACCGGGGTATCGGCGCCAAATTTGCAAAAATATGCATATTGTGAAGTGAGATTGATTCTGTTATAAGCGCCATCTGCAATCACTTCGCTATAGGAGCCGTCTTTTGTAACGCGCTTTAGCTGTGGTGTCTCACCAGAGGTCTGGTAATATATATATTGGTCGGATATGTTGAACATATCAGTACGTTCCTGTGCAAGAACCTGCTTTTCACCGCTTGTCAAATCGAAGCGTACAAGAGCATAATTGTTATGAATATCAATACAATAAACGTTGTTTCCTTCTACAATTGGCATATAGATATCTTCTGCCAGAATGTCATTTGCACTCTTTGACCCAAGTTTTAAGCTCATCAGGTGACCATTTTCAATAGGCTTGCAAAAATATAAGGAAGCACCTGAAACACATGCCGGCTTCACCTGATAGTTAAGCACCGTTTCATGATTTTCACCGGTTATATCCACACGTTTCAGGCATACGCCTTCGGACTGGGTCGATGCATTGTAATAAATGGTATTGTCTGCAAGTAAAACAGATTCTCCTAAAATCTTATCCAGACATGTAATGTTATGAGGCTTTTCCTTTTGGGCACGATAGACACCGGTTGTGCTGATGACATATCCAAAACCTTCTCCTGAACCGGAACCCGTTTGGTAGAAATATAAATATTTTCCGGCGGCATTAATGGAACAGGTTTCCGTTTCGATTAGCTTTTCAAGTTCTGTTTCATTCGGTCTCATTCGGTACATGGCATAATTGTCATAGGGATTAGAAAAATAAACATATCCGTCATCCTCACAAAAATATCCACCATTATAGAGGTTCCCGGCTGTGTTCCCAACAGTACCTTCCGGATTTAGAGTGATTCGTTTATTAATATTAACAATGATCCCAGTACATATAAAAACTAAAATAATAAAAATAACTGAAAATAATGTTATAACTTTTCTTTTCATACAAAATTCCCCCTATCATAAATATTATATAGAATTCTTCTAAAAAAGAAAAGAGGACTTATATATTTTTACAAAGCAGCATTGGTGTGTTATACTAAAAAGAGCTTTTACAAATGGAGGATGTATGCATGGATTTACTCGAACTTAGAAATGAACTGGATGGAATTGATAAACAGATTGTTGAGTTGTATGAGAAGAGAATGGCAGTTTGTGAAGAAGTGGCTGCCTATAAGATAGAAACAGGAAAGAGAGTGTTTGACCGGGAAAGAGAACAGCAGAAGCTTAAGGCTGTCAGTGCATTAACCCACAATGAGTTTAACTCCTATGGTGTAACAGAGTTATTTGAGCAGATCATGTCTATGAGCAGAAAGCTTCAATACAGATTGTTGGCAGAACATGACAGAAGTGGAAAGCTTTCTTTTGTTGAACTTCAGGAACTGGATAAATCGAAATGCAGAGTTGTGTTTCAGGGGGCAGAGGGAGCATATTCACAGGCTGCGATGGTACAGTACTTTGGCGATGAAGTGAATTCCTTCCATGTGGATACCTTTAGGGATGCCATGCTTGCTATTGATGAAGGAAGTGCAGATTTTGCAGTACTTCCGATTGAGAATTCCTCAGCGGGTATCGTTAGTGAAATCTATGATTTGCTGGTAGAGTTTGAGAATTATATTGTGGGGGAACAGATTATTCCTATAGAGCATTGCCTTCTTGCCTGTGAAGGAGCAAAGATTGCGGATATTAAGAAGGTTTGTTCCCATCCACAGTCTCTTATGCAGAGCAGTAATTTCCTGCAGGAAACCGGATGGCAGCAGTACAGTATGAAGAATAATGCCTTCGCAGCAAAGAAGGTCGCAGATGAAAAGGATGTGACTTTGGCTGCTATAGCAAGTGAATATGCCGCAAAGGTATACGGTTTGCAGATTTTGAAGAAGGGCGTGAATGATTTAAAAGAGAATTCCACTCGGTTTATTATTGTTACGAACCAGAAGGTTTTCTTAAAGGGTGCAAAGAAAATCAGCTTGTGCTTTGAAGTGAAGCATGAAAGTGGAGCTCTTTATCATGCATTGTCTCACCTGATCTATAATGGTCTTAATATGACAAAGATTGAGAGTAGACCTTTAACCGGAAGAAACTGGGAGTATAGATTCTTTGTCGATTTTGAAGGCAATATGCAAGATAGCGCTGTAAAAAATGCATTAAGAGGTCTTCGTGAAGAGACAAGAAATATGAAAATATTAGGTAATTATTGATTACAAAGACAGAAAGGTCGTGTTTTGACAATGAAGGAAAAGGAACTGATTGTATACCGTAAGCTCAAGGAGGATAAGCTGCTTCGTGATATGGCGTGGCTAATGGAGCATTATCATGATGACTATTATAATATGGATGACAGGGAAGAACTGTTCTATGAATGTATACATAATATTTTGGAAAAGGCAGCACATCATGGCTTCTATGGTAATCTATGGCATTGTTATCTTGCTAATCTTCTGGTCAATGATGAGAATTCCTATAGCTTATCCTGCGAGATTAAAGGAGAACATGAGGGTACCTTAAACGAGGTGGCATTTCATGACTTTTGCATTATCAAGGAATTCCTGGATTATGATTTTTCCGGTATGGAAGAGGTATTTGGGAAGGAAGCATTGTCCTTTATCAAGCATTTTGAGGGTAACAAAGAAAAGAGCCACGTATATAATAAGAGAATCAGGGATCAGATCTGTGAAGTGGCATGTAAGATAGGAAAGGCGTCTACCGCAGAGGAAATAAAGGATATTATCACGACATTCTATACAGCTTATGGTGTTGGAAAATTTGGCTTAAATAAATCTTTCCGTATCTCTCATCCCGAAGGCAAGGAGATGGAGATTAAGGCAATTAAGAATATTGACCATGTGAAGCTTGAGGATTTAGTAGGCTATGAGATTCCAAAGCAAAAGCTGATTGACAATACAGAAGCATTTGTACAGGGAAGACCGGCAAATAACTGTCTGCTTTTTGGTGATGCAGGAACAGGAAAATCCTCCAGTATCAAGGGCATTATTAATAAGTACTATGATCAGGGACTTCGTATGATTGAGGTGTATAAGCACCAGTTCCAGGATCTGAATGATGTTATTGCACAGATTAAGAATAGAAATTATAAATTCATTATCTATATGGATGATTTAAGCTTTGAGGAGTTTGAAATAGAATACAAGTACTTAAAAGCAATTATCGAAGGCGGACTTGAAGTAAAACCTGATAATGTATTGATTTATGCGACTTCAAACAGAAGACATCTTGTCAGGGAGAAGTTCTCTGATAAGGAAGAGCGAAGAGATGATCTGCATGCTTCCGATACGGTACAGGAGAAGCTTTCCCTGGTTGCAAGATTTGGCGTATCTATTTTCTTCTGTGCCCCGAATAAGAAGGAATTCCAGAATATTGTAATGACTCTTGCAAAGAGAAATGATATCAAAATGTCAGAGGAAGAGCTTCTTCTTGAGGCGAATAAGTGGGAGCTTTCCCATGGTGGACTTTCCGGAAGAACGGCACAGCAGTTTATAGACTACTTATTAGGTTCAAAGTAAGATAGAATCTGAACATGTGAGATAAAAATAAAAGGGGTGAATACATGGCATATAAGACATTTGCTGCAATTGATGTCGGTTCTTATGAACTGGCAATGAAGGTATTTGAAATCTCGTCCAAGAACGGAATTCGGGAAATTGATTATGTCAGGCATAGAATCGAATTGGGAACAGATTCTTATCTGACGGGAAAAATCAGCAATGAGCGAATGGATGAACTCTGCAGAATCCTAAGAGAGTATACGGAGATTATGAAATCCTATAAGGTAGAAGATTATAGGGCATACGGAACAAGTGCGATTCGTGAAACAAAGAATTCTATCATTTTACTGGATCAGATCCATGCCAGAACGGGAATCCGTATTGAAGTTCTAAGTAATTCCGAGCAACGGTTTCTTGATTACAAATCGGTTGCTTCAAAGGGCTTGGCATTTCAGAAGGTTATTGAAAAAGGGACTGCTTTCATTGACATCGGTGGAGGAAGTATCCAGATTTCGCTTTTTGATAAGGATAGCCTTGTTACGACACAGAATATCCGTCCCGGCGTACTGCGAATGAGGGAGGAATTAGGAAGCTTATCCTACCGAACCTATCAGCTTGAGGAATTGGTGGAGGAACTGATTGGTGACAGTATTCAAAGCTTTCGTGATAATTTTGTGGGGAATCGTGTCATTCAGAATATTATTCTGGTAGATGATTATGTCTCTCTAATTTTACAGAAGGGTATTGGAGATACTAACAAAAAGGGACATGTGGATGCAACGGAATTTCTGGAATTCGTAAGAAAATTAAAGCAGAAAAAGTCCCAGGAGATTGCAAGCGCACTTGGAATACCGGAAGAGAATACATCCCTTTTATATTTGTCGGCATTGATGCTACGCAATATGATTAAGACTTTTGGAGCAGAAATGGTATGGGCTCCCGGAGCATCTTTATGTGATGGGATGGCATATGAATATGCACAGAAGAATAAGCTTCTGGTAGATTCGCATAACTTTGAACAGGATATTCTTGCCTGTGCATGGGATATCAATAGAAGATATCAGGGAAATGAGCGTAAATCACGCGAACGTGAGCAGATGGCATTAAATCTTTTTGACCATATGAAGAAGGCACACGGATTATCCAAGAGAGACCGTCTGTTATTACGTCTGGCTGCTATTCTTGATGAGTGTGGTCAGTACATAAGTCTGACCAGTGTAGGTGAGAGCTCTTATAATATTGTCATGGCGACTGAAATGATAGGCTTGTCACATTTGGAAAGGGAAATTGTTGCAAATGTTGTAAAATATGCAAGAATGCCTTTTGAGTACTATGATACGCTGGGATGCAGGACGACACTGGATAAGGAATCTTATCTGAAGATTGCAAAACTGACAGCTTTGCTTCGACTTGTAAATGCACTTGATATCAGCCGGGAACAGAAATTTGACAATGTAAAAGTAGCATGGAAGGACGATATCGTAACGATAACCGTGGAAACAAATGCTGATATGACATTGGAGTTTGGATTCTTTAAACAAAATGCTGATTTCTTTGAAGAAGTGTTCAGCATTAAACCGGTTATTAAACAGAAGAAGAGCAATATATAGAGAGTGGGGGATAGAATGAAGATAGATTATAGCAAACCTGAATATTATTACAACAGAGAGCTTAGCTGGATTGCTTTTAACAACCGTGTATTGGGAGAAGCAAGAGATAAAACGATTCCACTTTTTGAAAGATTGAAATTCCTGAGTATTACCGCATCTAATCTTGATGAGTTCTTTATGGTACGGGTTGCGTCCTTAAAGGACATGGTGA
Organism: Lachnospiraceae bacterium; assembly: GCA_022788085.1. Taxonomy (GTDB): domain Bacteria; phylum Bacillota; class Clostridia; order Lachnospirales; family Lachnospiraceae; genus COE1. Next base: position 50,004 of record JALEWA010000024.1, read on the forward strand.
ATGCGGAGTATACGAAAAAGGATATTGCCGGAATGACTCCGCTGGAACAGCTTGAAGCTGTAAATAATGCAACACATGAGCTTGTAAATGTGCAGTATTCTACGTATAATCGTTCTCTGCTCCCGCTATTATCTCAAAATGGCTTAAAGATTATTGAAAATCATGAGGATCTTAACGAGGCAGATAAACAGTTTGTTGACCGATATTTTCAGGATAACGTGTATCCCGTACTGACTCCGATGGCGGTGGACTCTTCCAGACCATTTCCGTTGATTCGTAATAAGTCTTTAAACCTAGGGGCATTGGTTTCCAGAAAAGAGGAAGAGAAGGGACTTATCAAAAAGCATTTATTTCGCAAAAAGTCCATATCAGGAAAGGAATTGGAATTTGCAACAGTCCAGGTGCCTAGTGTTTTACCAAGAATTGTGCAGCTCCCGGAGGATAAGAACGGAACAAAGAGAGTCATTCTGTTAGAGCAGATTATTGAGAGAAATATGGGTAAGCTGTTTCTGAATTATGATATTGAGTGTGTTTATCCTTTCCGAATTATGAGAAATGCAGATTTGACGATTGAAGAAGAAGAGGCTGCTGACTTATTGAAGGAAATTGAAAAGCAGCTGAAAAAGAGGCAGTGGGGACAGGCGATTCGTCTTGAAGTAGAGGATGGTATTGATAAGAGGCTCCTTGCGATTATCCAGAAAGAGCTGATGATTGAAGAAAAGGATATTTACGATATACCAGGTCCTCTTGATCTGACTTTCCTTATGAAGATGTATGGCTTACCCGGCTTTGAACAGCTTAAGACAAAGGCATATACACCACAGCCGGTAGCAAATCTGATGCCGGGGGCTGATATTTTTGAGGAAATCAGAAAGAGAGATATTCTGCTTCACCATCCATATGAAGTATTCACCCCTGTTGTTGATTTTATCAAGCAGGCTTCCAGAGATCCGCAGGTGCTTGCCATTAAGCAGACATTATACCGTGTCAGTGGTAATTCTCCAATCATTGCAGCCTTGGCACAGGCGGCAGAAAATGGAAAACAGGTATCTGTTCTTGTAGAGCTTAAGGCAAGATTTGATGAAGAGAATAACATTGTGTGGGCTAAAAAGCTGGAACAGGCGGGATGCCATGTTATTTATGGTCTGGTTGGATTGAAGACGCATTGTAAGATTACGCTTGTTGTCAGAAAGGAAGAAGAGGGTATCCGAAGATATGTCCATCTTGGAACAGGTAATTATAATGACCAGACGGCAAGGCTGTATACAGACCTTGGACTTCTGACCTGTAATGAGGCTATTGGTGAAGATGCAACTGCAGTATTTAATATGTTGTCAGGTTATTCTGAACCACTTGGGTGGAATCATCTTGCAGTAGCACCAATCTGGTTGAAAGAGAAGTTCCTCTACCTCATCAATCGTGAGAAGGAGAATGCAAATCAGAATCGTCCGGCAAGAATTGTTGCAAAGATGAATTCATTATGTGATCCGGATATCATAAAAGCATTATATGAAGCGGCTGCGGAGGGCGTCAAAATTGATCTGATTGTCAGAGGTATTTGCTGTCTTAGAACAGGCATAGATGGAACAAATGATAATATTACTGTACGCTCCATTGTTGGTAACTTCCTGGAGCATGCAAGAATCTTCTATTTTGAAAATGCCGGAAAGGCTGAGCTGTATATGGGAAGTGCAGACTGGATGCCTAGAAATCTGGAACGAAGAGTGGAAATTCTGTTCCCGATATTGAATCCGGAGCTCAAGGAGAAAGTATGGCATGTGCTTGATGTGCAGTTAAGGGATACAATGAAGGCTCAGATATTGCAACCGGATGGAACTTATGATAAGGTTGACAGGAGAGGTAAGGAATTATTCAATGCACAGGAAGAATTCTGTAAGGAATACATAAAGGCATCAGTTAGCCAGGCAAAGGAAGAAAAACAGTCAAGAACTTTTATTCCAGAGACTCATATAGAAAGCGTTTAGGTTATTTGATATGGTTAAATTTATATTAGCTTCCGGTTCACCAAGAAGAAAGGATTTGTTGGAGCAGATGGGGATTTCTTTTGAAATCTCCGCTGCCCATGGGGAAGAAATTATTACAAAAAAGCTTCCGTGGGAAATCGTAGAGGAATTATCTTTGCAGAAGGCAACAGAAGTTGCAGACCGTTTCGTGAAGGAACAGGGAGTTACACAGCAGACAGTAGTGATTGGAGCAGATACCATTGTGGCTTTGCGTGATGAGATTATGGGCAAGCCGGAGAATGAAGAAAAGGCAAAGGAAATGCTTCATAAACTGCAAAATGATACACATCAGGTATATACAGGCGTAACTTTGGTTATTATGACAGAAGAAGGAAGACAGGTAGTGACCTTCCATGAAAAAACGGATGTTGTTATGTATCCAATGACGAAGAAACAGATTGAAGCATATGTGGCAACCGGAGAGCCAATGGATAAGGCAGGAGCTTACGCAATACAAGGTAAGTGTGCAGCATATGTCAAAGGCATCTGTGGAGAATACAATAATGTAGTTGGACTGCCTGTCGCAAGATTGATGCAGGAGCTGTTTAAGCTTGACATACTTAATTAATTTTTACTGCGAGGGACTCTCATGATTAAATTGATTGCAAGTGATGTAGACGGAACATTGGTAAAGGACTCCAGTCCATATATATATCCGGAGATGCCTGAGGCTGTCAGGCAGTTGAAGAAAAAGGATATCTTATTCTGTGTGGCTAGTGGAAGGCAGTATTACAGTATAAGAAATATGTTCAAGGATGTTGCGGATGATATTTCCTATATAGCGGAAAATGGAGCGCATATTATACATCAGGGAAAAACATTGTATATTTCAGAAATGAATCGTGAATATGCCAAAGGAATTGTAAAATTATACAGAGAACATCGTGATACATGTGAATGTATTGTATCTACCCCAAAGATGACGTTGATGGAAACCGACAATAGAGAATTTATAGAACTGATTCGAAACGGGTATCGTAATCGTTTTGAGGTTGTACATGATGTATTAGAAACAACAGATCCTATTATCAAGGTTTCTATCTACAAAAAGGACGGAATACGAAAGCTTGGTGAAGAAGAATTCATCCCTTGCTGGCAGGATAAGGTAAAAGCTACTATGGCTGGCGAAGAATGGGTGGATTTCATGAGCAAGGATGTGGATAAAGGAAACGGGTTGCGTGTCCTTTGTGAACATCTGGGAATTAGCAGAGAAGAAACGATTGCTTTTGGTGATAATGATAATGACATAGGATTGCTTAAGGCTGCCGGAGTAAGTTATGCGGTAGAAACGGCACGGGAAAGCGTAAAACAGATTGCGGATTATGTTTGTCCTTCCTATGCGGAAAAGGGAGTCTATCAGATTATTAAGAAATTGATTTCATAGAATTAAGAAAGGAAAGGGATTTGATTATGCATGAATATGATGAAGCAGTATTAGAGTGTTTTTTGGAGAATCAGCTTCAGCTTTTACCTGAGAAGGTAGCTGAGAATATTGATGAGGCGGAAGCATTTCTTGAGGAGTGCATGGCGGTTGTTGTAGATTCTTTAGATGAAGTATGGGATTACTTTGATGAAGAAGGCATTGATTTAGAGGGACAGGATAAGGAAGCCATTGCAGAGGCTCCGGAAGTATTTGACATCGGAGATGGCAGATATCTTATTGTAGAAAGCTAATAACCGAATAAAAAACAAAGAGAACAGGATAAGGGTAAGGTTAAGTGGAAAGAGAATCAAATGTAACAGTATGGCAGCTTGGATTATTTGACGGACTTGACAGGGATGTCATGGTAATGCAGCGGGATGAAGAAGAAGTATTTGATCGTGCAATACACGTATTTTTTGAAAGAGAATACTATGATGCATATGTGAATAAAGCAAAGAAATACAGTGAACATCGCTATGCATACCACGAGGATAAGCTTGGAGAAGTCATTTTTCAGATTTTTGATGAAGAGATACCGGGTATGGTGTTCCATGTAAGTACACAGCCGGAAGCACCAAAGAATATGCTTTGTGAGGAAAAGTATATTTCAGCAGATGACTTAATGGGACTTCGTGATACCGTAGAGAGCTATCATTATATGTATACTGCTTCGATAGAAAGAATGTCAAAAGAAGAGGCAGTTGCAAAATTATGGACCAAAAATGTATTTATTATCGGTAATCTTCCTGACTTCAGTAAGAAGAATTCAAACGAGAAGCAGAGAATTGAGCTTATGACCATGAAACGCAAAAAAGATGGAAGTAATGCAACTGCAGAGGATTACGATTATGAGTCGTTAAAGGTATTTTTAACATCCGGAAGTGCGATGCGCTTTAATCCTGATAAGAAACCGGTAAACAGATATAAGCTGTCATTGCTGGCGCAATTTGTTAAGGGACGTTTCCAGATTGTAATGGAGCCGCATCGTAACTATTATCTTGAGTTCGATCCCGCAACTCTTGATATATCAGAGTATTTTCACAGACCGGAGTGGAATGAGGAAAAGGTAAAGGAAAGAATCAAGTCCTATGTGGATATGGAGCAGGTATATATCCTTTTGGCACCGATGCACAGCGATTACAGAAGCTGTATGGGTATTCCGTTCATGATGAAGGCTGATGAGCATAATGTGATGATGTATTTGTTTGAAAAATATGAGGATGCTGTTCATTACTGTTTACAGAACCCCGGAGTGCTGCCGGTTCTGGATAATACATATCCGATAGGTATTCTGAATAAAAAGGATAAGCTGACATGCTTGAGTACAGTAGTTGCGATTGCTGCCAATATGGGAGTTACAGCTATCAACATGGATATGGAAACAGATTCGGCGATTGGAAGCAGAGTATCTTTCTTTACAGAGACAGCTAATATAGAAACTGAACTTGAGAAGATTCTGACTAAGGAAGAATGTGACAAGGTTAAGCAGGAGACAGATGGCAAAGCAGGATATCGCTTTGTACCAATCACTTTTGTGGACACAAGAAATCCATATACAATCAGTGAAACGAGACAGGAAGAACTTAAAAAACATATTGATGAGGATAGGGATATGGGTGTTGCCTTCATGGCAGGCTGTACCTTACCCGAAATGCTTGTTATGCTGCGTGAGGCAGGAAAGCGCTTTGATGATGCCAGAAATGAGAAGGATGAAGAACGAATCAAGAAATATAATGTATTGATGAATCTGATGACGATTCCTTTGACTGAGGAGCTGTGTGAGAAACCATTTGTGTATACATTAAGAGAGGATAATGGTGATTTTACACTTCGTAATAATATTGCATATCTTATCATTACAAACCGTTTCGAAAGTGGTAGAAGTGGTGAAGGAAAGCTTATGCCGGTGAGCATTGGCAATGAGCAGTTTATGACGAAGCTGCTAGAGGCAAGCAAGGTGGTTGCTGTCACAGATGGCCCGAGTCTTCTTGCATTGGCAGATGTGCGTCTGATGAGTGAGGTCGCAAAGCAGAAGAGAAAGAATGAGCCTTTGAAGGAAGAACTGATGATTTATCTTACACAAGGTTTGAACCTTTCCTATGAAGAGGCTTTGTATTATTACAGAAGACTTAAGACAGATAACAGTATTTTTGTAGAATTTACTGCTTGTGTACGTAATGGTGAATATTCTCCAATGGGTATGATTACTGTGGAGGGTTATACTGCGAAGAAGCTTGCTGACGAGAAGGGATTAAATCCTTTACAGGCATATGATATGCTACTTAGCCTGAAAGAGAATCCAAATGCTATGAAGGAATATAAGACAGCAGAAGCTGCAACTGCTTCTGAAGAGAAAGCGGAGGAAGCTTCTGCAAAGGAGAAGTCGTTCTTTGGAAGACTGTTTAAGAAATAAAGGATATAGAAATGGGAATGAGCTGTTGCCAAAAGCAACAGCTCATTTTTTTACTCTTCAAATAATATTAAAATAGGATATTTGAGTCAAAGAGCATAGGTATATCAGTTTATAAAGAGGAGCAACATCGGAAAACTTATAATATGGATATATCGATACTATTTTTCCTATTTATAAAGAGGGACAACATCGGAAACCTTATTATATACTCATATCGATGCTTTTTTCTCCTTTTTTCAAAAAAATCAGCATCGATATGCTGTAATTATTTACATCCCGATGTTGACAATTAAAAAAAGGGGATTTTTGAGCATCAAAAAAATTATTATGGATCATTTTCGATGCAAAACAGATATATTCAACGTGTGAAGTTTGAGTCATTAACAAAATTTTGAAACTGTTAGGCAATGTCATTTTAGGGATTTGGCACCATTCTATGATTTTTCAATTTGTTCATATATTCAATTTGCTCATATATTCCTCCGGTACATATAGCTTCCCGTATCCAACACCCAAGTCAAGTCCCGGTTTATTTGCCCCATGAAAATCAGAACCGCCGCTAGGTAACAGATGATACTTGTCGGCGAGTGCTTTCATTTCACGTTCATCGGAAGCAGTATAGGTACAGTATAAACACTCAATTCCTTTTAATCCCTGCTCAGTCAGAGTCGCTACCAGAATATCCAGTTGTTCCTTACCAAGCTTATAAAGCGTAGGATGGGCAAGGATAGGAACTCCACCTGCCTGTAAAGTTACCTGGATGACTTCCTGTGGCGTGATTTTCTCACGGTGTACAAAGTATGGTGTATGGTCGCCAAGGTAGCGGTCGAAAGCTTCTTTCATACTTTTCACATAGCCTTTTGACAAAAGTAGTTTTGCATAATGAGCCCTCGTGATGACAGCACCGGGAAAGGCTTCCATAAGCTCTTCATAGCTAATATCGAACCCGGCATTTTGCAGGTTGGCACATAGTTTATAATTCCTGGTATCTCTTGATTCTTTGAAATGCTGCAGGTATTTTACAAAAGCAGGAGTCTTATAATCAATAAAAAGTCCGACAATATGAACATCACGGTTCAGATACTCGGTTGAATATTCAATTCCCGGAATGACGGTTATCGGTTTGCCTTTTGCAGCCTTCAGAGCTTCGTCGATTCCATCTACAGTATCATGGTCTGTCAGTGCAAAGGCGGTAAGCCCTTTTTCAAGTGCATAATTTACCAGTTCGGTTGGAGTATAGGTTCCATCTGATTTTGTTGAGTGTACATGTAAGTCAATTTGTCCCATCTTAATCATCATACCTTTCTATAACGGAAAAGAATCCAAAACCGACACGACTGTCGGAAATGGATTCTTAGAGTTCTTTTTTTATTCTTCGTCGCTTCCGTCTTCAATTTCAGCTTCCGCAGTATATACCGTTCTCTTACGAGCCATTTCATCGCTTGCAAGATATTCGTCATAAGTAGTAATTTTATCAACGATAGAACCGTTTGGAAGGATTTCAATAATACGGTTTGCTGTAGTTTGTACAAACTGATGGTCATGGCATGCAAATAATGCAACCCCGGGGAACTTAATCAGACCATTGTTCAGTGCGGTAATGGATTCCATGTCAAGGTGGTTGGTTGGCTCATCAAGAATAAGACAGTTCGCACCACTGATCATCATTTTACTTAAAAGACAACGAACCTTCTCACCACCGGAAAGAACCTTGACCTTCTTTACACCATCTTCGCCTGCAAATAACATTCTTCCAAGGAAACCACGTACATAAGTGATATCATCAACAGGAGAGTAGCCCATTAACCAGTCAGCAATTGTATAGTCATTGTTGAATTCATTGGTTGGATCCTTAGGGAAGTAAGCCTGAGAAGTGGTGATACCCCATTTGTAAGTTCCTTCGTCCGGTTCCAGCTCACCCATAAGAATCTGGAAGAGAGTAGTCTTTGCTAATTCATTTCCACCAACAAATGCGACCTTATCTTCGCGGTTTAAGATAAAGGAAACATCATCTAATACCTTGACACCGTTTACTGTCTTGGAAAGATGCTCAACGGTTAACACTTCATTACCGATTTCGCGGTCAGGACGGAAATCAATATAAGGATACTTTCTACTTGATGGTTTGATGTCATCCAATTCAATCTTTTCCAAAGCACGCTTTCTGGAAGTAGCCTGTTTAGACTTGGAAGCATTTGCAGAGAATCGGGAAATGAATTCCTGTAATTCCTTAATTTTTTCTTCCTTCTTCTTATTTGCTTCTTTCATCTGTTTCACAAGTAACTGACTGGATTCATACCAGAAATCATAGTTACCTGCATAAAGCTGAATCTTACCATAATCAATATCGGCAATCTGTGTACATACCTTATTTAAGAAATAACGGTCATGAGATACGACAATAACGGTGTTTTCAAAATCAATTAAGAATTCTTCAAGCCATGCAATAGCATCCAGATCCAGATGGTTGGTAGGCTCGTCAAGAAGCAGGATATCGGGATTGCCGAACAGAGCCTTTGCAAGAAGAACCTTAACCTTCTCACTACCATTTAAATCTTTCATAAGAGAATAATGAATATCTGTTGGAATGCCAAGGCCGTTTAAGAGCTGTGCAGCGTTGGATTCAGCTTCCCAACCATCCATCTCGGCAAATTCGCCCTCAAGTTCACTTGCACGGATTCCGTCTTCATCCGTAAAGTCTTCCTTTGCATAGATGGCATCCTTTTCCTTCATAATCTCGTAAAGTCTTGCGTTACCCATGATAACAACATCCATAACAGGATATTCATCATATTTAAAGTGATCCTGTTCCAAAACAGAGAGACGCTGACCTGGTGTGATTACGATGTCACCCTTGGTTGTCTCCAGTTTTCCAGATAAAATCTTTAAGAAAGTAGATTTACCTGCACCATTGGCACCAATCAGACCATAGCAGTTACCTTCTGTGAACTTTATGTTTACATCTTCAAATAAAGCTTTCTTACCTACGCGGTAGGTTACGTTATTTGCACTAATCATTGCTTTACCTCTGTCCTTTATGAATTACTATTAACATTAACTGTCTGTTGTTCTTTATTTTAGAACAAACAAGGGTATTTTATCATAAGTAAGCGGGCTATTTCAACTATAATGAAGCAGAAAAGTTTTTATTGCTTTTATACAGTGCATGATAGACAAAAGAAAGGGAAAAAGATATAATGAATTAGCACTTTTCACAATAGGGAGGTACCGCAATATATGGGAGATACAAAAAGAGCATTCAAGGAAAGACTAGAGCAGAACAGTAAAAATTACAGTCCAAAGGATTTATTCGATTTAATATCTGCAGAACATTTTTTATCACAACTGCATATAAGCTTTGGGTTAGCTACAATGATGACAGACCGTCATGGTACAGTTATACAGACACACGGGCAGTTTGGGGATTTTAAGCCAGATGTAGTAAATAAACCCGGTATTAAGATACGTGTAAAGGGACGTACTGTCTGTCACATTTATGCAATGTATGATGAAGTGGCAGAGAATCAGAAAGAGGTAGTAAAAAAGCTGTTGGATGCATATATTAAGACACTGGAGGGATATAGTGAGAAGTCCTATATCAGCAGCGAACAGGCTGTATACATAGATGAACTGGAACAGGAGCTGGAAAAAGAGGCTTATCAGCCAAAATACGATGAGCAGGATGACCCGTTGACAGGTGTACTGAATAAAAGCTCCTTCATGAAAAAGATGGAGCAGCTTAAGACTCATGAGGTTGTTCCGACAGCAGTCATTTGTGTGAATATTAATGATTGGCTATTCGTTCACGACAACTTTGGTGAAGAAGAGAGTGACCGTCTGATCGTAACGGTTGCGAATATCTTAAAGAACTGTGCAAATGAGCAGACAATCATAGGAAGAATCGGAGGAGATGTATTTCAGATACTTATGCCGATGACGGAAGAAGAGACTGCAAGGGAATATTGCAGACAAGTACAGGAAGCATGCCTTCAGTACGAAGATAAGATTCTGGCACCCAGCATTGCAATGGGCTGTGTGATGAAGACGAATGTAGAAGCATCCTATAAGGATATAATGTCAGATGCAGAATATGCGATGTATGAGGATAAACTGGTGTTGAAAAAGGCACCCGGATATCGAGAAAGACTGGAAAAAGGATTAAATCTAAAATAATTATTAAGTCAACCAAATACAAAAATGAGAGAAAATGGAAGAAAAAATATCAAAAACAATAGAAAACAGAAGATGGTGAGAGCTAAATCTGTTTGCACAACTGCATAGAAAAAACTATTATATGTTCTGTTAGCACTCAATAGCTAAGAGTGCTAACGAAAAACAAAAGGCAAACATGCAGTTGAACTGGCAGACAGTAGATTGCATCAGGTTATATATTAAAATTAAGGAGGCTATTATCATGAAGTTAGTACCATTAGGTGACAGAGTTGTATTAAAGCAGTTAGTTGCAGAGGAAACTACAAAGTCCGGTATTGTTTTACCAGGACAGAATAAGGAAATGCCACAGCAGGCAGAGGTTATTGCTGTTGGACCTGGCGGAGTTGTTGATGGCAAGGAAGTAAAGATGGAAGTTAAGGTCGGAGATCAGGTAATCTACTCCAAGTACTCAGGAACAGAAGTAAAGATTGAAGAGACAGAATATATCATCGTTAAGCAGAATGACATATTAGCAGTAATTGAATAAAATAAATTGGAGGATTGAAAGTCATGGCAAAGGAAATTAAATTTGGTGCAGAGGCACGTAAGGCTTTAGAGGCTGGTGTAAATAAGTTAGCAGATACAGTTAGTGTAACAATCGGACCAAAAGGAAGAAACGTAGTATTGGATAAGTCCTTTGGTGCACCACTTATTACAAACGATGGTGTAACAATTGCAAAGGAAATCGAGTTAGAGGATGCATTCGAGAACATGGGTGCTCAGCTTGTTAAGGAAGTAGCAACTAAGACAAATGATGTTGCAGGTGATGGTACAACAACAGCTACTGTTCTTGCACAGGCAATGATCAATGAAGGTATGAAGAACCTGGCAGCAGGTGCTAACCCAATCGTTTTAAGAAAGGGTATGAAGAAGGCTACGGATAAGGCTGTAGAAGCAATTCAGGCAATGAGCTCCAAGGTAACGGGAAAAGAGCAGATTGCAAAGGTTGCAACAATCTCTGCCGGTGATGAGACAGTAGGCGAAATGGTAGCAGATGCTATGGAAAAGGTATCCGGAGATGGTGTCATCACAATCGAAGAGTCCAAGACAATGAAGACAGAGCTTGACTTAGTTGAAGGTATGCAGTTTGACAGAGGTTATGTATCTGCATACATGGCTACTGATATGGATAAGATGGAAGCAAATATGGATGATCCATATATCTTAATCACAGATAAGAAGATTTCCAACATTCAGGAAATCCTTCCATTACTGGAGCAGGTTGTACAGTCCGGTGCTAAATTACTGATCATTGCTGAGGATGTTGAAGGTGAAGCTCTTACAACATTAATCGTTAACAAATTACGTGGTACTTTCAATGTTGTTGCTGTTAAGGCTCCTGGCTATGGTGACAGAAGAAAGGCAATGCTTGAGGATATCGCAATTCTTACAGGCGGTCAGGTAATCAGCGAGGAACTTGGCCTTGACTTAAAGGAAGCTACCTTAGAACAGTGTGGTCGTGCAAAATCTGTTAAGGTTCAGAAAGAGAACACAATCATTGTTGATGGTGAAGGTGATAAGGATAAGATCCAGGCTAGAATTGCACAGATCAAGAAGCAGGTTGAAGAAACAACATCTGATTTTGATAAGGAAAAATTGCAGGAGAGACTTGCTAAGCTTGCCGGTGGTGTAGCTGTTATCCGTGTTGGTGCTGCAACAGAGACAGAAATGAAGGAAGCTAAGCTTCGTATGGAAGATGCTTTAAATGCTACAAGAGCAGCTGTAGAAGAAGGTATTGTATCCGGTGGTGGTTCTGCATATATCCATGCTTCTAAGGAAGTTGTTAAGCTTGTTGATACCTTAGAGGGTGATGAGAAGACAGGTGCAAAGATTGTATTAAAGGCTCTTGAAGCACCTCTTCATAAGATTGTTTCTAACGCAGGCCTTGAAGGAAGCGTTATCATAAATAAGGTTAAGGAATCAGAAGTAGGCTGTGGATTCGATGCATACAAGGAAGAGTATGTTAATATGATCGAAGCCGGTATCCTTGATCCTGCTAAGGTTACAAGAAGTGCTTTGCAGAATGCATGCAGCGTGGCAAGTACTTTATTGACAACAGAATCTGTTGTTGCTACAATTAAAGAAGACGTTCCTCCAATGCCGGCAGGCGGTGCAGGAATGGGCGGAATGATGTAATTCCATTCTGTAAGAACTATAGTAAGGCTGTACATGAAAGTGTGCAGCCTTTTAAGGCTTTTTATGCAATAGGAAAATAATATATGGATAACAGACTATTACGAAATAAACTGTTTCAGAATATTGAAGAAGCAGAATTAACCAAGATGCTTTCCTGTGCAAAGGCGCAGGAACGAGAATATACTTCAGAAGAATATATTTTCAGACAGGGACAGAAGCCATGCAAGCTGTTTTTGATTCTCGAGGGAACCGTGATGATTGCCAAGGACTTTGCATCAGGAAAGAGAGATGTGCTGTTTTTGGTAGAAGAAGGTGATGTATTTGGAGAAATGTTCCTGTTTTCTGATACCGAAAGCTATTGGTATGATGCGATTGCGCAAAGTAAAGTAAAGATATTGGAAATATCCTGGAGTTTCTTTTACAGCTTCTGCCAGAATGCTTGCAGACATCATCAGCAAATAACAAAGAATATGCTGGAGATTCAGTCAGAGAAGAACTTCTTCATGACCAGAAAGCTTCACCTGCTTTCCGGTACTACATTGAGGGAGAGAATTGCAATCTGGCTTGTAGAACAGAAAGAGAAAAATGGAATTGTTTCCCTGAACATGAAACGTGAGGCTCTTGCTGATTTCCTTGGAACAACGAGACCTTCGCTGTCAAGAGAGTTGATGAAGCTGCAGCAGGAAGGGCTGATTGAAGTGGAAAAGAATCGTATAAAGATTATAGATAGAAATGAATTGGAAGCTTTGTGTGGATAGCACAAAGCTTTTCTTTTTTTTGAAAAATGTAACATATGTTACAGAAAAAAGAAAAAGGAAAGGATATACTAAAATTACAAAAGAGGTAATGTTTTAAAAAGGAGGAATGAATTATGGTAGAGAATACACAGCAGATTAATAATTTAGTAAATCTTTTAGATGGATATGCAACAAAGGGTGGTCATCATTTGAATGTAAACGTACTGAATCGTGATACACTTCTTGATGCTCAGAAGCATCCTGAGAATTACCCACAGCTTACGATACGAGTATCCGGTTATGCCGTTAACTTCATTAAGCTGACCCCGGAACAGCAGGCAGACGTTATTTCCAGAACCTTCCATGAGAA
>JALEWA010000034.1 GCA_022788085.1 Lachnospiraceae bacterium
GGATACTATGATATTTACATGCATATGCTGGAAATGATTGTTCATGACGAAGAGGAGTATGCATATTATCTTAATATTGTCAATTCCTGGAAGTATCGTCATGAACTATATAAGTCTATGCTGAGCTGGAATAGAAAAGAAGCAGCAGAATACTTTAGACTGTATGAGGATACCGGTCGAATAACTTTAAACGAAAAAATAGATTATTACTCAAAGACAAATCCAATCAGGGCGGTATGGCTGAAAGTTTATCGTCGCATTGGAATGGTTTTGAAAGGTACGAAATGAAAAAGAAAATAGGTATTGTAACCATAGTCGATAATACGAATTATGGAAATAGATTGCAGAATTATGCGATATATCATTTGCTCCGAAAAAAGTTCCATTGTTCCGCTGTGACATTAGTGTCTTGCGAAGAAAAAGCCTTTTATAATGGCGCATATGTCGCATGGATAAAAAATCAAATTGTTAAACAATTATGTGTGCTCCCATCATTGGCTGAAAGACGATTCGGAAACACTGTTACCAGATGGGCGAATTTTCAGAAATGGAGTAAGCTGATCCCGACTAAGTATTACTATTCGCACAAGTCGCTTCCAAGATCTCTAAATGAGCATTATGATCTCTTTGTTGCGGGAAGTGACCAGATTTGGAATTACCATTTTTCATCGCATAAATTTGACGACTACTTTTTGAAATTTGCAGCTAATCAAAAGAGACATGCGATTTCGGCAAGTCTTGGTGTGGATTATTTACCAGAAGAATGGAAAGACATATTTAGAAATGAATTGAGCAAGTTTAAGAATATTTCAGTACGAGAAGATGCTGGTCAAGCGATTATTCAAGACTTGTTAGGTATTGATGTACCGGTGTTGATTGATCCGACCATGATGCTTACAAAGAATGAATGGTTGGCTGTATCAAGAAAACCCAGAGTGGATTGTTCCAAGCCTTATGTCTTGAAATACTATTTGGGCGATGAAGCAGAGGAAGAAAAAATAGATGTCTGGGCAAAAGAAAACGGATATAAAGTGTATGAGTTACTGAATAAGGATATTCCTGAGTTGTATTCCGCAGGGCCAGGAGAATTTATCTCACTGATCAGCAATGCGGCATTGGTATGTTCTGATTCATTCCATTGTATTGTGTTTTCAATTATTTTTTCCAAACCATTCCTTGTGTATGCAAGACAAGGTTGTGGTAATTATATGACGTCAAGACTTGATACGCTGCTAAAAAAATTTGGTTTCGAGGATCGTTGGAAGCATCTGATTGCTCCAGAAAATTATCTTAAATGTGATTATTCGGCTGTTCCGGAAAGATTAGAAAAAGAGCAACAGCAGTTTATGGATTACTTATCTAATGTTTTGAAATAAACAGGAATTGAGGTGAAGAGTATGCCGAGTTTAGCTGAACCTAATTTATGTGTGGGATGTTCTGCGTGTGCAAGCATATGCCCAAAGAGGTGTATTGAAATGGAAAAGGATCAGGATGGTTTTAAGTATCCTGTCCTTATGCATCCTGCAAACTGTGTTGAATGTGGTATGTGTGAAAGCGTGTGTCCTGTTTTGAATGGAAGTATCAAAGCAAATGTTGATCTGCCTTCTGCTTATGCGGCATTTACGAAGGACGAACGTATTCGCCGGGACAGTTCATCCGGTGGAATCTTTACCGAGATAGCAAAAAGAGTTCTTGCGGAAAATGGCGTTGTATACGGTGCTGCGTATGATGAAAAATTTGCAGTTTGTCATTGTTGCGTAGACAAGACAGATGATCTGCAGAAATTACGTGGTGCAAAATATGCAGAAAGCAATCTGGGCAATTCCTTCCCTGAGATTTTAGACAGACTGAAAAGCGGTCAGCTGGTCTTATTTTCGGGTACGCCTTGCCAGGTTGCTGGACTGAAATCGTTTGTTAGAAAAGATTACAACAACCTGATCTGTATAGATTTTGTATGTCATGGTGTTCCCTCGCCTATGGCATGGGATGCATTTGTAAAATACAGAGCAGAAGAAGATTCCGACGGGAAATTGCCACAGAGCATCAATTTGCGCTCCAAGGAGACAGGTTGGAGCAAATATCAGTATTCCAATGTCTTTGAATATGAGGACGGCAAGAAAAGCAGCACAGTAAGCTCTCAGAGCTTATTCATGAAGCTATTTGTGGGCGATTACATTTCCAGACCATCGTGTTCGGAGTGCAAATTCAAAGGATATAGTCGAGTCAGCGACATTACTTTGGGAGACTTCTGGGGCATCTGGGATATAGAACCGGAAATGGATGATAATAAA
>JALEWA010000074.1 GCA_022788085.1 Lachnospiraceae bacterium
CATTACTTAGAACAAGCATCTCAAAAAATCAGACAAGCGTTATCTGATCTTTCGGATGCTGTATTTGAAATTTCAACAAGTAATCCATGAGGTTAAGGAATGGATTTGACTTACGAGAGTTAATTTTTTAGGAAGTTAAGATGTATGATTTTACTGATTCTTATTATGGGATTACGATAAGTGTAGTGACTAAATGAAGCAAAACAAAAAAGAAGTCCGTTCCCCAACAGACTTCTTTTTATTTTGTTTCAATCCTTTTACACTTTTTTGAAATTCCCCTGATTCCGTGTTCCCCTACACGTTCCGAATTCCCTTTTACACTTTGAATTCCCTTTTACATCTTTCCCTTTACACATTTTAGATGCTAAGACTTTTGCTATCCCCTTTGTTTATCCGTTTCCCCAATTACTATTCATATCACTTCCAGTGATAAAACATAATTATTTAAGTCCCCCAACTTGAATAATTATGAAAGAAGCATAAAATACATCTCTAAAAGAACAGTGTTCTTAAAACTCATGTAACGTTGTTTCTTGAAATGATTATTGCATAGAATGTTTCTTATGTCAACTCTTTTTTTGTGATTTTTTTCATTATTTTGCATAAAAAATGTAAATGGTATAAATAAATGTTAATGGTTTTGCACAAGAACAGTGTTACTGCCCGGGCATTAATTCGACAATTATCGACATCAAGAGCTGAATACACTAATGATTGTGCATATTTTCCAAGGTTTATTTAAAAATTAGAGAAAATATATCTTATATTTACAAAAATATAAAAATTTCGTATACAATAATAAAAATATATCTTAAGAGCTTTGTGATTTTGCAAAAAATATGATATATGGTCAGAATAATTTTGAAATTATGTAATGTTAATTGTATTGAATAATTATAAAAGAATTATATGTTTCATGGATTTTTACTTGTTACCGGTACGGAGTGAACAGTAACACGAAATAGTATTGATTTCGAGAAATATAGTTGTTTGTTTTTTTTAAGAATAAGGCTATACTATGTTTTGAAATGGAGGCATTATTATGAAATATTTAAAACAGTTTGGAATCATTATAGCGATTTCCTTTCTTGGAGAGTTGTTGAGAAGTCTGATTCCTCTTCCGATTCCCGCAAGTATATATGGATTAGTTCTTATGCTTTTGGCATTGCAGACACGGGTGATTGCACTTGATAAGGTTAAGGACACGGCAAAGCTGCTAATTGAGATTATGCCATTAATGTTTATTCCCGCGGCAGTTGAACTTATGGAATCATGGGTTGTGCTTAAGGATATTCTGGTTCCTGTCATCATCATTACTCTTGTATCAACGGTTGCTGTTATGGTGGTGTCTGGATGGGCAACACAGGGAATGATACGTAGAGAACAGAAAAAGGAAGGACAAGAGTGAAAACATGGAAGGTATAAAAGAAATATTATGTGATTCCGTATTTTTCGGAATGGCAGTCAGTCTGTTTGCTTATGAAATAGGGTTATGGCTTAAGAAAAAGACAAAGCTTGCCATCTGCAATCCTCTGCTTATTTCCATTCTTGTTGTAATAGCTATTCTATTGCTGTTTGATGTGGATTATGACAGCTATTATACAGGTGCAAAGTATCTAAGTTATCTCTTGACACCTGCGACTGTGTGTCTTGCAGTTCCTTTGTATGAACAGCTTACTCTCTTGAAAAATAATTGGAAAGCTATTACGGCAGGCATTGTTTCCGGTGTGCTTACCAGCGCGTTGTGTGTATTGGGATTATCACTGCTTTTTGGATTGAGTCATGAAGAGTATGTAACATTGTTACCAAAGTCTATTACAACAGCAATTGGCATGGGAATTTCAGAGGAATTAGGCGGCATTGTTACCATAACCGTTGCTGTCATTGTAATTACAGGTGTGTTTGGGAATATGATCGCAGAAGGAGTGTGCAAGTTGTTTCGCATTGAAGAACCGATTGCAAAGGGAGTCGGAATTGGTTCTGCTTCTCATGCGATGGGAACATCGAAAGCGATAGAAATGGGAGAGGTAGAAGGTGCCATGAGCAGCCTTTCCATTGCTGTAGCAGGTCTGTTGACGGTAATCGTTGTATCGGTATTTGCGAATTTTCTTTAAAAAATATAGAAAAATATTTGCTTCCGGTTATGAAAGAGGGTAAACTCGAAAGATAAGGGAGGCATTAAGGGCATGAAATTGAATTATAAACGCACGATACTGATTGGAATGGCATTTTTATCAATCAGTGCCTTTTGGCAGATGTATGATAATATTGTACCGCTTATTTTAAAAAATACCTTTAGTTTGGGAGAAACATTAACCGGTATGCTCATGGCACTGGATAATGTTCTGGCATTATTCTTACTTCCGGCATTTGGCTCCTTATCGGACAGAATAGAAACTCCAATCGGAAAGAGAATGCCATTTATTCTGACCGGAACCACATGTGCTGTCATCTTTCTCATGCTTTTGTGCTATGCAGACCAGAAACAGAATATTTGGCTTTTTGTGGGAACGTTGTTCTTTCTGCTGATTTCATTAGGACTTTACCGTTCACCGGCAGTTGCATTGATGCCGGATTTGACACCCAAACCGCTTAGAAGTAAGGGAAATTCAGTCATTAACCTTGTGGGGGCAGTTGGTGGTGTATATTCGCTGATTATGATCAAATGTCTTGTAGGAAGTGGAGACAGACCGGATTATTTTCCGCTATTTTTATCCGTTGGGATTCTGATGGTTGCATCAGTAGTACTTCTTTTTCTGACGATTAAGGAAAATAAATTGCGTGAAAGCATGGAAAAAGAGGACGAATCAAGAGCGGAAAATCCAAAGAATGCAGGAGCTCTTCCTAAGGAGGTAAAAAAGAGTCTGATTTTTATGCTGCTGTCTGTTTCACTTTGGTTTACTGCGTACAACGCAGTAACAACCGCTTTTTCCAGATATGCCATACATGTCTGGAGACTTGAGAATGGTGGTTATGCAAATTGTCTGATGGTAGCAACGGTTGCTGCGATTATCAGTTATATTCCGATTGGTATCATATCAAGCAAGATTGGCAGAAAGAAGACGATTTTAATTGGTATCGCATTACTGATCATCTGTTATGTGTGTGCAGGATTCTTCTCTTCTTACCATGTGTCCATGAATCTGTTCTTTGGAATCATTGGTTTTGCATGGGCTGCCATTAACGTGAATTCTTTTCCCATGGTAGTGGAAATCAGTGCGGCTGGTGATATTGGAAAATACACAGGCTATTACTATACGTTTTCTATGGCTGCACAGGTTATTACACCGATACTTTCAGGTTTTTTATTAGAACATGTTTCTTATAGAACCTTATTCCCTTATGCTGCTGTATTCAGTACGATGGCATTTGGTACCATGCTGATGGTTAAACATGGCGATTCTAAGCCGGAAAAGAAACAGAGTGTATTGGAAAATTTTGATGCTGATGATTAAGAAAGCTTTACAAAGATTTTACGCTAACTTTGTAAAAGTGTGGTAACAGGAAAAATCGTAAAATGCTAGAATAGTCATAAATAACCTTGAAACTGGAGGATAAAGATGAACTATTCGGTATATGTAGGTTTTGGATTTCATGTAAACTGTTATCATTCTTATCGGGGGGATACCTGCGATGAGCTTGGATTTGGTGGAGATATCAGGACAATACGTCATATTATCCATACATTGAATCTTTGCAATACGGAAGGAATTCCCGTAAAGGGAACATGGGATTTTGAAAGTGCATATTCTTTAGAGCAGATTTTACCCCAGTATGCACAGGATATTATAGAAGAGGTGCGTATGCGTGTGAAGCTGTATGGTGATGAGAATATCCTGATGGGTTATAATAATGGTGCATTGAGTGCCATGACGGAAGATGAATTTATGGCATCTGTACAGTGGGCGGTAGAAAATGACCAGGGAAGCGGTCTCAAGGATATCTTTGGAGCGTGTGAGAGGATTATACGGCCTCAGGAAATGATGTTCACACCATCCCAGGCACGTCTATACCAAAAGGCAGGAATTAAGGCAGTTTGTTTATATTATAGCTGCGTTTCTTTTGATGCCTTTCGTACCATTATTCCACAGCTTACGTTGGAACAGGCTTTTAATCCTCTCACATACTCTTACAAGAGTGGGAGCGTTACTATCCTTCCAACTTATTCTCATGCAGATGTGATGGATGCAGGTGGGCTACGACATTTTGTAATGGATTTGCATGAAAAACAGGAAAAGGGAGACATCCGAAATGATGTCTTCCTTTTTGTGAATATGGATGCGGATAGCTTTTTGTGGGAGCCTTTTCCGGTACCGGAACGTATGAAAAGGCTGCCTTGCTTTGGTGGCCTCGAAGGGCTGATCAGAGAAGCCCTTTAACCGATTGATCTGGACAAGGCTTGAGAGAACAAGAATGTATGCAAAGCTCTATGAGAATCAGAAGACCCCTTCCTTTGAGGACAGGGTTCGCTTATTATCTACGACACATTTTGGTCTGGCATCTCCGGTACTTAATATGACAAGGGAACAAAGGGCGCTTGAACTTTCCGAAGTCATGATACAGAAGGAAGAAGAGGCTTTTGTACTGATATCAGAAGCCTGAAAGTGAAGGGAAAACATTTGGTGAATTATCTTGCCGTAGCTACCTATACATGGGAGGATGGAAGTGTAAGAGGGATTTATCTGCTTTGTCGATTTGAGAATATCAAAAGGAAGTACAAGCTGCATTTTAAAGTGAAAACAGATGCAGAACAGTGTCGTGAAGAAAACAGTAATTTCATCCCGGAGACTTTGTTAGAGGATGAAAAAGGCTTTAAGCTATGTTGTAATGTGAAAACAGGAATGCCGGAGTTCTATACAGCAGATGGAAAGCTGCTTGCAAAATGGAGCAGCCGGATTAGCTATGATGACAGGTCGTATTGCTTTCACTTTTTTGTTATGGAGGGTGAGCCGGGAATTTATCTTTTGTCAAAGATAAAGTATCCATATACAGAGGAGAGGGAGCTTGCAGCTTCTCAGGCATTTAATCTGGGACGCTGTTTTGATCGGAACTGGGAAGAGGCAGTTCCGATGGAACTGACTTTGGCGCTTGATGATTCTGCCGTGATTGAAAAACGTAATTTTATGGAGCATCAGAGCTTTGTATACAACGGATATCTGATTATTTTTGCGAAGAAAAGAGGAATGATGTACAGGCATTTGCGGATGGTTGTGTCGTATATGCTGTAAATGGTTCTATAAAACGTTTTCGGGATGACAATGTCATACTGCATCAACCAAAAAAATAGATGTTGATGGAAAGAAGCTTCCCCTGCTTTCGGCAATAAAGGGGAAAAAGAGTTCCTTTGTACGAAGTGTGATCAGGTTTCTTCAAAATGTAACAAGGTTTACATAGCTTTTACATATTTTTTGTCTTGCTTTGATAGTAGGTTTTACCTTGGCTTGGTATTGTTAAATCAGTAACCGGAAAAGCATAGGAAATGTACATGAGGGGGAAACTTATGAACAAGCAGGGACATTTATGGATAACGGAGAAATTATTACCACAGAACATGCAGACATATAAGCGCTGGTTATTATTTGGCAGTATTTTGCCGGATTTGCTGTATCATACTTATTTATCAGGTCATACCTGGGAAGCGGCGTTTCATAAAACCATCAGAGGAATGAAATGGCTGGAAAGCTTCGGAGGACTGAATCGCATTTCCTGTTTATATCTTGGATATCTGCTTCATTATGTAGAGGATTTTTTCACTTTGCCGCACAATAAGGCGTTTTCCGGAAAGCTGATGGCTCATATTGTATATGAGAAGAAATTCAGCGATTTTTTGGAAGGCGGATATGAAAAGGCTTTTTTGACGGAACACATGAGCAGTATGTCGGTTGAGGATTTGGAAGAGAATCTGAAGAAGCTGCATGAGGATTATGAAGTGGGCAGTTCGGACTTTCATAAGGACACAAAGTATATGAAGGAAGCCTTGGTACAGGTATTGGATTACTTTGCGGTAGTATTGTTTAAGAATCAGAAAATGCTCGATGCAGCACGACTTGAGGCATTCAAGGTTTCACAACAGGGCTTCCTTAATTGATCAACTGATGTTGTCACAGGATATCAGGGAAAATAAGACCAATATGACCAATATGACTTCAGGGGAACAGATTGGGGCAATTCTGCAGACGGTAAAGGCTTTGAACCGCAGGAAAGATACAGTATATGAAAACTTAATGGAAAAGCTGGAGGAAGAGGGATTTCGTCTCGTTGATTTTCGAAAAATAGGGAAGAAGGAAGGCGAATATTTGGAGAATTACTTTGACAGTGAGATTGCACCTCTGATATCTCCAACTGTAGTAGGAAAGAGACAGCCATTTCCATTTCTTAAAAATAAGGATATCTATGCGGTCGTTGTTTTAGAAGGGAAAAATGGTAAGGAAAAGCTTGGCATTATCCCCTGTAGTTCCAATGTATTTCCAAGGCTGATCGAGGTAGCATCAGGACATGGCACTTATATGCTTTCTGAGGAACTGATTCTTCACTTCATACCTAAGGTATTTAAGGGATATCATGTCAAGGCAAAATCCCTGCTGCGTATTACAAGAAATGGTGATATTGATGCAGATGCTATATACGATGAGGATATAGATTATCGGGAATTTATGGTGGAGCTTATTAAAAAGAGAAAGCGTCTTGCACCTGTCAGATTGGAGCTGTCAAGAGAGCTTGACGGGGATATTGTTGGTATTCTGTGCGATTATCTGGAAGTAGGAACGGAGTATGTATTCCGGAATAATACGCCTCTTGATTTGTCCTTTGTCTATCAGATACAGGATATTCTTCGTATGAAACAGGAGCTTTTCTATAAAAAGTATATTCCACAGAAATCACAGCATTTTAACATGAATGAATCCATTCTGGAGCAGATTTGCAGGAAGGATAAGCTGTTATCCTATCCTTATGAGAGTATGAAGCCATTTTTGAGAATGCTTCATGAAGCAGCAAACGATGAGGATGTCATATCGATTAAAATGACCTTGTATCGTGTAGCAAGGCAAAGTAAGATAGTAGAAGCACTCATTGAGGCAGCAGAAAATGGAAAGGATGTTCTTGTGCTTGTGGAACTAAAGGCACGCTTTGATGAAGAGAATAATATCGAATGGTCAAGAAGACTTGAGGAAGCAGGCTGTCAGGTGATTTATGGACTGGATGGTCATAAGGTACACTCCAAGCTCTGTCTGATCACAAGAAGAGCACAGGGAAAGACAGAGTATATTACCCAGATTGGAACCGGTAATTATAATGAAAAGACAGCAAGAATCTATACGGATTTGTCTCTGATGACAGCTAATCAGAAGATAGGACATGATGCTGCTACTGTATTTCAGGCTTTGGCTATGGGAGAAGCCGTGGAAGATGTGAGTGAGCTTCTTGTCGCACCGAAATGTCTTCAGAACAGGATTCTTGACATGATCGATGAAGAGATTGCACATGCTAAGAAGCAGGAGGAAGCATATATTGGAATTAAGATTAATTCACTTACGGATAAGAGGATTATTGATAAGCTGATAGAGGCTTCCAAAGCCGGTGTAAAGATTGATATGGTCATCAGAGGAATATGCTGTCTTGTTCCGGGAATCAAGGGAGAAACCGGGAATATTCGTGTCATCAGCATCGTTGGCCGTTATCTGGAGCATTCCAGAATCTATATCTTTGGCAAAGGTGAAAGAGCGAAAATGTATATCTCTTCCGCTGATTTCATGACAAGGAATACACTTCGCCGTGTGGAGGTGGCAGTTCCGATTCTGGATGAAGATTTAAGAATGCAGATTCAGGAAATGTTTATTACCATGCTTGCTGACAATGTGCAGGCAAGAGAATTACAAAGTGATGGAAGTTATGTGCGTTTGGAGACAGGTGATACTCCTTTGAACTCGCAGGAATTCTTTGCGACAAAAGCATAGATTTGGAAAGGAAGAAAATGAAATATCAGGAAATCAGACAAAATAAAGAGGTGCTTGCCTATATCAGAAAAGGAAATGCCGATCTTGGTGTATTAGGATATACGGATCATTCAGAGGCACATGTGACACTTGTGGCTGACAGAGCCGCTTTTGATATTCATGACAGGGTGAATTATGCAGTTACGGATACAAAGCTTAAGATTAATCTGGAAAAGAAGGTAATATCGCTTAATCTGCAGATTGATGAAAGTATTTGCTCCATGTATGAATATTTTGATATTTTTCTGAACCGAATGATTATGTGCCGTGGTGCTGCAGAGATACTTGGAGCAAAGTTCAAGCTGATGGCAAACGGAAGTAAGGTGTTGTAGGAAGGAGAAATTTGTCATGATGTTGTCATTAAACTCTTTTGATAAGGTAAGGGATTTTGTAAATGCCATTTCGCCGTTTGATACAGAAGTAAATCTGATATCCGGTAAGTATGTGGTTAATGCAAAGTCAGTTATGGCAATATTCAGTCTTGACTTATCAAAGCCGATAGAGGCTGTTGCGGATGAAGAATCCGCAACAGCAAACAAAGAATTAGGACAGATAAAAAGAATCATGCAGAGATTTCAGGCATAAGGAAATTCTGAAAGACAGGGTAGCAGATATACATGGGTATACTGCTTTTTTTATTGCTTTGCCGTAGCCTCTTTTTATGTTATACTCCATTTGTATAAATATGCAGAATAGAGAGGTATGGGATGAAGACAATGAAAAAATGGATACATGGTTTCTTTGCCGTAGTATTGTTGTGTGTATGCATGACAGGAATGGCAGGATGTGCCAAAAAGGAAAATGCACAGACAAAGCAGATTACATGTGCAGATGACTTAGAAGGAGCCAGGATTGGCGTACAGCTTGGCACAACTGGTGATATTTATGTATCAGATTATGAAGGTGATGAAGCAGGAACGAAGATAGAACGTTATAATAAGGGCGCAGATGCGATTCAGGCATTGAAGCTTGGCAAGATTGACTGCGTTGTTGTTGATGAACAACCTGCAATCCAATATGTAAAACAGAACAGTAATATTCGTATTATTGAAGAAGAATTTACCTTTGAAGAATATGCTTTTCTTGTTGCAAAGGAAAACACAAAGCTTCTTGAGCAGATTAATACAGCATTGGAAAAGTTGAAAGAAGCTGGTACGGTTGAGACAATTGTAAAGAACTATATCGGTTCGGAGGAAGAGGTTGGAAATTATCCGTATCTGTCCAAGGATGTGGATCGAAGTAATGGTACCCTGATTGTAGGGACAAATGCAGAATTTCCACCATATGAGTATCATCAGAATAATACGATCACAGGTATTGATATAGATATTATGCGTGCCATTAGTGATGAATTGGGCATGAAATTACAGATTGAGGATATGGCTTTTGATTCTATTATTGCAGCAGTAACCTCAGGTAAGGTTAATGTGGGAGCTGCCGGTTTTACTGTAACAGAGGAGCGTAAGAAAAGCGCCAGCTTTTCTGATACCTATACAACCTCCAAACAGGTTATTATTGTACGTGATGGCAGCAGTTCTGCTACTGTAAGCTTTACGGAGAAATTATATGATAATTTTGTAAAGGATAACCGCTACCAGTATATTCTAAAGGGCCTGGGAAATACTTTGATTATTACTGTCTTTGCCGTAATGATAGGTATCGTTTTGGGGTTCCTGATTGCTGTTGTAAGAACAAGCCATGACAGAAATGGAGGATTGACAATACTAAATGCCGTTTGCAAGGTATATCTGACCATTATGCGTGGAACGCCGGTCATGATTCAGCTTTTGATTATTTATTATGTCATTCTTGCGTCAGTAACAAATAAGATTGCAGTTGCTGCAATTGCCTTTGGTCTGAACTCAGCCGCATATGTGGCAGAAATTGTCCGTTCCGGTATTATGTCTGTTGAAATCGGACAGTTTGAGGCAGGACGAAGTCTGGGACTTAATTACCGTCAGACCATGCAGTGTATCATCATTCCACAGGCAGTAAAAAATATTTTACCGGCATTATTGAATGAATTTATCAGCTTGTTAAAGGAAACATCTATCAGTGGTTATATTGGGCTTATGGATTTAACAAAGGGTGGAGATATCATCAGAAGTAACACCTACGAAGCATTTCTGCCGTTAATCGCTGTTGCCATGATTTATCTTATCTTAGTAATGTTATTAAGCTTTGGGGTGAGCAGGCTGGAAAGGAAGTTAAGAAATAATGAACGATAATATCATTCTGGAAGTGAAAAATCTCCATAAAACTTATGAAAAGCAGGAAGTGTTAAAAGGTATCAGCACTACCGTTAAGAAAGGTGATGTGATTGCTGTAATCGGACCTTCCGGATGTGGTAAATCCACCTTTTTACGGTCACTGAATCTTTTGGAAATCCCAACAAAGGGGCAGATCCTATTTGAAGGAACAGAATTGACGGACAAGAAAGTAGATATCAATCATGTGCGTGAAAAGATTGGTATGGTATTTCAGCAGTTTAATTTATTTCCTAATATGACTATCCGTCAGAACATTATGCTTGCACCGGTAAAATTAAAACTTATGACACAGGAGGAAGCAGCAAAGAAGGCAGAAGAACTGCTTGCAAGAATCGGCCTTGCAGATAAGGCGGATGCCTATCCGTCGCAGCTCTCCGGAGGGCAGAAACAGCGAATTGCAATTATCCGTTCTCTTGCCATGAATCCTGACATTATCTTGTTTGATGAGCCTACCTCAGCGCTTGATCCTGAGATGGTAGGTGAGGTATTGCAGCTTATGAAAGAGCTGGCACAGGATGGCATGACTATGGTGGTAGTTACACATGAGATGGGCTTTGCAAGAGAAGTTGCTAATCGAGTCATGTTCATTAATGAGGGTATCATTACAGAGGAAGGAACACCACAGGAAATTTTTGGAGCACCTAAGAGCCTGAGACTGCAGGAGTTTTTGTCTAAGGTGCTGTAACCTGATATTATGATAATATCCGCTTTATGCAGAAGCGTTGTGTTAGTTAATCAAGAATTTGCAAGGCAAATTCTTGTAGCGTTTGCTGCCGAGCAAATGCTTTTTACATAGATTTTACATAAAAAAGGTAATATTTTTTACACAAAAGAGATATTATATCGTATAATTAGGTTGAATGCGATTAAGAAAGAATAAGACAATCAAAGGAGACCTATATGAATTTTTTTGATTTGTTGTCCATGATAGGTGGATTGGCGCTGTTTTTGTTTGGAATGCATATTTTAAGCGAAGGGCTTGAAAAGGTATCAGGCGGAAGGCTTGAGAAGGTGCTTGAGAATCTGACAAGCAGCCGTCTAAAAGCAGTATTGTTAGGAGCAGGTGTTACAGCGGTCATTCAGTCTTCATCAGCGACAACAGTAATGGTAGTTGGTTTTGTTAATTCAGGTATTATGAAGCTGTCACAGGCAATTGGTATCATTATGGGTGCCAATATTGGTACAACGATTACTTCATGGATTTTGAGTCTGACGGGTATTCAAGGTGATAATTTCTTTATCCAGATGCTGAAGCCGATGTCATTTTCACCAATTCTTGCTATGATTGGTATCATCTTCATTATGTTTCTTAAGAATGAGAAGAAAAAGGATATCGGTATGATATTTGTAGGCTTCGCTGTTCTTATGTATGGTATGGATGCAATGTCTACTGCCGTAGAGCCATTGAAGGATGTTCCCGAATTTACGAATCTGTTTGTCATGTTCAAGAATCCGATTCTTGGAATGATTGTAGGAGCAATATTAACAGCGATTATTCAATCTTCTTCTGCCTCCGTTGGTATTTTACAGGTATTATGTGGAACCGGAAGCGTGACTTATGCAGCCGCACTCCCCATTATCATGGGACAGAATATTGGAACCTGTATTACTGCGATGATGTCCGGTGTTGGGGCAACGAAAAATGCAAAACGTGCAGCAGTTGTGCATTTACTGTTTAACCTGATTGGTACAGCCATTTTTATGATTGTATTTTACAGTATCAATGCATTTGTACATTTTGAATTCCTGGGTTACGCAGCAAATAAGATGGGAATTGCGGTAATCCATACCTGCTTTAATGTAGCTGCGACCCTTGTATTACTTCCATTTGCTAATGTATTGGAAAAGCTTTCTTTGATGATTATCAAGAAGGATGCAGAGGAGGAACGACAGAAAGAAGAGCAGGCGGCTTTTGTCAGAATGGACGAGCGTTTCCTGAGTACACCTTCCTTTGCCTTAGAGCAGGCATACTCTTATGTCATAAAGATGGCAGAAATTACGCAGGAATCTTTAGAAGAAGCAATGAACTTATTCTTTACTTATGATAAAGAGATTGCTAAGGAAGTAGAACGCAAGGAGAATCTGGTAGATCAGTATGATGATGAGATTAGCAGTTATCTGGTAAAGCTTTCAAGCAGGAATCTGAGTGCAAAGGACTCTAAGAAGCTGACGATGTTACTTCATAGTATTGGTGATTTTGAAAGAATATCTGACCATGCAATCAATCTTGTGGATGCTGCAAGGGAGATGAATAAGAAGGAACAATCTTTCTCCAGCAAGGCATTAGAGGAATTGCAGGTATTTACGCAGGCTATTCGTGATATTGTAGGAATGTCGGTTGATATTTTTGAACATGAGGATGTTTCAGCAGCAAGGCAGATAGAGCCATTTGAGGAAGCAATTGATGTTCTTCAGAAGGAAATGAAGAAACGTCATACGAAACGGCTTCGTAAAGGTAAATGTACTGTGGAGATGGGATTTGTATTATCTGATATTACAAACAACTATGAGAGAATTGCAGACCATTGTTCCAATATTGCTATCAGCGTAATGCAGCTTAAGGAAGAAGAAACACATGCGCATGAGTATGTGGATACACTTCCAAAGCAGGAGGGTAGCGAATTTGATTTAAGATTCCACAATTATCTTAAAAAGTATGATTTACCGTAGTGATAAAAAGGGACAGTGGTTTTGCCACTGTCTTTTTTGCATGATATACATGATATAAAGGAGAAAAATATGGCACTGATTTATGTGGTAGAGGATGATAATGATATTTTAGAGATTGAGACCTTTGCGCTCAAGAATAGTAATTATGAAGTGAAGGGATTTTCGAATGCGAAGGATTTCTATAAGGCAGTAGAGGAAAAAATACCATCACTTGCTGTTTTGGACGTAATGCTTCCGGATGAAGATGGTCTGCAGATTGTACAAAAGCTTAGAGAGATGCCTAAGGTATGCCATATTCCAATTATTATGGTAACAGCAAGAACGACGGAGATTGATAAGGTTAAAGGGTTGGATATGGGAGCAGATGATTATCTGACCAAACCGTTTGGTGTCATGGAGCTTATTGCCAGAGTAAAGGCATTGCTGCGAAGAAGTGGAAAACAGGAAGAAAAGAAACTTTTGGAGCTTGGAGAACTGCAGATGGATGATGAAAAGCATGCAGTATATGTGAATGAAAAGGTATGTGAACTTACCTTTAAGGAGTATGAGCTGTTAAAGATGTTTCTTGAGAATGCGGGTATTGTATTAACAAGAGAAAGTATTATGAACCGAATCTGGGGGACGGATTATAGTGGAGAAACAAGAACTGTTGATATGCATATCAAGACTCTGCGTCAGAAGCTTGGCGAGGCGGGAAACAAAATAAAAACAATTCGAAATGTTGGCTATTTGATGGAATAAGGAGTATTCATTTTTATGAAAAAAAAGATCAATTTATACTTTATGTTGATTGCGGCAATTGCAATTTTATCTACCTTGTTTCTGTCGCTATGGGTTTCCTACGATATGATTAAGGAGCAAGTAATGGATGAAATACGTTCCTATGCATTTTTACTGCGTGATATTAACGCGAATGAAAAGATATCATGGGAGAACTTTGATTCCATTCATGATGAATTGCGTATTACGGTAGTGCATGAAGATGGCAGCGTGCTATATGATAACTATGCAGATGAAGCGAAAATGGACAATCATGCAGACAGAAAAGAAATCCGTGAGGCATTGGAATATGGAGAAGGAGCTGCAATCCGTACTTCTGACACGTTATCAGAGAGTCTTTTCTACTTTGCTGTCAAAATGGAGGACAGTTCCATTGTGAGGGTTTCCAAGCAGGCAAGCAATGCCTGGGGGGTTCTGATACGCCTGATTCCCATTGTATTAGGAATCGTCATATTACTTTTGGCTTTGTGCGCTATGCTAGCGAAATTTATTACCAATCGATTAATTGCACCGGTAGAAAATGTAGCAGGGCATATGGATCATCTGGAGGATGTAGAGGTTTATGAAGAACTACGCCCTTTTGTAGCGATGATACAAAAACAGCATGAAGACATCCTAAAAAGTGCAACTATGCGTCAGGAGTTTACGGCAAATGTATCACATGAGCTTAAGACACCGTTGACCTCCATTTCAGGTTATGCTGAACTTATGGAGAATAATCTGGTTGACTCTGAACATGTTACGGGCTTTGCAAAAGCAATTCACCAAAATGCAGACAGGCTGTTAACACTGATTAATGATATCATCAGACTTTCAGAGCTTGATGCCGTAACGGAAAAACCGGAATTTGAAGAGATTGATATTTATGGAATTGTGGAGAATTGTGTTCAGATGTTAAGTCTGAGTGCAAAGAATCATAATGTCAAAATGATTTTGAACGGAAATAGTCAGATGGTGTATGCCAATAAGCAGATGATGGAGGAGCTGGTATACAACCTGTGTGATAATGCAATACGTTATAACAGACCGGATGGAGTGGTAGAGGTAAATGTGTATCGGGGAAAACGTGGTGTTGTACTTGCAGTCAAGGATACAGGAATAGGAATTCCACCGGAACATCAGGAGAGAATCTTTGAACGATTTTACCGGGTAGATAAGTCACGATCTAAGGAAACAGGAGGAACAGGATTAGGTCTTGCCATTGTAAAACACATTGCGGTAGTACACGATGCTGCATTGGAGCTTGTCAGTGAACCTGGAGTAGGAACCCAGATACAGGTTATCTTCCGAAATTGATTTTTTAAGAAAAATGCGTTATAAAATACGATTAAAGTCGACATAACGTTCCAATATTTGGCTAAATGTTACAATAAGATTTAGCTAAATGTACCAAAATGTTCGCTATAACATATTTTTGATTGTACATAAAAATTTTTTACATTATAATATGTCTTGGTAAAAAGTTTAGCACTGTAAAGTGTTAGTACAAATGAGTAAAAACCAAGTACGCAATAGCGTATGGTAATATGTATGACTTATTTTTAAGGAGGATTATCAAAATGTCTTACGTTGATGAGGTATTAGAGCTTGTTAAGAAAAAGAACGCAAGCGAGCCTGAATTTATCCAGGCTGTAACAGAGGTTCTTAATTCATTAAGACCTGTTGTAGAGGCAAACGAGGAGCTGTACAGAAAGAATGCTATCTTAGAGAGAATCACAGAGCCGGATCGTCAGATCATGTTCCGTGTTCCATGGGTAGATGATAATGGACAGGTACAGGTAAACAGAGGTTTCAGAGTACAGTTCAACAATGCCATTGGACCTTACAAGGGAGGACTTCGTTTACATCCTTCCGTTAACTTAGGTATTATCAAGTTCTTAGGTTTTGAGCAGATTTTCAAGAACTCTCTTACAAGCCTTCCTATCGGTGGTGGTAAGGGTGGTTCTGACTTCGATCCTAAGGGTAAGTCAGACAGAGAAATCATGGCATTTTGTCAGAGCTTCATGACAGAGCTTTCTAAGTATATCGGTGCTGATGTTGACGTTCCTGCCGGTGATATCGGAACAGGCGCAAGAGAGATCGGTTTCATGTTCGGTCAGTATAAGAGAATCAGAGGTATGTTCGAAGGCGTTCTTACAGGAAAAGGTCTTACATACGGTGGTTCTTTAGCTCGTACAGAAGCTACAGGATATGGTCTTCTTTACCTTACACAGGAGTTAATGAAGTGCCATGGCGAATCTATGGAAGGAAAGACAATCGTTGTTTCCGGTGCAGGTAACGTTGCTATCTATGCTATCCAGAAGGCTCAGCAGATGGGCGCTAAGGTTGTTACATGTTCTGATTCTACAGGCTGGATTTATGATCCGGAAGGAATCGATGTAGAGCTTCTTAAGGAAGTTAAGGAAGTTAAGAGAGCAAGACTTACAGAGTACGCAGCAGCAAGAAAGAGCGCTGAGTATCATGAAGGTCGTGGTGTATGGCAGATTAAGTGTGATATCGCACTTCCTTGCGCTACACAGAATGAGCTTCTTATCGATGATGCTAAGCAGTTAGTAGCTAACGGCTGTAAGTGTGTATGTGAAGGTGCAAACATGCCTACAACAATTGATGCTACAGAGTACTTACAGGCTAACGGTGTATGGTTCGTTGGTGGTAAGGCTGCAAACGCAGGCGGTGTTGCTACATCTGCATTAGAGATGTCTCAGAACAGCGAGCGTTTAAGCTGGAGCTTCGAAGAGGTTGATGCTAAGTTACAGAATATCATGATTAACATCTACCACAATATCGATGACGCAGCTAAGAGATATGGCATGGAAGGCAATTACGTAGCAGGCGCTAATATCGCAGGCTTCGAGAAGGTTGTAAATGCTATGTTAGCACAGGGTGTTTGCTAATTAAGAATTTCTAAGATAAAGATTATATGGAGAAGTCCTGTAAACCCAGTGTTTATGGGACTTTTCTTTATGTATTGAAAGACATGCGAATTGTCAGAATATTCATGAATAGAAGATAATTTACGTTATTTTGAGGTCGTTATATACACGTGGTACACAAGTGATATACAGGTGGTATACACTTATTTTTACTGATTTTGGATGTTTTTGAAGCATTTCCATCCGGTGCTTATCAAGATGATTCAGGCTGAATATGAGTGTAATGTTTATCATCAGAAACATCATAAGTGTATC
>JALEWA010000051.1 GCA_022788085.1 Lachnospiraceae bacterium
GTAATATATAGTCACATGCACCCGTAGTCTAATGGATAGAACGTAGGCCTCCGACGCCTTTAATGCAGGTTCGATTCCTGTCGGGTGCATTCTTATTTGTGCGGAAGGCATTAGCCAAGTAGGAATGGAGTATGAAATGGATAAGAAGAAAAAGAACAACAGGCAAAATGTAAAACAAGAGATAAAGCAGCAGGAAATCAAGCAGACTGTAAAGAACGAAGAGAAGAAAACGGAAGAAACAATAAATAAGGCTGAAGAGAAAAAAGTAATAAAAGATACTGATAAGAAAGAAGAAACAGCAGTGAAAAAGGTTGTAGATAAGCTGAATGCCGTAATTCAGAGAGTTAAGAATGCATCACCGGAGGGTAAAAAGACTGTAGCAATTGCAGGCGTAAAGGTGGTTCTTCCTATTTTGGCAGCAGTAATTGTTATTGCGACTATTGTTTCCCTGGTCAAAACAAAAAATGATAAGCAGGGAGCTGAGGCAGCATATATGACAGAGGTGTCAACAGAGAATGCTTCTTCAACAGTATCGGAGCCTTTGGAAAAAGATGCATATCCTGAGGTAAATGCAATGGCTGAGAAGCTATATAAAGCACTTGCTGATGGGGATATGGAAACAGTTAAGTCAGTTATAGATTATATAGATGATATTAAACTGATTCAATTGGAGAAAACGAGTGAATATATAGAAAGTTACAAGAATATCACTTGTTATACCAAAAAGGGATTAGAAGAAAACACATATTTCCTCTATGTAACATATGATGCAAAGCTGAATGATGCAGAAACGCTTATGCCTGGGCTCATGACCTATTATGTATACGCGGCAGAGGATGGAACACTAAAGATTGACGGCGATATGGAAGAAAATATCAATGCCGCATTAAAAATATATACAAGCCAGGATGATGTTGTTGATTTGTTTAATAAGATAGATGTTGAGTATAAGGAAGCAGTTGCATCTGATGAAGAATTGAACACATTAATGACAGAGTTGTCAAGTAAGATAAAGACTGCTGTAGGAGAAGAACTTGCCCAAATAGAGGTCAGCGAATCAGCTACGCAGGAACAGACGGAAACAACTTCTGAGACAGAAGCGAATACAGAAGAAGTGGCAGCAGAACAGCCACAGACGCAGATTGTAAACGAGCAGGTCAAAACCACTGATACGGTGAATGTAAGATCTTCAGATAGTGAAGAAGCTGATAAGATTGGTCGTGTAGAAGAAGGAACGGTTCTTACAAGAGTTGAAAGCAGGATTAATGGCTGGAGTAAAGTAATTTATGAAAATAAAGAAGCTTTTATAAAGAGTGATTATCTGGAAGTAATTGCTACGAATGAAGTAACCGAACAGGCAGATGCTTCCACAGAAAATACTCCTGTAGCAGATACTTCTGCTGAGACAACGACAAAGACGACAGGAACAGTGACTGCAAAAACAAATGTAAATGTCAGAAATGCAGCTGGTCAGACAGCGGATACAATCGGTGTAGCAAAGGGAGGTTCCTCTTATAAGCTATTAGAAAACCAGGGTGATTGGTTGAAAATTGAGTTTAAAGGACAGATAGGATTTGTTAAGGCTGAATTTTTTGAGTAATCGGATATAGATAATAGAAAACCCATGTGGTCTGTCATGACTGCATGGGCTTTGCTGTTATGAGCGTAGATAATGGGGAAAGGATGATAAGCATATGTTCAAACAAAAGAGAATCGCAATAATGGGAACCGGAAATATAGCAGGAACTATGGCACAGACAATCAAAAAGATGAAGAATGTTAAGTGCTATGCAGTTGCATCCAGAGATTTAAACCGGGCACAGAGCTTTGCAAAACGGTATGGAATTAAGAAAGCATATGGCTCCTATGAAGAGATGGCAATGGACTCCAAGATTGATCTGATATACATAGCAACACCACATTCAGAACATTATCAGAATATGAAGCTTTGCATTGAAAACGGAAGAGCCGTATTGTGTGAGAAAGCTTTTACGGCAAATGAAAAGCAGGCAAAAGAGATTCTTGATTTGGCAAAAGAAAAAGGTGTCTTTGTTGCAGAGGCAATGTGGACAAGATATATGCCAATGCTTTCCACAATCAGAAGTATATTAAGCTCCGGAATCATAGGAATGCCTTCTATGTTGACTTGTAATCTTGGTTATTATCTTGTAAATGTACCAAGATTGATGCAACCTGATTTGGCAGGAGGAGCATTGCTTGATTTGGGTGTTTATACAATCAATTTTGCATCCATGATGTTTGGCACAGATGTGGCAAGGATTACATCATCCTGTTCTATGACACCAACAGGAGTAGATGCTTCCAACAGTATTACCATAACGTTCCGTGATGGGAAAATGGCAGTATTGAACAGCACTATGCTGGGAATGAGTGACCGTAGAGGAATTATCTATGGAACAAGTGGATATATGGAGATAGAGAATATTAATAATTTTGAGTCTGTTACTGTATACGACAGGAATCGTAAGGTTATTAAGACAGCTAAGGCACCAAAGCAGATATCAGGCTATGAGTATGAGGTTATGGCCTGTTTGAATGCACTGGAAAGAGGCGAAATCGAATGTTGGGAAATGCCGCATGTAGAAACATTACGAATCATGCATATTATGGATGATTTGCGTAATGCCTGGGGAATTGTATATCCTTTTGAAGGTGTGAAGAAGGCAGAGGAACCAATAACAGTAAATACAGAAGCACTTGAGATGGTAGATACAAATGTTTCTGCGGATGAAGAAGGAATAACTCCGGTAGTTGAGACTTTCGATCATGAAGGGGAAGATATCGTGGAAGAAGGACCACATATTTTTGCAGCAGAAATCGCAAAGGAAATCGTAACGAAAGAATAAGGGCGATGTAATTGGAGATAATATAGCTATCTCGAAGCGTAGGAGGTAGCTATATGAAGAAGGATGATCAGGAAATCCTAAAGGAAGTGCAGAAGAATGCAGGAATGGCAGTAAAAGCAATTGAAACCATTTCTGAGATGGTTTATGATGATAAGATGAAATATGAGCTTGCAAAAGAAAACCTGGTGTATTCAGGTATTTATCACAAGGCTGGTGAACGTTTGCTGCAAAATGAAGCAGAAGGATATCGAGGAAGTGCTATGGAAGATATGATGCTTAAGGGAGGAATTCATATGAATACCTTAATGAACTGCAGTACCAGTAAAATTGCTGAGCTTATGATACAGGGAAGTAATCGTGGAATCACAAGCATGTGGAAATCCATGAATCATCATAAGGACTCGACAGGAGAATCCATGGAGGTTGCACGGGAGCTAATGGATTTTGAAGAGAAATGTATTGAACGGCTTAAGAAATATCTGTAGCTGTTCATGGAAAGGCATGACAGATACATGGTAAGAATCAACAAATATCTGGCTGAATGCGGGGTATGTTCCCGCAGGGAAGCGGATAAATATATCGAACAGGGAAAAGTAAGGGTGAATCAGAAAACAGCAGTAAGCGGCATGCAGGTGAGTGAACAGGACGTTGTGGAGGTTGTCGGAAAGCTGGTAAAGCCGAAACAGCAGAAAATAGTATTGGCGTACTATAAACCAATTGGTGTGACTTGCACAGAAAAGGATGCTCATGCTGACAAAACAATTATTCAGGCGCTAAATTTCCCTGTTCGTCTGACCTATGCCGGAAGACTGGATAAGGATTCGGAAGGTTTGATTATTATGACAAATGATGGCGAACTGATACAACGTATGATGAGGGGAGCCAATAGACACGAAAAAGAGTACACTGTCAAGGTGAACAGGGAAATAACAGATGAGTTCCTTGAGAAAATGTCACAGGGAGTATATTTAAAGGAATTAGAGCAGACAACACGTCCTTGTAAGCTGGAAAGAAAAGGAAAATATACTTTTCGGATTATTTTAACACAGGGACTGAACAGGCAAATACGACGAATGTGTCAGGAATTTGGATTCAAGGTCACTTCATTGAAACGTGACAGGGTCATGAATATAGAATTGGCAGGTTTAAAAAGTGGAGAATACAGGGAGGTTCAAGGTGAAGAATTATCCCGGTTATACCAACTGTGCGGAATGAAACAGTAATGGTGAAGGAGACAGAAAAATGTTACATGCAATAGAACACGCATTTGAGGATAGTATTATCCTTATTCCGATTTTATTAGTTACATATATTTTAATGGAGTGGCTGGAACATAAGGCAAAGGACAAATCCTTGAATGTGATACGTTTTTCCGGAAAGCTTGGACCATTAGCCGGAGGACTTATCGGAGTTATTCCACAGTGTGGTTTTTCCGGTGCAGCGGCAAGCTTTTATGCAGCGCACAGTATCACGTTGGGAACTCTGATTGCCATTTTTATGGCTACATCTGACGAGATGCTTCCGATTCTGATTTCAACAGCTATGCAACCCACCATGATTGCAAAGATACTGGCTGTAAAATGTATCGCAGGTATTGCCTGTGGTTATCTGGTAGATAGTTTATATAAAAGAAGACCTAAGATAGAGGCAAATCATATTCATGATTTCTGTGAACAGGAGCATTGTGAGTGTGAGCAGGGAATCTTAGGTTCGGCAATTAAGCATACCATTAATATTTTTCTTTTGATCCTTGTGGTATCTGTTTTCATCAATCTTTTCTTTGAATATGCAGAGCAGAATCATATTTCCTTTGGCGATACGATATGGAATCATCCGGTCATAGGTCATTTGCTTTCCGGATTGATTGGTCTGATACCAAATTGTTCCGCATCGGTATTGATTACGAATCTGTATGTTGAGGGAATTATTGATGTAGGAATTATGATGACAGGATTGTTTGTAAATGCCGGTGTGGGACTTCTCGTTTTATTTAAGGTAAACCATCATGTAAAGGAAAATATCGCAATTGCAGGTGTTCTGTATGCATTGGGTGTCGTTGCCGGAATTATTTCAGGAGTTGTATTAGGAATATAAGGAAACAGGGGTTAATAATTATATGGATAATAAAGAAGCAATTGCAAGAATGAAGGAACTCGTTGAACAGCTTCGTGAGGCTTCTAAGGCTTATTATGCAGAAGACAGGGAAATCATGAGCAATTACGAATATGACAAGCTCTATGATGAACTGGTGGAACTGGAACAGGAAACAGGAATGATCCTGACTGGAAGTCCGACAATTAGTGTAGGATATGAAGCTGTTGATGAACTGCCTAAGGAAGCACATGAAAGTCCTATGCTGTCTCTTGGCAAGACAAAGGATCGAGAGGAGTTAAAGGCATGGCTTAAGGATAAAGAAGGTCTTCTTAGCTGGAAGCTTGATGGTCTGACCATCGTTCTGACTTATCGGGATGGCTCCTTACAGAAAGCGGTAACGAGAGGAAATGGTGAAGTTGGTGAGGTCATTACCAACAACGCTAAGGTATTCAAGAATATCCCGCTTCGCATCCAGTATCAGGGAGAACTGATTCTTCGTGGAGAAGCGGTTATTACTTATTCTGATTTTGAAGAGATCAACAATCAGATTGAGGATGTGGATGCAAAATACAAGAATCCGCGAAATCTATGTTCCGGTTCGGTAAGACAGCTTAATAATGAGATTACAGCATCCAGGAATGTCAGGTTCTATGCATTTTCCCTGGTAAAGGCTGATGGTGTGGAATTTGAGAACTCAAGAGAAAAGCAATTCCGGTTCTTAAAGCAGCAGGGCTTTGATGTGGTAGATTATGCGAGGGTGGATGCTTCTAATATCATAGAAACGATAGCAGATTATGAGAAGAGAATCGAAACCTATAATATCCCTTCTGATGGTCTTGTGCTTATATATGATGATATCGAGTATGGTCGTTCCTTAGGAAGAACAGCAAAGTTTCCAAGAGATGCAATTGCTTTTAAATGGGCGGATGAAATCCGTGAAACAACACTTAAGGAAATTGAATGGAGTCCTAGTAGAACAGGCTTAATCAATCCTGTTGCCATTTTCGAGCCGGTAGAATTGGAAGGTACGACGGTTAGCAGAGCTTCTGTCCATAATATCAGCATTCTTCGTGGACTGAAGCTTGGCATCGGTGATAAGATTACTGTTTATAAGGCAAATATGATTATTCCACAGATTGCAGAAAACCTTACAGGAAGCGATAATATTGAGATTCCGTCCAAGTGCCCTGTCTGTGGTGGGGAGACAAAGATAAGCGCTATAAATGATGTACAGTCCTTATATTGTACAAATCCTGATTGTGATGCTAAGAAGCTTAAGTCTTTTGCTTTGTTTGTCAGCAGGGATGCTATGAATATTGACGGTATGTCAGAAGCAACACTGGAGAAGTTCCTGGCAAAAGGTTTTATTCATGAATATCAGGATATGTTCCATCTTGACCGCCATCGTGATGAAATTGTTGAAATGGATGGTTTTGGCGAGAAGTCATATCAAAAGTTGATAAACAGTATCGAGCAGGCAAGAAAGGTAACACTTCCGAAGCTTATCTTCAGTCTTGGTATTGCGAATATCGGACTTGCAAATGCCAAGGTGATTTGCAGACATTTCCAATATGATCTGGAAGCCATGCGTCATGCTGATGTAGAAGAGCTGAGTCAGATTGATGGAATTGGTGAAGTAATTGCAAAAGCATTTGTAGATTACTTTACAGATAGTGATAACTGTTTACGATTTGAACATCTTTTGTCAGAACTGGAAATAGAACAGGAAGAAATGGATGAAGCAGGTCAGACACTGGAGGGCAAGGTGTTTGTAGTAACCGGAAGTCTTGAACACTTTGGCAGCAGAAATGAGCTAAAGGAACTGATTGAGAAGAAGGGTGGAAAGGTAACGGGAAGCGTTACCTCTAAGACGGACTGCCTGATTAATAATGATATTACGTCAAACTCTTCCAAGAATAAGAAGGCTAAGGAATTACAGATACCTGTTGTAACGGAAGAGGAATTTATGACACAATATCTTGGAATGGAGATATAGGGAGGATTTTGTTATGCCTATTAAAGTACAAAGTGATTTACCGGCAAAAGAAATATTGGAATTCGAAAATATATTTGTTATGGATGAAAACAGAGCGATGCATCAGGATATTCGTCCTTTGCAGGTGTGTATTCTGAATCTGATGCCAATAAAACAGGATACAGAGCTACAGCTTTTAAGAGCGTTATCCAATACGCCATTGCAGGTTGATGTGACTTTTCTTATGGTAACAAGTCATGTGTCACAGAATACATCGGCAAACCATTTGAACCGTTTTTACACTACTTTTGATAATATTAAGGATAAGCGTTTTGATGGCATGATTATTACAGGCGCACCGGTCGAAGACATTACCTTTGAAGAGGTTGATTATTGGGATGAGGTCTGCACGATTATGGATTGGGCAGAAGAGCATGTAACATCTACGCTTCATATCTGCTGGGGAGCACAGGCAGCCTTTTATCATTACTATGGAATCCAAAAGCGTCAGCTTCCGGAGAAGCTGTTTGGTTTGTATTCTCATAAGGTGCAGAACAGAAAGGTGCCATTA
The DNA here is from genome assembly GCA_022788085.1 of Lachnospiraceae bacterium. Lineage (GTDB taxonomy): Bacteria > Bacillota > Clostridia > Lachnospirales > Lachnospiraceae > COE1. Next base: position 7,508 of record JALEWA010000051.1, read on the forward strand.
GTACGTGGCTTTGACGATTATTTTCTTGCACCGCACAGCAGACACACAGAAACTCCGGCAGAAGATATTCACAAGTGCGAAGCAATTACTGTGCTTGCAGAATCCGAAGAAGCAGGCGTTTTCTTAGCCTATGCGGAAAATGGCAAGAAGATATTTGTAAACGGACATCCGGAATATGACAGATTTACCCTTGACAAGGAATACATGCGTGACCTTGCCAAAGGTTTGCCGATACATATACCAAGAAATTATTATCCGGATGACGATCCAACCAAGAAACCTACGTTACAGTGGAGATCACACAGTAATAATCTCTATACGAACTGGT
>JALEWA010000066.1 GCA_022788085.1 Lachnospiraceae bacterium
ATCGGCAGCTTCTTGAATGTATGCATCTACCGATTACCGAAAAAAGAAAATATAGTGACAACCAGGTCCCATTGTATGCAATGTGGCTACCAGCTAAAGTGGTATGACTTAATACCACTCTTTAGCTGGCTCATGCTTGGGGGCAGGTGTCGGAAGTGCAAGGCAAAAATATCCGTTCAGTACCCCATAATTGAGGCACTGAACGGTGTTTTGTACCTGCTGGTTTTTGCGCGCTTTGGTGTAAGCATAGAGTGTCTGCTCTATTGTCTGCTTGCAAGTGCACTGATTGTATTAAGTGTGATTGATTTTCGAACCTATGAAATCCCCTTTGGGATTAATGTATTCATAGCGGGATTAGGACTGGTACGTATCCTGACAGATTTATCAAACTGGGCAGAATATGTGATCGGTTTTTTTGCTGTCAGTCTGTTTCTGTATGTAATCTACCTGTTAACACGCGGTAGGGGAATCGGTGGCGGCGATATTAAGCTCATGGCAGCAAGCGGGCTCCTTCTTGGCTGGCAATGCAATATCCTTGCCTTTCTGCTTGGCTGTATCATAGGTTCCGTCTGTCATGTGATCCGTATGCGCGTGACAAAGGCAGAACACGTTCTGGCTTTAGGTCCATACCTTTCCATAGGAATCTTTCTGTGTGCAATGTGGGGCAGGGAACTCATCAAGTGGTATCTTTCCATGCTGTAGTGTTGAAAGATGTCACATAACCGGGAAACCATGAAAGAGATACGACTCACACTCAGGATTCATCCGAGCTTAGTTCAGTAAGAGAAAACCGGGTTGGGATGAATGCTTAGTTACATTTTATGGATGGAGGAAGCGAAAATGGCAAAGGTGCTATGTATGGAAATCGGTGTATCTGTCATAAAGATTGCCGAGATGGATTATCAGGTTAAGAAACCAAAGGTTTACCAGTGTATTGAGGTCAGGACACCCGAAGATGCAGTAAAGGATGGCTACCTTAATCCGCTGAAGCTGGAAGCACTTAAGGAGACAATCAGGAACGCTTTGCAGGAGAAGAAAATCAGAACAAAGCGTGTTCTTTTTACTGTCTTTTCAGGAAAAATCATCAGCCGTGAGATTATGCTTCCGGGTGTAAAGCCACATCAGATCAGTGCCATCATTCAAGCTAACATTACCGAGTATTTTCCAATCGAACTGGATGAATATAAGATTTCCCATTTGTTAATCGATACCCTGAAGGAAGGAGAAAATGCAGGCAAGCACAAGGTACTTGTCATAGCTGTGGAGAATTCACTTCTTGCAGGATATGACAAGCTTGCGACAGAGCTTGGACTTCGAATTGTTGATATTGATTATGCAGGAAACAGTGTCGTACAGGCTTCCAGGCACAGTGCCGGAGCAGGAGCCATTATGGTAGTAAAGATGGAGGAGGAGAATTCCATTATCACCATCCTGCAAAATGGTAAGTTCGTCCTGCAGAGAAATATCAATCATGCTTCAACAAGAGGAACAGAAACAGAGGATGATTTTGAAGAGACACTGGAAGCCTTAGTAGGCACTATGATGCGTGTCGCTGACTTCTATGTATCCCATGATGAGAACAATAAAATCGAACATATTTATATCATGGGTGAAGGCTCAAGAAAACAGAAGACAATCGATACCATTGCAGAACAGATACAGCTTCCATGCAGTGTATTTGAACATGTCAGAGGTGTGACGATACAAAAGAAGGCAGAAGAGGCTCCAATCCATCTGTTTGCTGCAGTAATCGGTTCCGGAATATCCAGCGTCGGCTTTGCCAATGAGAAGGAGAAGGAACGCCATGAAACAAATTATGTATCAGCATGTCTGTTGATGATTGTATTCTTTGTGGTACTGACTCTGGCAATTCTTTCCCTTGCATTGATTCCATACAATGCAGCTTTGATGGAAGAGAAAGCACTACAACAGAAAGCCGAAGAGTATGCACCTGCCAAGGTGATACATGACCAGTATGAGAGTATGCAGCAGCTATATATGCATGTGGAATACGGGCATCTCTTAACAGAGCATAGTAATGATACTATTCTTGATTTCCTTGATGAACTGGAGAAGCAGCTTCCAAAGGATGTGGAAATGACAGAGTTCAGTTCTGACGATTCAACATGTGTCATGACGATGCGTGTAGATGATAAGGAAACGGCAGCAGGTGTAATTAATAAGCTTCGTGATTTTGCAAGCTTAAGGAGTGTTACCGTAGAGAGTATTACGGAGGAAACACCACAGTCCGGTAATGATGTTGATATCAATACAACAGATACCAGGATTTATTTTACCATTACCTGTGAATACAACATAGCAGAGCCGGTTGCTCCTGATGCAGCAACGGCAGCCCAGGAAGCTGCTCAGGAAACTACTGCGACTGATGCAGCAGTTGAGTAGCACGATATCTGGAAAACAGGAAGGATATGTAAGAGTATGGATGGAATGAATAATAGAAACAAAAAGAGAAGTGCTCTGGATGTAAAGGAGAAAAAATCAATCGACATTGCTTCTCTAAAGGGTTACTTTAATAGGCAGACCCTGATAGGTGTGACGTTGGCAGGGCTGTTGGTATTTGTTGTGGTATATGTATTCGTGTATCTTGATTATACTGAGAAAACAACTGCCCTGGAGCAATCCAATAGAGAGCTTAAGACGGAGCTTACCGTATTGGAGGAATACTATATCAATATGGATGACTATAAATCAGCTACAGAAGAAATGAAGCGTGCTGTGAATGATATTCTCGAGGAATATCCTGCGGATGCCAGGGAAGAAGATATTCTGATGCTTGCGGTGCAGGTGCAGAATGAAAATGATATTGTCTATAAGAGCATCAATATGGAGGAAAAAGAAGGCGTTTATACAGTGACGCAGGATTTGAGTACGGCTTCCGGTATGGAAGGGATAGACAATGATATTATCTTCACACAAAAGCATGCAACCTATGTAAATGAAACTACTTATGACGATCTTAAGGAGTGTATTGCACAGATCTATGCTTCTCCTAATAGGATTGGTATTGATAATATCGTGTATTGCAAGAACGAAGAAAGAGGGACACTCGAGGGGAACATCAGCCTGTATTTTTATAGTGCAACAGGTACCGGCAAGGAATATGTGGCACCGGATATGGCTGAATACATAAGTGGTACGAATGATTTGTTCCGTTCAGGCAGGTGATAAAGAGGAATGCTTCAAACGATAAAAAGGTATTTTTCGAAGAAACAACTGAATAATTCAGGAATGTCCTTAGTGGAGGTTATCATAGCCATTACGATACTATCGCTGGTAGCAATACCGGTACTTCATTCTATGACGACCTCTATGTATTATAATGCGAAGGCAAGAACAAGACAAAGTGTGACACTGTCGGCAGAAAGCCTGATGGAGACCTTTAAGGGGTATGATTTGGAAAAGCTTAAGGTTCTTTTTGCAAATGCGGCGTCAGGCGATGCTTCCGCAAAGGCAGACCTTGGAGTAACTGATGCAGACGGATTTGAATATCCGTCTGATTTGAGTGCAGGTGAACTGAACTTCAAGGTAAATGGCATGAAGTCTGATGATGGAAAGACTAGTTGTGATGTGGAGATCAAGGCAGTCAGACAAGGCGAAGTAGAGGTTATGGAGATTGATAATATTCTGCCGACGAGGGATGCCATTTTCCGTGGCGACAGAGGCTGGGATACACAGGCGGTGATTAAGGCGCAGGATGATTTCTCTGCCAATCATATAGCAGATTTTCTGACAGAGCTGGATACGCTTGATGAGAGAGACAGAGTCATGACCTTGAGTGATGTTGATCTTTCATGCCTTACTTTATATCAAAGAGACCTTACCTTTACCATTTCCAACGATGGAACGAATGATATCGTGACGGCAAAGATGGAATATACCTATTACATCAAGCATCATAAATATTATGAAAAAGAAGAACCGGCTTCTACGGAAGAATCTCCGGAGGGAGAAGCAGGTACTACAGAGGCTGCTTCCACGGAAACGGTTACTTACATCGAGCAGTATTTTGATTATCCGTCTGATGTGGCTGATTATTTTACGGTAGCCATTCCGCTTGACTCTTATGCACCGGCAGCGGCTGCGGGAGAATATACGATTTACACCAATCCGGTAGATGGCGGTGTGCATCCTTTGCAGAGAATCCTGTTATATTACTACCCTGTCTATAACATGAAGGATAATATTCTGGTTAAGAACAGTGCAGGACTTTCTCTTGACTGTTATATGATAAAACAAAAGGCTGCCGATATGACAAATGCGTCACTTACGACAAGTGAGAACAATTATAAACCAAATGTAAGCGGCATAGGAACAAGTAATGTGATACTCTATCACAACTTCAAGACAAATCTTGGGGGAAGCGGCGGTTCTACACCGGGAGCAAGCCATATCACAAGCTTTCAGGCAGTAGAGGAATATGCAGGAAGTGCCTTTAAGAAGAATAAAGTGCTTATCTATAAGATTGAAATGAAGGTATTCACCAATGGTACAGAGGTTGCAAGCTTTGAGGGAACCATGAATGAGTATATGGATTAAACGGGAAGGAACAGGAAAAAGCCTGTAGAAGAAGGAGTTTATTGTGAGGAAAAAGGTAGTTGGTTTTGTAAAAAAGCAGAAATTGAATAATGCCGGCTCTGCACTGCTTACTGTCATAGTCGTGGTTGCTTTTATTACGGTACTGGCTACCACAATGCTCTATATTACCGGTATGAATTACCAGATGAAGCAGACGGATTATCAGAATAAGAAGAGTTTTTATAAGGCAGAGGAAGCACTGGATGAGCTAAAGGCAGAACTGGTCAGGAAAGATATGACCAGGGCTTTCGATTATGCCTATCAGGAGGTTATGGTTCAGTATGCCGCTTTAGAAGGCGATACCAGACAGGCAGCCTTTAATGGGGCTTTTCTGGATAAACTGGACGAAATATGGAGAAAGAGGAAAACTGACAGAGAAAGCGCAGGACAGACCTTGCTGGATGAATTGAAAGCGATGGTTCCGGCTTATGAGAAGAACTTCATCGCACCGGAGGCAGGTTTGGGCGAGGCAGATATTGCCCTTGTCTGTGACAGGGCAAACGGCAGATTCGTAGTTCAGAATGTCAGAGTCCGTTATGCGGAAAATGGATATTCCTCTTTTATTTGCACGGACATAGCCTATTGTGTACCGGATCTGGATTTGGAGTACAGCAGTTCCACAAGTGTTTCGGGTACCTTGCCGGAACGAGAGGCAGTGGTACTGAGTGACTATATTATTTTTATGAACTGGAAGAAGTATTAGGGGGCATGAAAGCGTGAAGGATAACAGAGGAATGTCTTTGGTGGAAATTATTATCGTTGTGGCGATTATGTCAACCTTTATCGGAGTCATGGGTTATGGGATTTCCATGATCAGCGGAAAACCGGCGGAGGAATGCGCACAGAAGCTTTTAAGCGCCATACAGCACACAAGAACCATTACGACGGGCAAACAGGATACGACGATTACGATATTCATGGATTCCGAAGAAAGAATTGTGACAAAGGAGGTTTCTGTAAGGCTTCTTGATAATGACGGAAATACTACGACTGAGGAGAGGGAGAACGTTGTAGGTGCAAAGGGTGTTGCAGTCATCTGCACGATGTCAGATGGAAGCACTGTAAATATTACAGGGACGAATACGGTTGAGCTGAAATTCGACCGTGGAAGCGGGGCTTTGCGGTCGACACGGGTAAATGGCATTGATAACAGTACGGTTTGTACGTTGATAACGATTTCTAAGGGAGACAAGATCAGATATATCACGATCACTCCGGTAACGGGAAAACTGGAGTTGACAACGACCCCATAGGGAGAGCAGTAAGGAGAGGATTACTATGGAGAAAAGAGAGAAGAAAAGGGACAATCGGGGAATGACGCTGGTGGAAATCATCTGTGCGGTTGCTATTTTTTCGTTGATATCGGCTACAATCGGCGGCGTACTTGTCATAACTTCACGCAGCTACCGGAACGGTTCTATGGAAACAGCAGTACAGCAGGAGGCACAGTTTGCAGCAAACCGTATCGGAGATATTGTACAGGATGCTATTGAGGCAAGCTTTACAGGCGGTACGAATGCAACAGGCAGTTTTGGCAGGCTTGTTTTAAGCAATGGTACGAATAAGTATGTTGTAGAGCTGGCAGATGGGGATAACCGACTGATGTACGGGGAGGCTCTTGCCTCTGTTGCAGATGCAGATGTTACGGGAACAGATCTTTTGGCGGACAATATCCTGAGCTTTTATGCAGATACATCAAAGTTTGCCGAGTCGAAAGCAGTCAGACTTGATATGACCGTCGAAGAAGATGGCAGGGAATATGTTTTAAGCTATAATATGACTGCCAGAAATGATGACGTGACGCTTGAGGCAATTCCTGCCATACGAACGGCAGCGATTATTGCAGAAAGCAGGGTGATACTCGAACCCGGTCAGACAGACTTTGAGATTCCTGTCAATGTGATCGGTTCAAGCAGTGGAATCGAGGCGGTATCGACGGATGATGCACAGGTGCATGTGTCCTGTACGATGGACAGCATTAAGGTTTCTTTAGAGAAGACAGCAGGAGAAACAAACAGTGCGGTTAACATAAATGTTTCGACAAGAGAGAAAAATGGAGATGGAACGCCATTAGCAACCTCGACCATTTGCATACAGATCAGGCGTGTAGATGAGCTGACCGTGACCTCGACACTGCTGGAAGGTGAAGAGGGTATGGCAGGAGCAAAATATAAGTTCACGAGTGCGTTAACAAGATATACGCCATACCTTGCCAAGAAACCGGGAGTGGCATGGGATGCTGACTATAAGAATCCATATGCCGTACAGTGGAACTACGACAGCAATTTTGTTATTAATGGAACAGCTGCCGATTTCAATGAATATTTTGAAGTTGTAGAGAAGGAAGAGGATATTGATACACCTTATCTGATTCTAAAGCTGAAGAAGAATCTTGTGGTTGGCGCTACCCTGACAGTAGAGGGCGTATCCAGGCATGCTGCTATTGATGGCGGTAATAAGTCCGGTACAGCATATAATACGGAAGTAAAGGCTTCTGCCACAATTGTAGGACCGACACTGCGTGGTGTGGAGAACATAGTCTTAGAGCCCGGTGAAACATATAGTGTATCACTTCCAATCGCAGAGTGCGGCATTACGACAACACCGGATGCACTGGCACTCGGAAGCAAGGGTACAACAATGAGCTTTGCAGATGGCGAATTCAAAATTAAGCTTGGCAAGGACGAAAAGGGCGATACCAACGGTCAGATTAAGATAGAGCTTAGAGCTAAGGATGATACGGATATCAGTAATGTCAGAACGATATACATATCTGTCAGACGTTTAAATGAACTGAGGCTGGAATTAAAACAGCTTACAGGCAAGGGACATCCTGTAAAAGAGCCTTTACTAAGAGGAGCAGATTACCAGTTCGCTACAAGAATGAAGGGAACCAATATGAAGAAGACAGCAGAGGAACAGGAAGCAGATTACCTGCCGAATCCTTATGCGGTTGAATTCAGTTGGGAATTCTGGCTGAACGGAGTAAAGATAACAGGTCTTCCCGGAATTGAAGGAACTGTAATTTGGGATAAATATGAATATTATGAGAAGACAGGCAAATATACGCTGGTATACAGTCATGCTGCGACCAATCCGGGAAATCAGTATTTCAGGCTGGTAGATTTGGGCACGAATAAAGAGCAGCCTTGCATTAACTTTATTTTGAAGCAGGACTTCCCGGATAACGCCGAGCTTATTGTAACGGCGAAAGCGCTTCACCCCGCAGGTAAGGATTCTTCCGGAGTGGTAAGAAACCAGACAGGAGAAGCCTATATTGAGGGCGAAATGATAGCTGTCGCTATCCTGGAGGGAAACAAGACTACGATTATTGATCCGGATGATCCGTTTGATGATAATGAGATTGATTTCCTTGATAATATCAAGCGTGGACAGGACTTTTCAGCATTTCCGGACTCTCATGAAACTGCAAACTTCCCAAGTACTGTAGATTGGAATATGGGAAGATGGTTCATGCGTGTAAGAGAAATCCTTGGCGAGGATGCAAGTGGTAATCTCTTGTATGGACCATGGTCTTCTTACCGGAGAACGAAGGAAGGAAGCAGTGCGAAAAAGCTGAATGCTGAAGAAACAAGGTCGTTCCTTCCTGATAAGAGATATCAGCTGGAGATGGCATTTATGGCAGTTAATCAGAATACGAAGACCATATACTGGCCGTATGATGATTCCCTGTTTGAAGCAGGAACCGGCTTTGAATCGTATAATAAGGCATGGAGTACAGATACACCGCAGACTGCAAAGGCTGTTTACAGCAGTACTTATAACATTGGAAGAGCATGCATTACCTTTAAGAAGGATGGTACAAGCTATAAGTGTATCGGCTCTTTGGAGGATCCTGTTGTATTACATGCGGGTGGTTCCTTCCAGATTGATTTGGATGGCTATACAATAGAATATGGTCATTATCAGGGAAAGTGCTATGCACGTGTACAGGAGCTTGTGGGTAATACCTGGGTTGAAGTCGGCAATAAGGGCTGGTCGATACAGGATAGAAGCAGCTTCTTCCTGATAAAGGACATTCAGGACAGTGCGAAAGGAACTTATCGAATCAGCTTCAAGGTAGTTGATGATAGCGGAGCTGACTGGACGAAGTTTACCGGTGATATGTGGAATCCTGTTTATACAGGATACGAGGATACAGAGTTCTTACTTTGCGGCTCTAACGGAACGGCAGGCTATATTTACATCAGAATCGAATAAATTTATTGAAACCTTCCCGAGATTATGTTAATATAGATTCGACCAGATAAGTCAATTGCTCAAGGGAGGAAAACATAAATGAATGACAAGTTCTTTGATTTATCCAGAGAGAAACAGGACCGCATGATTAATGGGGCGATAGAGGTTTTTGCGAAGAATGGATTTAAGCATGCCAGTACAGACGATATGGTGAAGGCAGTGGATGTAAGCAAAGGATTATGGTTTCATTATTTCGGTTCCAAGCTGGGATTATATACCTTTGTCTATGGCTATAGCGTAAAGTATATGATACTGGAATTATCTTCCGTCGTAGATGCGGATGAAAAGAATTATTTTGAAATCATGAAGCAGATAGAGTTTGCTAAGATGCGAATCAGAAAGAGTTATCCATATATGACGTTATTCCTTGAACAGGCTCTTACGGAAACCGATACGGACATTTTGGAACAGACAGCTGAGGATCGTAGAATTTTCCAGGAGAAAATGACCGGATTAATCAAGAGTGGAGAGATTCCGGGCGTTGTGGATAAGGCAAGACGTGAGAAGATTAAAAGGATGACACAATATACAATCGACGGTATTGTGAGAGATAAGGCATTCTCTGTGGAGCCGGAGGCTGTTTATAGGGAAATCAGGAATTATTTGGAACTGTTGCGTGATATGGTTACAGCAGGGAGTAATGTAACAAAGGAAGAACAGGATTTAATGATAGAATCCGTGGCTTCTTGAAGAGAATAGGTAAATAGAAAAACAGGGGACATCCCCTGTTTTTCTATTTACGCTGCTGATAAGCAGGATCGGCAGGATAGCCGCCCTTTAGCTTTTGCATTCCTCTTTGAATCGCATCTTTTGAGTTTTTCCAGTCTGCATCATGATTCTGGTAGTCGAATTTCTCAACCATCCAGCTTACATCTTCTTCAACACGCTTCATATTTTCCTGCATGAGCCTGAATAAAACAGGAAAGAATTCCTGCTGTTGTTTTTCAGGAAGCTTTTCTACGGCTGCCTGACACAAATCACCAAAGTGTACGAGGCAGAACCCTTTACTCTCTGCAAAACGCTTACGGAAGTCATCATCCTTCCTGTACATAAAGAAAAAGGTATCCAGGTATCTTTCATATGTTTCGCGGTAATGGTTGCAGATGTAGCAGGAGTCCTGTTTCGCATAGGTCCATGCGGTCATGGTATTATTGATTTCCTTCGACTTCTTTAAGCGGTCTAAGAAGGAAATCTTTGCAGGCTTGAATTTCCTGATTTCATCGGAAAGCTCCTTGTTCATGCGCTGGTAGTGAGTCTTAAGAATCCATGCATTTCCGAGTGTATTGCCATATTGGAACATTTTCTTGAAATGATAGCGGCAAAAGCCTGTCTGATCAGTCTGTTCCCTGATATCACTTTCCATATAGGAAGAGCCGGAACCTAAAGTGAAATCGAGGATATCCTGCTCCAATTTACGTTCTATAAAACAGAATGGGCATTCATCATTTGCAGCAAATGCGTCATTTAATGGAATCGTATAAAGCTGTTCTTTCATGTTAATAACCTCCGAAGGAATGGAATATGTTCAGTCTAGCATATTTTTTGAAGTGCAACAAGTAAAGAGCTTAGTTTTCAGATAAAACATTGAAATAACTGACAAAAAGGAGTATACTAAAGTTGAACCTCTATTTTTGGAGAAAAGGAGAGAGAGAAATGAGTCGTTTTATGGTTGCAGGTTTTATCCAGATTGAAACAATTGTGAAAGTAGATACTCTTCCGGTGCCATATTTTCAATTTCAGAGTATCCCGGATATGATCGATACAAACCTTGGCGGATGCGGATATAATGAAGCCATGGCACTTACCTGGCTTGGAGATGAAGTCGATTTTATGAGCATGGTTGGAAAGGATATGAGTACTCAGAAGGTTTATGACCAGCTGGTATCCAGCGGTGTCAGGATAAAAATGGATTATGTCCTTCCAAGACTTGATTCCATGCCGTCTTCTGTGATTCTGTATCATAATGGAAAGAAACAGATCTTTGAAGATGTAAAAGATATTCGTACTGTTCCATATGACTATGATCTTTTTGAAAAGCAGATTCAGGATAAGGATATGGTTCTTATCTCAAGCTGCAATTTCTGTCGTCCCGTGATTGAACTTGCCAGGAAATATCATAAGCCTCTGGCGGTAAATGTCAGGAGTATGCGCAAGGAGAAGGTAATACAGAAGGGAGATTTTCTTAAAGATGCAGATATTTTATATATCAGTGATGATGAACTGGATGGAGATCCATATGAATGTATAGAAATGTGTCGCAGGGAATTTGATTCGGAAATTGTAATTATAGGAATTGGAAGCAAGGGAGTAATCCTATATACAAAAGAGGATAACAGTATTCTGGAATACAATCCTGTGAAAACGAATGAAATCGTGAATACCGTTGGTGCAGGTAATGCTCTGTTTTCCGCATTCCTTCACTATTATACCAAAACAGGAGATGCAAAGGAGGCAATCAAGAATGCATTGCTTTTTGCATCTTATAAAATAGGTTTTGTTGGTACTTCTAATGGTTTCATGACAGAGGAGCAGATTGAACAATGGAAGCCGTTAATCTGGAAGTGACAGATGAGTAAATAAAAAAGAGCGTAAGCTCTTTTTTATTTGCGGTATAAGAAATTGTTGTAACGAAGTGGAATCCTCTTTGTTACTCCGTATACAAATATCTTAAGAAAGTAATTGCATTTTCCATACTGTTGGAGTTAACAAGGAATCCAAGAATGGGTTCTTTATCTACATAGTAATAATATTCATTCAGCTTCGGCGAATCCGTTACATAAATACCAAGTGGAAGTGTTTCGCCTGTCTCTTCATTTGTGTAATAATAAAGCTTGTCCTTGAACTGCTCCATCAGATCATCAGGAAGGACAGTAGTAATATCGGGAAAGCATTCAGACTTACAGAAATAGTCAAATGCTTCTGAGTCACCAATGATAACATCCAATTCACCGGTAGAGATAACGGCCATGCTCTTTTCCAAACCGGAGTATGCATCGAAATCAGAAGCTTCCGGATTATAATTCATGGTCGCATCAATATAAGCTTCATGCTCTTTGGTATCAATACCTGCGTAGGAAACGAATTCATCCAGCATGGCGGTACTGGAGGAATCTCCGGTATCATTAAAGAAGAAGGCTGCAAAACCGGTATCTTCCGGCGCTGTTATCATGGTATAGGCAATGTTTCCAAGAAAGATAAGCGCAATAATAATGATAATGGTCGTTTTCAGGTAATAATCTTTAAAATAGGAAAGCTTCTCCTTCAGAGGGGCATCTTTCAGCTTGGCATTCTGTTCTCTGATTTCGTCATGAATAGAATTATTCTGATCGCGGTTTTTATTATAAACGTCCATATGTAACCTCCATAGATATTTTGCTATTTATCATGATATATGTGGGAGGCATCAGATGTCAATGAAGGAGACTATTAATTTTTTCTAAAGCACGAAGAATGCGTTGATTTCTTTAGTGAAATACGATATATTTTAAGATATACTATTACATAAGAAAATAGGAAGGGCAAAGAATATGAACGACAGTTATAAAGAACTATTAGTTACGAAGGAAAAGGGGTTCAAGGATAAGCTTCTTCGAGTTGTCTGCGTGATTCCCACTATTTTTTTAGGCTTATTGGTATTACTTACAGGTAATATTATTGTTTTCATCCTTACGGTTGCATTTGGAGTACTTGACTATTTTATTTTCCAGTGGACTGATATTGAGTTTGAATATCTGTATCTGGATAAAGAAATCTGCATTGACAAGATTATGGCTAAGAACAGAAGAAAACGTGTTGCAACCCTTAACGTTGAAAAGATGGAAATTCTTGCACCGGAGAAATCACATGAGTTAGACTCTTACAGAAACAGAAGTGTTAAGACTGTTGATTACAGTGCAGGTCAGGATTTGCCGGGGCAGAAGCTGTATGCAATGTTCTATGAGGGAAATCAGAAATATCTGATGAACCTTGATGAGGACTTTGCAAAAACAGTGAAGGGCATCGCGCCAAGAAAGGTATTTATGGATTGACAACCAGGTCAGACTTTTGTATAATTTTAAATTACTATTCGGGAGCTTTTAAGTATAATCCCGGATAAAGTGATACACAAATTATTTATATTTATGTTTTACAGGAGGAAGAAAAATGGGTCAGATTATCGGCGAAGGAATTACATTTGATGATGTACTCTTAGTGCCAAGCTATTCACAGGTTATTCCTAATCAGGTAGATTTAACAACCTGGTTAACCAAGAAGATCAAGCTTAACATTCCTATGATGAGTGCAGGCATGGATACTGTTACAGAGCACAGAATGGCAATTGCCATGGCAAGACAGGGTGGTATTGGTATTATCCACAAGAATATGTCCATTGAGGCACAGGCAGAAGAGGTTGATAAGGTAAAGCGTTCTGAGAATGGTGTTATTACAGATCCTTTTTCACTGACTCCAGACCATACATTAGCTGATGCAGATGCATTGATGGCTAAGTTCAGAATTTCAGGTGTTCCTATTACAGAGGGAAGAAAGCTGGTTGGTATTATTACGAACCGTGATCTGAAGTTTGAGACTGATTACAGCAAGAAGATTAAGGAGTCCATGACTTCAGAAGGTCTTATCACTGCGAAGGAAGGAATTACCTTAGAAGAAGCTAAGAAGATCCTTGCAGCAGCAAGAAAGGAAAAGCTTCCAATCGTTGATGATAATTATAACTTAAAGGGACTTATTACCATTAAGGATATTGAGAAGACGATTAAGTATCCTTTAGCAGCAAAGGATGAGCAGGGAAGATTATTATGTGGTGCCGGCGTAGGTATTACAGCGAATGTCCTTGAAAGAGTTGCTGCTCTGGTTGATGCAAAGGTTGACGTAGTAGTACTTGACAGTGCTCATGGTCATTCTGAGAATGTATTAAGATGTTTAAGAATGATCAAGGAGAAATATCCTGATCTTCAGGTCATTGCAGGTAATGTTGCAACAGGTGAAGCAACACGTGCTTTGATTGAAGCCGGTGCAGATGCTGTTAAGGTTGGTATCGGACCCGGTTCCATCTGTACAACACGTGTCGTTGCCGGTATTGGTGTTCCACAGATTACAGCAATTATGAACTGCTATGAGGTTGCTAAGGAATATGGTATTCCAATTATCGCTGATGGCGGTATCAAGTTCTCCGGTGATATGACAAAAGCAATCGCTGCCGGTGGAAATGTTTGTATGATGGGTAGTATCTTTGCAGGCTGTGAGGAAAGTCCGGGAACCTTCGAACTGTTCCAGGGAAGAAAGTATAAGGTATACCGTGGAATGGGATCTATTGCAGCTATGGAGAACGGAAGTAAGGATCGTTATTTCCAGTCAGATGCCAAGAAGCTTGTTCCGGAAGGTGTGGAAGGACGAGTTGCATATAAAGGTAATGTAGAAGATACCGTATTCCAGTTGATGGGTGGTCTTCGTTCCGGTATGGGTTATTGTGGAACTCAGACAATCGAGGAGTTGAAGCAGAACGGAAGATTCGTAAAGATTTCTGCTGCATCCTTAAAGGAAAGTCATCCACATGACATTCATATTACCAAGGAAGCTCCTAACTACAGTGTAGATGTGTAATAATTATTAATATAAGACGCTGTCACAATGTTGCGACAGCGTCTTTTTTTAAATCTCTTATTTTACATCTGCGAAATAAAGGACAGATAGCTAAGAGTCCCCGGCTTGACTTCTGTTCCTTTTTCCAGGAGGGAGATAAGTCCCCGCATGGTGTCCTCTGTTTCTTCGATGGAAGAGGGAAGGAGGGAATTATCAAGCTTTACGGCAATAACAATCAATACGATTTCTGCAAGAGCAGCAGGGTAGTCAAAGTGGATTTCACCGCTTTCGACGCCCTGCTTAATGATTTCTGCCAAATCAGGCTTTAACTTTGAGATGACATGATTAAGATATTTCTGATGAAGATATGCAATATCCTGTGCACTGGCATCACTGGAGGAGCTGTTGTTCTGTTTTAAAAATGCGATGGAAGAGTTCCTGCATGCCTGAAGCAGCATTGCCATACGCGTAAAAGGAGAAATATCAGTCTGTGCCGCCAGATTGCTGGCAGTCTGCAGTGGAGTCTCATAGCTTCTCTGGATAAGTGCATCCAGAATGGCATCCTTTGAAGGAAAATAATAATAAATACTTCCTTTGCCAATTCCTGCCTTTTGGGCAATCTCACTTACCGATATATTTTGTATTTTCTTTTCCTCCAAAAGCTGCTGGAGTGCATCTAAAATCAAATCATATTTTTTCATATCAGGCATATGACAGTCACCTCTCGATTTCATCAAAACGGTAAATCCTTGTTGTTCTAAGTGACTCATTATAGCATGGAAAATGCAGGAAAACAATTGTAAAAAAATACTATAAATAAGAGTCTTGTTTTATAAAAATTTGGAAGAAGCGTACTTGACTAGCGGTCGAAAAACATGATATTTTTATAAAAAACAAAGTCGACCATGGGTCGAATGAATTATGAGCGTAGGAGATGGAGGAAAAATTATGACATATGCAGAGCTTTTTTATGAGATTAAGGGCAAATTTATGGGAGCTGATGTAAGTGATATACATGAGCATTTGGCATATCAGTTTAATATCGAGGATGAGGAGGCAGGAGGTTCCTTTTATGTAGAGGTGAAGGAAGGCGTGCTTCACGTAGAGCCATATGAATATTATGACAGAGATGCAAGATTTATCTGTGCACCGGATGTGCTTCTTAAGATTGCAGATGGAGAAATGGATCCGGTTTGGGCATTCACAACCCAGAAACTTCGTGTAGAGGGAAACATTGATAAGGCATTACGTCTGAATGAGATTATTGAAATGAAGAAGAAACAGGCAAAGAAGGAAAGTAAGGAAGCCAGGAAGGTAGAAAAAGCAGAGAAGAAAAAGTCCGCAAAAGCAAAAAAAGAGGAGGAATAGCAGATGGGAAAGTTATTAAATGCTGCAGCCTGTGCAGGGGCTCTTGTAGTAGCCGGTGTCGGTGAGACCGCTTACTTTTATAACAGGACAATGGTAAGGAATAATGTGGACAGGGAGCGTACCATGAAAATGGCAGGTACAGACTGGTCACAGTACTGGACACTGATTCAGAAGAGAAAGGCTTATTTATTATCACAACCTCATGAAGATGTGTATCAGACATCTTTTGATGATTTAAAGCTTCATGCATCTTATTTCCCTGCATTACCGGAGTATAAACCGGCAGATGGCAAAAAGAAAGTCGCTATATGTTTTCATGGCTACACAAGTATGGGACTTTCTGACTATGTTGGACTTTCTGACTACTATTTAAAAAGAGGATTTGCGATGCTGCTTCCTGATGCGCGTGCACACGGTGACAGCGAAGGCAGGTATATCGGCTTTGGCTGCCTTGACAGAAAGGATGCCCTTGGCTGGATCAAATGGGTGTTTCAGAAATGCGGCAAGGACGTTGAGATTATCCTTCACGGAACCTCCATGGGAGGCGCGACTGTGCTTATGACAAGTGGTTTAGAGCTCCCACCTCAGGTTAAGGGCATTGTCTCTGATTGTGGCTTTACCTCACCCAAAGAGGTATTTACCCATGTGCTCAAATCTATGTATCACTTACCGGCATTTCCTATTATACCGGCAGCTAATGTGGTTAATAAGAGACTTGCAGGCTATGGCATGGACGAGTGTAATGCAAAACGTGAGGTCAGAAAGGCAAAGGTTCCGATTCTGTTCATTCACGGCTCTAAGGATACATTTGTACCATGTCAGATGTGTCATGAGATTTATGCGAACTGTGCATCACCTAAGAAAAAGCTGATTATTGATGGCGCTGCACATGCAGAGAGCTATTATAAGGCTACCGAGAAGTATGAAAAGGCTTTGACGGAATTTTTTGACGGAATATTATAGGCCAATGCGGGAGGAAAAAGAATGAAGACAAAAAACGGACATAAGACATACCCATTAACTAAGGCACAGAAGTTTCATATTTTCTATAGTGAGTACTGCCCTAAGAAAGAGGTATTGAACATAGGAACAAGCCTTACCATTGCCTATGAGCTTGACCTTGAAGTTTTAAAGCAGTCTGTTTACAAGGCTTACGAACGTTGTGAATCGATGCGTGTACGCTTTACATATGATAAAAAAGAGGAACAGTGGTATCAGTATGTGGCAGACAAAGAGGAACGTGACATTGAATATGTAGACTTCACGGAAAAGACAATGGAGGAAGCAGAGCAGATTATGACGCAGTGGACGCGTGTACCTTTCCCACGTGAGGATTCCCCGATGAACCGTGTAGTCATGATTAAAACTCCTGATGGAAACCAGGGACTTTATCTTCTGGGCGACCATATGCTGATCGATGCGCAGTCACTGATCCAGTTTTTAAGAGATGTGATTGAATTATACTGTAATGCGAAGTTTGAAAATGTTCCTTATCCGGCTGACATGCGTTCTTATGTGGAACAGCTTGAAAAGGATCTGGCATATGAAGCAGGCAGCAAGGCACAGCAGCGTGACAGAGAGTATTTCCATAAGCTGATTGAAAAGTCAGAACCTGTTTTTAACGGAGTGGAAGGAACAAGACAGCTCGAGGAAGCAAGAAAGAAGGTACCGGGTACCAGGGCAGCCTTTTCCGCATCAACGAATGTAGATTCTACGATTGATGTATTTCATCTGGAAGAAGAGCCGACACAACGTCTTATGAAATTCTGTGAGGAGAATCATATTTCCTTACAGTGCCTGCTGATTATGGGAATCCGTACTTATTTCCAGAAAATGAACGGAAATGATGACGTGTCTTTCAATGTGGCTTATGCAAGACGTGCTACTCTTTTGGAGAAAAAGTCGGGTGGAACAAGAATCCATTCTTTACCATTTAGAACGGTTATATCTGAGGATCAAACTTTCATGGAAGGAATTCATCAGATTCGGGACGGACAGAATGAGGTTTTCCGTTATACTAACTTTGACCCGGTGGAATATTTCACATACAGAAGCAAATATTATTCCACTCCAAGAGGTGCTACATATGAACCTTTGTCCATAACATACCAGCCAATGACTCTGAAGGAAAAAGGACTGAATATGCTGGGTGATATCAAGTATAAGACAAAATGGTACTCAAACGGAGCGTGTACACATGCTATGTATCTGACGGTTATGCATCGCCCGGACGATAATGGACTTGATTTTAGCTTTGAGCATCAGCTCGCAGCTTTCAGCAAGGAACAGCTGGAGTATTTTTATTACTATATTTGCAGAATTATGTTCAAGGGTATAGAAACACCTAATCTTAAAATAGGGGATATTATTAAACTAATCTGATGAAATGAGACAATTTGCAGGTTTCATAAATGTATAAAATTCAGTGATATTTGTAATTCATGAAAGGGAGGATTGTAATTATGTTTGAAAAATTAGCAGAGATCATCACAAATTATGTGGAAGTAAAGAAAGAGGATATTAAACCGGAGTCACGTTTTATGGAGGATTTAGGTTTTACTTCTTTTGATTTCATGAGCATGCTCGGTGAAATTGAGGATGAACTTGATGTGGAAATCGATGCAGGGAAGGCAGCAGATATCCGCACAGTACAGGAAGCAGTCGATTATCTGGAACAGTTACAGTAAAGATAGCAAAGAGGGAGGGTTATTATGAACGAGTTAAGAAGCACCATACGTGAAATTCTGGTGGCAGCCGAGCAGGAATTTGGTGGACAGGACGCTTTTCGCTACAAGGTGAAGGGCAATGAGGACGGCGGAAAGAAAGAAGTAAAGGTTGAAAGCAAGTCCTATACACAGTTGAGGAAGGACAGTGAGGCGTTCTCAGCAGCTTTGGCAGGACTTGGAGAACAGGGAAAGCATATAGCTGTTCTTGGAACAACCTCCTATTCCTGGATTGTTACTTACTTCGGTGTTGTAAACAGCGGAAGTGTGGCAGTACCTCTTGATGCAAACCTTCCGGCAGAGGATTTATGTGAGCTGATTGACCGTGCAGATGTGACAACGTTTGTATATGATGAGACAAAAGAAGCAGTAGCTGCCATGGCAGCAGAGAAATGCAGCGGATTAAAGAATATCATTTGCATGGGTGATGGTAAGGATGATACAAAGGTACTTTCTCTTTGGAAGTTGATTGAAGAACAGAGCACAGGCTTTGATTATCAGCCACAGCCTGACCAGCTTGCAACCATCATGTTTACATCCGGTACGACAGGAAAAAGCAAGGGCGTTATGCTGACACACAGAAATCTTGCAGAGAATGCAACCTGTCTTGATATGGGATTTGAGCAGGGAACAGTTCTTATGTCGGTGCTTCCGATTCACCATGCATATTGTCTAAGCAATGATATTTTAAAGGCTCTATCCCTCGGTTCCGTAATCTGTATTAATGACTCGCTTCTTCGTGTAGCAAAGAATATCAAGCTGTTTGAACCGAATATGATTCTGATGGTGCCATTGATGATAGAAACACTTGCCAAAAAGCTTGAAGAGGCTGCATGGATACCGGCACCACTTGTAAAAGCAAAAGTATTTGGAAAGCAGTTCCGTACCATAGTCAGTGGTGGAGCTTACTTAAATCCGGCATATATAGATATGTTCAGGAAGTATGGAATCGAAATCCTGCAGGGCTATGGAATGACAGAATGCTCACCTGTTATCAGTACCAATATAAGCTCTAATACAAAGCCGGGTTCTGTTGGAAAGCTGATGCCAAACTGTGAAGCTAAGGTAGTTGACGAAGAACTATGGGTAAAAGGTTCAAGTGTTATGCAGGGATACTACAAGATGCCAAAGGAAACAGAGGAAACGCTGTGTGACGGTTGGTTAAAGACCGGTGACTTGGGATATGTAGATGAGGATGGTTTCGTATTCCTGACCGGACGTAAGAAGAATCTGATTATCACCCCAAATGGAGAGAATGTTTCTCCTGAGGAGATTGAGAATAAGCTTGGCGAGAATCGTCTGGTTCAGGAGGTCCTTGTCCGTGAAGCAGACGGCGTCATTGAGGCAGAAATCTTCCCAGATTATGAATATGCCACTAAGAAGAAAATCAAGGATATTCAGAGCGAACTGCAAAAACAGATTGACGCCTACAATAAGACGGCACCACTTTATAAGAGAGTACTCAAACTGAAAGTGCGTGAGGTGGAATTCGAGAAGAATACTACGAAGAAAATTAAACGCTTTTAATGAAAACGCTTTTAATAAAAAAACCTCTTGACATCTCACTGACACGTTACTATAATAAAGTTTAATTGAATAAAGTTATCAATAACACATTATAAAAATGATGTGTGGTATGAAAGACGATGATGGAGACAGTACTTATATCTGGAAAGTCACAGAGAGCCGCGAGAAGCTGAGAAGCGGTACGAGTAAGGGCATAGGGAATATCCCTCCTGAGTTGCAACGCAAAAGTTCGAAATGCTCGGATGAGTAGACGTTGTCGGCTTCCTCCCGTGAAAGAGGACGCATATGTTGGTATGTCGTAGATGGTTTTTGTGAAGATATTAGACTTCTGCCGTTTGCGGCAGAAGTTTTTTTATTTCATAATATTAGGAAGGACATGGTGAATAACATGAACAAAACAGTGGAAATCAGATGGCATGGTCGTGGTGGTCAGGGCGCAAAAACAGCAGCCCTTCTTCTTGCAGATGTAGCATTCAAGACAGGAAAGTACGTACAGGGCTTCCCAGAGTACGGTCCTGAGAGAATGGGTGCACCGATTACAGCATACAACCGTATTAGTGACCAGCCTATTACGGTACATTCCAATATTTATGAGCCTGATTATGTAGTTGTTGTAGATGAAAGTCTTTTAGAGACTATCGATGTAACAAAGGGACTGAAGGAAAATGGTGCTGTTATCATTAATTCCGAGCGCTCCAAGGAAGAGCTTAGAAGCCTTCTTCATGGATATAAGGGAGAGGTTTATACCGTAAATGCAAAGCAGATTTCCCTTCGTGCATTAGGCAAGAACTATCCGAATTCCCCAATGCTTGCTGCAGCAGTAGCAGTTTCCCATGTCATGGAAAGAAAAGATTTCTTAAAGGAAATGAGGGCTTCCTTCCAGCATAAGTTTGCTAAGAAGCCGGAAGTAATCGATGGAAATATGATGGCATTAGAGCTGGCTTTCGAAGAAGCCTGCTGATACCTATACATTTATACAGAAAGGTACATATAGTAAAATGATACAAGATAGAATTAACGAGAGAAGTCCATGGCAGGATATAACGGAAGGAAATAAGATTTACGAGCCTGCTACATCCAAAGAATTCTGTACAGGAGAGTGGAGAACGCAGACCCCAATCTTTGACAAGGAGAAGTGCAAGCAGTGTCTTCTTTGTGCACCGGTATGTCCTGACTGTTCCATTCCTGTTGTAAATAGTGAGAGACAGGAATTTGACTTAGACCACTGCAAGGGCTGTGGAATCTGCGCAAAGGTTTGTCCTTTTGGTGCAATTACCATGAAGGAGGGTAAATAACAAGCTCTAAAGAGAGCTTGTTATTAGCAAATTTGTACCTGCGGTCCAAATATTGCAGGTAAGAGAAAGGTTTGGTTATAAAAATGGCTATCAGAGAACGTTTATCAGGAAATGAGGCAGTCGCATACGCAATTAAACAGATTAATCCTGATGTTATGCCTGCATTCCCTATTACACCATCAACAGAAATCCCACAGTATGTGGCAACCTATATTGCAAATGGTGAAATCGATACAGAATTCATTCATGTAGAGAGTGAACATAGTGCAATGAGTGCGACCATTGGCGCATCCGCAGCAGGTGCAAGAGCATTAACTGCAACATCTTCCTGTGGTATGGCACTGATGTGGGAAGAACTCTATGTGGCAGCTTCCGACAGACTTCCTATTGTACTTGCACTTGTTAACAGAGCATTGACTGGACCCATCAATATTAACGCTGACCACTCCGACAGTATGGGTGCCAGAGATACCGGATGGATTCAGATTTATGCAGAGTCTAATCAGGAGGTATATGATAACTTCTTACAGGCATTCCCAATTGCAGAACATAAAGATGTCATGCTCCCTGTTATGATTTGTCAGGATGGATTTATCACAAGCCATGGTGTTGAAAATATTCTTCTTGTAGAGGATGAACTTGCAAAAGAGTTTGTTGGTGAATATGAACCGGAGCATTATCTTTTGAATGCAAAAGAACCCATGGCAGTTGGACCATATGCTGTTTCCAATTACTATATGGAAACAAAGCGTGCACAAAGAGAAGCTATGTTGAATGCCAAGAAAGTAATCCTTGAAATCGCAGAGAAATTTGAGAAGATGACAGGAAGAAAGTATGGCTTCTTTGAGGAATACAGAATGGATGATGCAGAATATGCAGTTGTTATTATTGGTTCTGCAGCAGGAACCTGTAAAGCTGCCATTGAGAAGATACGTAAAGAGACAGGCAAGAAGGTTGGCTTGATTAAGATTCGTGTATTCCGTCCGTTCCCGGAGGAAGAGATTGCCAAGGCACTATCAAAGGTAAAGGCAATTGCAATTATGGATCGTTCTGAAATGTTTTCCGCAACAAGCGGCCCTCTTGGTGCAGAGGTAAGAGCTGCATTGTTCCAGGCTAAGTCACAGGCAGAGGTAGTTAATTATTTCTATGGCCTTGGTGGACGAGATATTACAGTAGACGATTTCGAAGAGATATATAAGAATCTGGAAGAGATGGCAGAGACTCATGTTGTGAAAGACATGTACAAATACATTGGATTGAGGGAAAGATAATGGAAACAGCATATAATTTTAAAGAAGTAATGAATAAACCGGAGCGGCTTGCACCGGGACACAGAATGTGTGCAGGCTGTGGTGGTACGATTGCAGTTCGAACTGTTTTAAGAGCGCTGCATGAGGGAGATAAGGCGGTTATTGGTAATGCAACAGGCTGTTTGGAGGTATCTTCCTTCATGTATCCTTATACCGCTTACGAGGACAGCTATATCCATAATGCCTTTGAAAATGCAGGTGCTACACTGTCTGGTGTGGAAACCGCATATAATGTATTAAAGAAGAAGGGCAAGATTAAGGATAACTATAAGTTCATTACCTTCGGTGGAGATGGTGGAACCTATGATATTGGCTTCCAGTCCTTATCAGGAGCCATGGAGCGTGGTCATGACTTAGTGTATGTCTGCTATGATAATGGTGCTTATATGAATACGGGAACACAGCGTTCCTCAGCAACACCTCATTTTGCAGATACGACAACAACACCTGCCGGAAAGGTTTCTAATGGTAAGGTACAGGTAAGAAAGGATCTTGCTGCTATTATTGCAGAGCATCATGTTCCATATGTGGGACAGACAACCTATATTGGCAATTTTAAAGATATCTATACAAAGGCGGAGAAGGCGATTTATACACCGGGTCCGGCATTCTTAAATGTAATGTCTCCATGCCCAAGAGGCTGGGGCTATGAGCCGTCAGAGTTGATGAACATATGCAAGCTGGCTGTAGAGACCTGTTATTGGCCTTTGTTCGAGGTTGTTGATGGTAAATGGATTTTAAGCTATGCACCTAAGAATAAGCTTCCAATCGAGGAGTTCCTTCGTCCTCAGAGACGATTCAGGCATTTGTTCAAAAAAGGTAATGAAGACATGATCGTAGCATTTCAGGATGAAATTGATAAGAGATGGGAAGAACTTCGTAATCGTTGTGAATAGAAAAAGTAAGGCAGCTCCTGTTAAAGGGACTGCCTTTTATGTATGGGCTTCCATGGCTTTTTTTACGGCTTCGATTTCAGCAGCCTTTCGTTCTTCATCTTCCTTTGCCTCACGTAAAAGTCTTTCATAGATGGCGTTAGCTTCCCGGATAATTTCATCCTGTTCCGGTGGAAGTACTACATCGGATGTTGATTCTTTATCCCCTTTTGATGTCTGTTCAGAAGAGTTTTGAAGAATTGCATCAATAGAGTTCTGGGAGCTGGAAATACTCATGATCTGATCCAGCATAGATTGCGTATCATCATCCATGGGACCTTTGCCATATAATCCGGAATAGGAACCGGTTGTTTCATTATATGCCTCATCCTCAATGGGCTGCTGTGCATCTTCCTGTGGCGGAGCTTCCTTTGCTTTGGCTTCTTCGATAGCAGCAAGCTCTTCCTCTTCCTTTTTACGGGCTTCTTCCTCCTCTTTCTTGGAAGGCCATATTTTCTTTGCATCGGGATTATAGATTACAAACCACCACTTGATGATATTTCGATAGAATTTCTTAAAAAAATAAGCAGTGTTTGGGTCCATCATAAGTATCATACCTTTCTTGAAAGTAACTTAATCTTATTTTATCATAAATTTTTAGAAATCTATAGAAAAATTGTAAATAAATAATAAAATTGATAATATAATCATAAACTAAATTGACAAATAAAAATACAGTGTTATAGTATATGTAGAACAGATAAAACAATATACCACATATATAAGCTGATTTTTATATCGGCAGTAGAGGGAGGAATGGTTATGAATATTCAAAAGTTTACACAGAAATCCATAGAGGCTGTGAATGAATGTGAAAAGCTTGCTATGGAATATGGAAACCAGGAGCTTGAACAGGAGCATCTTCTCTATGCACTTCTTACTATAGATGATAGTCTGATACTTAAATTAGTAGAGAAGATGGAGATTAACAGTGAACATTTTGTTAATCGTGTCAAAACAGCACTTGAAAAACGTGTCAAGGTGCAAGGTGGACAGCCCTATGTTGGACAATACCTGAATAAGGTACTTATATCAGCAGAGGATGAGGCAAAGAGAATGGGAGATGAATATGTTTCCGTTGAGCATCTCTTTCTGTCCATGATACAGAATCCTAATAAGGAGATAAAGGAAATCTTTCGTGAATACGGAATTACGAGAGAACGTTTCTTAAAGAGCTTATCCGAGGTACGTGGTAATCAGAGAGTCACGAGTGACAATCCGGAAGCAACGTATGACACTTTGGAAAAATACGGACAGGATTTGGTAGAAAAGGCAAGGAACCAGAAGCTGGATCCAGTCATCGGAAGAGACAATGAGATTCGAAATATCATTCGTATTCTTTCAAGAAAGACGAAGAACAACCCTGTTCTGATTGGTGAGCCTGGTGTTGGTAAAACAGCAGTAGTAGAAGGATTGGCGCAGCGAATCGTAAGAGGAGATGTACCGCAGGGACTTAAGGACAAGAAGGTATTTGCACTTGATATGGGAGCACTTGTTGCAGGTGCAAAATATCGAGGTGAATTTGAGGAACGTTTAAAGGCTGTTCTGGAGGATGTGAAGAACAGTGATGGGCAGATTATTCTGTTTATTGATGAACTTCATACAATTGTAGGCGCAGGTAAAACAGATGGTGCACTGGATGCAGGCAACATGCTAAAGCCTATGCTTGCAAGAGGCGAACTGCATTGTATTGGTGCAACAACACTGGATGAGTATAGACAGTATATTGAAAAGGATCCTGCACTCGAAAGACGTTTCCAGCCTGTTATGGTAGCAGAGCCTACTGTTGAAGATACGATCAGTATTCTTCGAGGCTTAAAGGAACGTTACGAGGTATTCCATGGCGTAAAAATCATGGATAATGCTCTGGTAAGTGCAGCAACTCTTTCAAACCGCTATATATCTGACAGATTTTTGCCGGATAAGGCAATTGACCTTGTGGATGAGGCATGCGCCATGATTAAGACAGAACTGGATTCCATGCCGGCAGAACTTGATGAGATGCAGCGTCATATCATGCAGATGGAGATTGAGGAAGCTGCTCTGAAGAAAGAAGAAGACAGATTAAGTAAGGAACGTTTGGAAGTCCTGCAGAAAGAACTTGCAGAAGAGAAAGCAGAATTTAATAACCGTAAGGCGCAATGGGAGAATGAAAAGGCCTCTGTTGAGAGACTTTCCAAGCTGCGTGAGGAGATTGAGGAAGTCAATGCACAGATTCAGATTGCACAGAGAGAAGGTAATCTGGAAAAGGCAGCAGAGTTAAGCTATGGTAAGCTTCCTGCTATGAGGAAACAGCTTGAAATTGAAGAAGAGGCTGTCAGAAATAAGGATTTGAGTCTCGTACATGAAAGCGTGTCAGAAGAGGAAATCGCAAAGATTATCTCAAGGTGGACAGGAATTCCTGTTGCAAAGCTGAATGAGAGTGAGCGAAATAAAACTTTACATCTTGACGAAGAGCTTCATAAGCGTGTGATTGGTCAGGATGAAGGTGTTACCAAGGTAACAGAGGCGATTATACGTTCTAAGGCAGGCATTAAGGACCCAAGCAAGCCGATTGGCTCCTTCCTGTTCCTTGGACCTACCGGTGTTGGTAAGACAGAGCTTGCAAAGACTTTGGCAGCAGCGCTTTTTGATGATGAGAACAATATGGTTCGAATTGATATGAGCGAGTATATGGAGAAGTACTCCGTATCCAGATTAATCGGAGCGCCTCCAGGATATGTTGGTTATGATGAGGGTGGACAGCTTACCGAAGCAGTTCGAAGAAAGCCCTATAGCGTTGTCTTATTTGATGAGGTAGAGAAAGCACATCCTGATGTCTTTAACGTATTACTACAGGTATTGGATGACGGTCGTATCACGGATTCACAGGGACGTACTGTGGACTTTAAGAATACCATTTTGATTATGACCTCCAATATCGGGGCACAGTATCTTTTAGATGGTATTGAAGAAAATGGCGAGATTAAGCAGGAAGCGCAGGATATGGTGATGGATGAGTTGAGAGCACATTTCAGACCTGAGTTCCTGAACCGTCTGGATGAAACCATCATGTTCAAACCATTAACAAAGAGCAACATTGGCGGTATTATCAGACTGATTATTGAAGATCTGAATAAGCGTCTTGCTGACAAGGAGCTTACGATTGAGCTTTCCAAGGAGGCAGAACAGTTTATTATAGATAATGGTTATGATCCGGTATATGGAGCAAGACCGCTAAAGAGATATATTCAGAAGTACGTCGAAACACTGGCTGCTAAGCTGATACTTGCAGATGAAGTAGATACAGGAGACACCATTGTCATTCATGTAGAGGATGGGCAGTTGACTGCTGTTTGCAGACCACATGCAGAAATTGTTGAATAAACATGAAAATCTCCGGAAATGAAGAAAAACTCATTTCCGGGGATTTTTTTGAAGGAGTATCCAATTTTAACTAAATATTAGCATTTGTATTTTTAACAATTCCATGTTTTAACAAAAAGTCTTTCCAAACTTCATAATACTGGGCTTTGATATGAACCTGATCCCAGGTAAATTCAGGAAGCAGGGCACCATTGCTGCATAAGGAACTTTGGTTGATATCAATATAAAAGGTGTCCTGCTGATTGGCCAGCGTAGCAATCAAATCATTACGTGAGGCAATATTTTCATTTGTAATTCCTGTATTGCTGTCCGACTTTGATTGTGTTACTAACAAATTTCCTTCGATAAAGATAAGGGCATCAGGCTGAAGCCTTCGAATATCTTCCACAACATCACGGTATAGCTCATAGAAAGATTCCGGTGTTCCGCAGCCACTTTCATTGATACCAACCATAAGATAGATCTTGCCAAAGGTTTCGTTCTGTAGCACTTCCTGTATGGAGGTTTTTTTGTTTTTATACGTAATTTTTGGCTTTGTATAATCATAAATAGAAAGCGATGTCTTACATAGGAAAGTTGCATTCTCAATTCCGGAATATTCACTAATTCCTACCGTTCTCGAATCACCGATAAAGACAGCATCGTCGAAATAGTCTTCAGATACAGGGGTGAAGGAATAGGTTTTAGAACCATCCAATCCTACATTTTCCATGATAGGAGCAAGAGCAGTTGAATTCTCTGTAATTTCTGTTTGAGAGGTTTGGCTTTCTTCTTCAGATTCTGTGGAAGAAGGAATAGATGCCAAGGCAAGCAATGCATCTTCGTCAGAAACAGGTTCTTCATCGGGAACAGGTTCCGGTTCAGACATCTGTAACAGCAGACCATCGTGTAGTCCCATCATTGCCATTGCCAGAGGTGGTTCTGTTAGTGAGAAGGTGTCTGATTCATGATAATGCTCCTGATTCCAGTAGCCTCCAAGCATAGTAAAGAAGAGACTTGAAAGCAGAAGGCAAAAGGTTAATAGATAAGGCTTTATGGAATTCATCATTTACCCCTCCTAAAAACGAAAATATAAAAACGGATTATTTAGGCCAATGGAAAGATAATAAACGGCATACCAGAATACAGCGAGCGAAAAGCCGACACTGACTATTTTTTGCTCTAACCTTTGCAAAAGCTTTTGAGGCAAATCGGTACAGAAAATCAGGCAGATGATAAGCAGTGGTGCATAATTTGCCAAATATTTTAAAAAGTCCATAGGATTTATGGCGCTACCGATTCCGAAGAATGGGAACATTCTGGCAAGATAAATTTTAAGCTGATGAAAATCACTGATAGCAAAAATAGTCCAGCTTACAAGTATATAGAAAACCATGTAAGTGTGGGAAAGAATTTTTGCTATGATGTTGTCTTTCTTAAGATGGGGAAGTAAGAAATTCTTCTCCACAATCTGCAGTACAAAAATCAGCAACCCCCAAAGAATAAAATTCCAATCAGCACCATGCCAAAAGCCAACGAAAAACCATACAATAAAGAGATTGCGTATCGTTTTGAAACGTCCCTTTCTGTTTCCACCTAACGGAATATACACATATTCACGAAACCAGGCGCCCAGTGTAATATGCCATCGACGCCAGAAATCTGTTACACAACGGGCAGTATATGGGTGGCGGAAATTTTCAGGCATATCAAAGCCAAGCATTTTCCCAAGACCGATTGCCATCAGGGAATATCCCCAAAAATCAAAGTAGAGCTGTAGGGAATAGGCAAGTGCACCAAGCCAGGCTAAAGGTGTTGAGATGCTTTCGTATCCAATCATGCAAATGTCATTCCATAAGGTTCCAATCCGGTTTGCAAGAATAACCTTAGAGCCAAGACCAAGAATAAAGATTTTCAGTCCTTCATCAAGATTGCAGATAGATATCTCACGCTTTTCCAGTGCCTTACGGATATCAGAATAGACAACAATCGGACCTGCGATGAGCTGTGGAAACATGCAAAGGTAGGCACCAAGATTCACAAATGATTTTTCAACCGGAACGCTGCCACGGTATACATCAATGATATAAGAAACAATCTGGAAGGTATAAAAGCTGATACCAAGGGGAAGAACAAGCTGTAACAGGTTAAACTGCAGGGAGCTTCCACTCAGCCTTAGTACGGCATTGATATTTTCCAGAAAGAAATCCATATATTTGAAGTAGAATAACAGACCAAAATTGTACAGTAAGGAAATAATAAGCAGTAGTCGTTTACGGATTGGATAAGCTTTACAATTGCCAATCAGTAAGCCAAGCAGGTAATTTACCAGAACGGAGTACAAAATCAGAAGCAGATAGGTAGGCTCTCCAATGCCATAGAAGAGAAGGCTGCCGACAAAAAGTAAGCCATTTCGGAATTTGGCCGGAAGACAATAATATAATACCAAAAAAATTGGTAAAAAAACAAATAAAAACTCTAAGCTGCTAAAAACCATGACATTTCCCCCATAAGCGCCAAGTAACAGGTAAATATTTTATGTTATCCCCTTATCCATTATTATAACAAAAGAAAAGTGAAAATTCCACTAAATTATCACAAAAATAGACACAACTTAGGATAAAAAATATTCCTCGTTTATGTTGCACAATCTGTTTATTTTATGCGATAATCGTAGAGGAAAAGGATATTAGATTATATGAAATTAAGGATTATAGATATGAAAAAGAGATTGAAATTGAGCCGGAAGGCAATGCTGTTGCTTTTTGCGGCAGCTTTAACTTTAACTGGCTGTCAGAATAAGGAAGCACAAGAGAATGGAGGAACAAAAATTGTTCTGACAACGGGCTTTGCAGATAATGAGATATTCCGCATTGATAAATCCTCCTGTACAGTTCCGGAAGTCATGGTATATCTGATGAACACGAAGAATCAGTATGAAGAGATATTTGGAGAAGAAATCTGGAATACCTCCCATGAGGGGATGACATTGGAGGAGAATATAAAGGAGACGGTACTCGCTAAAATCGCAAAGATTAAGGCAATGAATCTGCTTGCACAGCAGGAGGGAATCATATTAAGTGTGGAAGAGAAGCAAAGGACAAGAAAGGCTGCAGAAGTATATTATGCTTCCCTGAATGATACAGAGATAGAGCAGCTTGCAGTAACCGAAGAGCTGATTATCTCTATGTATGAGGAATATGCGCTGGCAGAGAAGGTGTATGAGCATTTGATTGCAGATATAAATCCTGAAATCAGTGATGATGAAGCAAGAACCATTACGGTTCAGCATGTTTTGATTAAAACGTATTCGTTGAATGAAAATGGTGAGAGGGTACCATATACGGATCAGGCAAAGAGCGAGGCATATCAGACTGCAAGAGAGGTCTGGCAGAAGGCAATGAATGGTGAGGAATTTGCAGGCTTGATTGCAGAGTATAGTGAAGACAGCAATTCGTCCTATTCTTTTAGTAAGGGAAGCATGGATGAAGCTTTTGAGCAGGCAGCTTTTAATCTGGGAACCGGTGAAATCAGCAATATTGTGGAGAGTGAATCCGGTTATCATATCATCAAGTGTATCAGTACCTTTGACAGAGAAGAAACGGATCGTAACAAAGTAAAGATTGTAGAGCAGCGCCGAAAGGAAGTCTTTAATGAAGAATATACCAGCTTTGTAAATGGGCTTACGAGGAATCTGAATGCAAAGCTTTGGGAAACGATAGTCTTTCCGGATGATGAAAGAATAACAACCAGCACCTTTTTTGAGACCTTTCATAACTATTTCTAAATGAAATATAAACAAAATATTAATTATTAGCACTCAAGACTTTTGAGTGCTAATTTTCTATTGACTTTTATTTTAGGGCGTATTAAACTATGTTACAGACATGGGAGGAATCCGAAAATATAGTAAATCGAAAGGAATGTGATTTTTATGGCAGAGAAACATGGTAGTCTATCTATCAATAGCGAGAATATTTTCCCGATAATCAAGAAGTGGTTATATTCAGACCACGATATCTTTTATAGAGAGCTGATTTCTAACGGTTGTGATGCAATTACAAAGCTTAAGAAATTAGAGATGATGGGTGAATACACCTATCCGGCAGATGTGAAGAGTGATATTCATGTTATTGTCGATCCGGAGAAGAAGACATTAAAGTTCATTGATACCGGTCTTGGTATGACAGCCGATGAAGTAGAAGAGTACATCAATCAGATTGCTTTTTCCGGCGCTACAGACTTTATTGAGAAATATAAGGATAAGACAAATGATGACCAGATCATCGGTCATTTCGGACTTGGCTTCTACTCAGCATTCATGGTAGCTGATGAGGTTCATATCGATACACTTTCTTATAAAGAGGGTGCCAAGCCTGTACATTGGGAATGTGATGGCGGAACAGAGTTTGATATGAAGGATGGCGACAGAACAGCTGTAGGTACAGAGATTACCTTATTCCTGAATGAAGACTGCTTAGAGTTCTGTAACGAGTATAAGGCAAGAGAGGTCATTAAGAAGTACTGTTCCTTCATGCCATATGAAATCTACCTGGAAAAGGCAAATGCACCGGAGGAATTCGAAACCATCAATCCTGAGGACAAGAGAGAGGATGATGTTGTTGTAGAAACAATAGAAGAGGATAAGCCGGGTGCAGAGGCTGATGAGAATGGCGAAAAAGAAAAGGTTACAAAGCTTAAGATTAAGAAGAGACCGGTTCCGTTGAATGATACACATCCATTGTGGACAAAGCATCCAAATGAGTGCTCCAGAGAAGATTATATTGATTTCTACCGTAAGGTATTCCAGGATTATAAAGAGCCATTATTCTGGATTCATCTGAATATGGATTATCCATTTAACATGAAGGGTATTCTTTACTTCCCTAAGATTAATATGGAATATGAATCCATTGAAGGTACGATTAAGCTATATAACAATCAGGTATTTATTGCTGATAATATCAAGGAGGTTATTCCTGAGTTCCTGTTATTATTAAAGGGTGTTATTGACTGTCCTGATCTTCCTCTTAATGTATCAAGAAGTGCATTACAGAATGACGGATTTGTTACGAAAATCAGTGAATACATTACCAAGAAGGTTGCAGATAAGCTTTCCGGAATGTGTAAGACAGACAAGGAAAACTATGAGAAGTACTGGGATGATATCAGCCCATTCATCAAATTTGGCTGCTTAAAGGATGATAAGTTCTGTGAAAAGATGACAGATTATATCTTATTCAAGAATCTGGATGGGCAGTATGTAACATTACCTGAGTGTCTTGAAGTTAAGAAAATCGATCCGGATGCAGAAGAGAACCAGACAAAGGCAACAGATGCTGAGACAGGAGAAACAGTCGATGCAGAAGTTGTTGATAATGAGGACGATGTAGAGATTCCATCCGAGGATGAAGAAACCAAGGAGAAGATTATCTACTATGTAACAGATACCGTTCAGCAGAGCCAGTATATCAATATGTTCAAGAAGGCAAAGATGGATGCGGTAATCTTACCGGATAAGATCGATCAGCCATTTGTTTCCCAATTGGAGTCTAAGAATCAGGGAATTAAGTTTGCAAGAATTGATGCTGACTTGACAGATACCTTTAAGACAAAGAACTCCAAGAAGGTAGAAGAAGAACTTGCCAAGAAGAGCGAGGAAGTATCCAAGCTGTTCAAGAAGGCGATTAAGAAGGATAATATTACCGTTAAGGTTGAAAAGCTTAAGAATAAAGATATTTCTTCCATGATTACCGTTTCCGAAGAAGCCCGCAGAATGCAGGATATGATGAAGATGTATGCAATGCCTGGCATGGATATGGGTGCTATGGGTAAGGAAGGTGAAACACTGATTCTGAATGCAAACAACAAATTAGTTGAATATATTTTAGAGCATCAGGATGGTGAAAATGTAGACCTAATCTGTGAACAGCTCTATGACCTTGCATTGATCCAGCAGGCTCCATTACAGCCGGAAGCAATGACAAAATTTATTGCAAGAAGTAATAAAATCATGATGTTGCTTGCACAATAAGTAAATATGAAGTACCCTGCTATATAGTAGGGTACTTTTTTGGGGGAAGGACATGGATGCATTTATATTCATTATAGAAATCATAGGAACAATCGCTTTTTCAGTTTCGGGAGCAATGACGGGAATTGAGAAGAAGATGGATATTTTTGGAATTGCGATTCTGGGACTGACAACGGCAGTAGGAGGTGGAATCCTAAGGGATATCCTTACGGGCTGTATACCGCCGCAGACCTTTCGAAATCCGATATATGCAATGATTGCCGTTATTACGGCAGTGATTATCTTTTTGTTTGCTTATACCGGAAAGCTCGTCTATAATACAAAGATATTTGAGTTCTTAGTCTTCCTGATGGATTCCCTTGGACTTGGCATTTTTACAGTCGTAGGAATCAATACAGCATTTCATACATCGAATGAATTCGGACACTTTCTACTTATCTTTGTCGGAGTGATCACTGGTGTAGGTGGAGGTGTCTTGCGTGATATGCTTGCAGGTAATACACCATATATTTTTGTGAAGCATGTATATGCATGTGCTTCCCTTGCAGGAGCTGTTGTATGTGTATATGCATGGGACTCTCTTGGAGCTACCAGAGCAATGCTTACCGGAGCTGTTATTATTGTACTGATCAGATTCCTTTCAGCATACTTTAAATGGAATCTGCCAAGAATAAGATAAAAAAGAGGAAGCTTTCGCTACGAAGCTTCCTCTTCTCTCTCATTTCCAGGATTCTCAATAACACATACCTGCATGATTCTGTCTTTATCTGCAAACCATGTATTTTCACAATCTGCATTGACTGCCTGACAGAAGGTAGCATAGATACCAAGTGTAGGATTCCAGAGGTAATCACGTTCCTCATACATGCCAATCAGCAGGCTTCTGTCAACAAGTCCGGTAAATCCTAATTCCTTTACCGGCTTTAAGTTCAATTCAAAAGCAAGCCTTGGATTATAGGTTGAAATCACAACACCTTCTTCTAAGATATCGCGAATCATAACATTTTCATAGCCTTCCTTCATGATACCAACCATACGGATTTCACTGGCGCGTGTCAATGAAGTGTCCCGAAGGTCTGTCTGTAACAGATACCTTCCGTCCTGAGCAGGAAAGGTAAAGTTCTCATCCGCAACATCAGAATAAAGAATAAATCTGCCTACACCAAGATAGACAGCAGGATATTCCCGTCCACAATAAGTAACATACAGACCGCTTTTGTATTCGCCTGTAGCAGTTCCTTCATGTTCAAAGCTCTCCCTCATATAGCATCTCCCTTATTATGTAATTGATAAAACGGCATGCAGATTCCTCCCAAATACATGCAGTAGTCTGTTGATCTGCTCAACAACTAATCATCATGATAGTATAAGGAGGAGTGATTGACAAGGGGTAAAAAGTACAAAGAAATAAGGCAACACATAATTGTGTGAATACACAAAAAAATAGAAACTGTATTATTTTATTAGACAAAAGATAAAAAGATAGACAAAAGCTTACATCATAATTGATTAAATAAAAATAGAGTGATACACTATAAGTATTCTGAATAGTTACGTTATATAATAAGGAGCAAAAATATGGCAGTGTCAATAGAAGAAATTCTGAGTAAAGCAAAGGAAGCAGGTGCTTCTGATGTACATATTACGGTAGGTATACCGCCTAAAATGAGAGTCAATGGAAAACTGATTACCATGGAAGGACCAAAGCTTCTTCCTCCTGATACCATGGAAATTGCAATCCATGTCATGAATGAGAAACAAAGGCAGCATTTTGAAGAAAATGGAGAAGTAGATATGTCCTTTGCCATTGCAGGTGAGGGCAGATATCGAGTAAATGTCTATAAACAAAGAGGCTCTATTGCGATGGCATTCCGTTTAGTAGGAACCACTATTCCATCACCGGAATCATTAGGAGTACCGCAGTCAGTTATTGATTTGTACCAGAAGAAGAGAGGTCTTGTATTGGTAACAGGACCTACGGGAAGTGGTAAGTCTACAACGTTAGCTTCTATTATTGATACAGTAAACAATAACAGAGAGGCTCATGTGATTACGCTGGAGGACCCAATTGAATATCTGCATCAGCATAAGAAATCAATTGTAAATCAAAGAGAAATCGGATTGGATTCGAATAACTATGCAAAAGCGTTACGTGCAGCACTTCGTGAGGATCCTGATGTCATTCTGGTCGGAGAGATGCGTGACTTTGAAACCATCAGTACTGCAATTACCGCAGCAGAGACAGGTCATCTTGTGTTCTCCACATTGCATACCATTGGTGCGGCAAGTACAGTAGACCGAGTAATTGATGTATTCCCACCACATCAGCAACAGCAGATACGTGTCCAGTTTGCCAATGTGTTGGAGGCAGTTATTTCACAGCAGTTGATACCAATGGTGAATGGAGAAGGACGAGTCGCAGCCTTTGAGGTACTTCACAACAATCCGGCAGTCCGTAATTTGATTCGTGAGGGCAAGACACATCAGCTTACCAGTGTTATGCAGACAAACCGGAAGATGGGAATGATAACGATGGATGATGCACTTACGCAGCTTTATCAGGAATATAAGATTAGCCGTGAAATGGCTTTGCAATTTGCTCAGGATCAGGAAAGCTTAAAGAACAAGCTATTATAAAAGGAAAAGCAGAATGTCGAAAGTACTTTGTATAGAAATCGGTCGTGAAATGACCAAAATATGTGAGATGGATTATAAAACAAAAAATCCAAAGGTTTATCATTGTATTGAACTTCCAACTCCGGCCGGGGCAGTTGTTGATGGATATCTGGCAGAAGACAGGCTTACGGGGCTGAAGAATTCTATGCAGATAGCTTTGACTGAAAAAAAGATTAAAACGAAGAAAGTGATCTTCAGTATTTTTTCAAGCAAAATCATTACCAGAGAAGTAGTACTTCCGGCTGTACGTACAGGACAGATACAAAATGTGATAGAAGCCAATATCTCAGAGTATTTTCCGATTGAGCCTGAAGATTATGTAATTGCCCACTCTGTGCTTACGACTTTTTCGGAGGGGGAAAATGCAAGACGTCATAGGACGCTTATCTTTGCAGCAGAGAAGAAACTGGTCAGAGCGTATGAAGCACTTGCGGTAGAATGTGGCTGGGTATTGGAAAATATTGACTATGCCGGCAATGGTATTTATCAGGCAGCAAGGAGCCTGGTGAAGGAACAGACAGGAATGTTCGTGAAGGCAGAAACAGAGAATACGATGGTGTCTATTATAAAGAATGGAACACTTATGCTTCAAAGAATCGTGAATTATGGAGTTAATTCAGATTCAGAAGACCAGGAAATGCTGATAAGCTCGTTATTACGTATAGAAGATTTCTATCTGTTACAGTCGGAGGAAAACAAAATAGATCATATTTTTGTTACGGGAAAAGGAGCAGAAGACAGTGTTTTTGTAGCTTCTATTGGAAAGCAGACAAATATTTCCTGTAACAGGGTAGAGCGTTTACAGGAAATCAGGCTTCTACAGGCTTCACAGGGGGTAAGAGTCTATCGCTTTGTTTCCTGTATCGGCGCAGGAATAGCGCCTGTTGGATTGACAACGCAGATTAAAAAGGGAAAACAGGAAACAGATTATTTTCATGCAAGCATGTTGTTAATTATTCTTTTCCTTGTATTAGGTGGAGCTATTATTTCAAGTTCAGTTCTGCCTTATTTGGCAGAGCTGGAAAAAGAGCAGGAACTAAAGCAGTTGGAAGAAACGTATATTCCGGCTAAGGCTGTTTATGAAAGATATATGGCTTTATCAGAATTGTATGAGCAGATTGATTATGCCAATCGATTAACAGAGCATGCCAATGACGGGCTGCTTCAATTCCTGAATGAGCTTGAGAAAAAGCTGCCAAGTGATGTAAGGGTAAAGGAATTTCAGTCGGATGATGAGCAGGCTGTCATCCAAATGGTGGTAGCAGATAAGGAAACGGCAGCGCGCGTAATTCATACACTAAGGGAGTTTGACAGCATTATGTCACTTAGTGTTAAAGATGTGGTAGAGGAATCAGAAGACGAAACCAAAGAAAAAGAAGTATCCTTCCTGATTAACTGCATGTATGTGCAGCCGGAGATTACACAACCGGAAGAATCAGGCACAGTAGCAACAGATGGCACAGCTGTGGAATAGGGGGTGACAGCGATAGGGAAGTTAAGGAAAGCATTTACCAAAAGGATTACATCAGGAATTGGTATTTCAGGAGTGATGATTATGCTGATTCTATATGTATTTGTTTATATGAGGTATTCACAGCTTACAGAACAGTTGGAAGAATCGAATATTCAGTTAAAGAATAGTCTTGTAGAGCTAAAAGATTATTATGATAATATGGAAAAGTACCAGAGGGAAAGCAATCAACTGGAAGAAGCTATTGAAGCCCTTATGGTGGAATATCCGGCTGATACAAAGGAAGAGGATGTTATCATGCTTGCAGTCCACACGCAGGAGCAGAACCTGCTGAATTATGATAATATCAGTATGTCACAGCCGGAACTTGTTTACACTGTTCCGCAAAATATTGTCACGGCAGCATCTATGGAAGGCTATCGCCGGCAAATAGACTTTTTGGAAAAGCAGGCAACATATACCAATGTTACGGATTACAATAATCTGAAGGGAATTATTGAACAGATTTATGAAATGCCAAACAGGATTGCAATAAATAACGTTACTTATACTGTCAATGAGGAGTCAGGAAGCCTGGAGGGGATGCTTGATTTATCTTTTTATATTGCAACAGGAACAGAAAAGCAGTATGTATATCCTGACATAGATGAATATATCAGTGGCACTGATAATCCATTTCAATAGAGAAAACGTAAAAACATAGGGAAGTTAGATGATGCCGCTGGGCATCATCTTTTTTTTGTGATAAAATGGTTACATAATACCAGGGAGGGATATGTATGAATCCGGCAGTAAGCATTATTGTTCCTGTGTATAATGCACAGAAAACAATCGGTCGTTGTATTGAAAGTATTTTGAATCAGGAATTTACGGATTTTGAAGTGATTCTTGTGAATGATGGTAGCAAGGATGCATCAGGTGCTATTTGTGATGAATATGCAGCAAAGGATTCCCGAATCAGGGTGATTCACAAGGAAAATACAGGGGTATCAGACAGCAGGAATCTTGCACTCGATGAAGCAAGAGGTGAATATCTGCAATTTATGGATAGTGATGACTGGATTACAACAGATGCAACCAGTCTGCTTTACAGGGCAGCCAAGGAGTATCAGTGTGATATGGTAATCGCTGATTTTTATCGCGTTGTGGGACAACGTGTTTCACAAAAGGGTGATATAGATGATGATATTCTGATGACAAGAGAGGAATTTGCCTCTCATATGATGGAGAATCCGGCAGATTTTTATTATGGAGTACTCTGGAATAAATTCTTTAAAAGGGAAATTATAGAGAAGTATCATTTGCGTATGGATAAGGATATCAGCTGGTGCGAGGATTTTATGTTCAATTTGGAGTATATCCGTCATGCAGAAAGCGTATATGCTTTGGGAGTACCAATTTACTATTATGTAAAAACAAAGGGCTCCCTTGCCAGCCAGGGCATGAATATTTCAAAAACGATTCAGATGAAACGTATGGTATTTTCTTATTATCATAAGTTTTATAAGTCAGTATTTACGGAAGAAGATTATGAAAAGAACCGTTTACAGGTATATAAATTTCTGTTGGATGCAGCGGGAGACGGTATGGTTCCGCCTGCAATCCTTCGAGGCTCAAAGAAGCTGGGAAATGAGCGAAGCAGTGCCTGTGCAATTGATGTTGATGGTGATGGCGTTTTGATGGACGAATATCGTGACAGAAAGCTTCTGGATCGTTATCTGGAACAGGTCGCAATCAAAAATGAAATGACCCTGCAGGAGGTCAGGCTTTTGACATATCTCAGTCAGCCTCATGGAGTTAACAGCCGCAAGGAGCTGGTTGATTTTACCAATATGAATTGGGGAAGTCTTTCTATAATCTTACAGAAGCTGGTGGCAAAGGGAATGCTAAAAGTTGAGGATGTACGGGTGCCTGCGCCGGAAGCAGAGACCGAAGAAGTGAAGAAAGAGGGAAAAGCAAAACGCAGAAAGAGTGTGCGTAAGCTTTTGATTACCATGCTTCCTGCATCAGAATCGGTCATGAAGAGTCTGGCAACCGCACAGAATGATTATGAACAGGCAAGATATGCCGGATTCTCAGAAGATGAACTGGTTCAATATGAATATCTTTCTAATAAGATAAAGGAAAACATACAAAGAGTACTGGCAAAAAGTTTGGAATGACAAACATTAAGAAAAAGCTTATAATCAAAAATAATGTTAAGAAAATGGAGGCATAATATGCAACAGTTACCTAGACCATACGAAATATACAGACATTTTAAGGGAAAGCATTATCAGGTGCTGTCGATAGCCACACACTCTGAGACGGGAGAGCAGATGGTGGTATATCAGCAGTTATATGCTCCCTTTGGCGTTTATGTCAGACCGCTTGCCATGTTTATGAGCAAAGTTGATAAAGAGAAATATCCACAGGTACAGCAGGAGTATCGTTTTGAGAAGCTGCAGTCGCCCGCTTGGGAATTGAATATGGTGCAGGAAACACAAGCGCAGCAGATACCGGTACAACAGCCAAGTGTACATGCAAAGCAGGAAGCTGAACCGGAGGAAAAGAAGACAGAACAGGAATCTGTTGAAAAGGCTAAGGAGCCTGAAAATCAGGAAGAACCTGCGTTGGATTCCGGACTTATGAAGTTTCTGGAAGCGGATACCTATGAGGCGAAGCTTGAAATCTT
The DNA here is from genome assembly GCA_022788085.1 of Lachnospiraceae bacterium. GTDB lineage: Bacteria > Bacillota > Clostridia > Lachnospirales > Lachnospiraceae > COE1. The sequence goes on from JALEWA010000066.1 coordinate 39,789, forward strand.
AAGTATGCTGCATCCAAGAATAACGGATGATATGATTGATACCATGGCGGTGAGCCTTGATATTGAAGTAAAGAGCGGAGACATTGAACAACGATACAGTGAGATCCTGAATTGTCTGCTTACCATGGAACGTTTTGAATGTAACCGTTTACGTTAGGGTGTCTGATAGATGGAACAGTTTGATTTAGAGAAAATAGTAAAACCGCTTCTTGGCTGGTATGATGCACATGCAAGGATATTACCATGGCGTGAGGAACCGACTGCCTACCGTGTGTGGGTATCAGAAATTATGCTCCAGCAGACAAGAGTAGAGGCGGTAAAGCCATATTATGAGCGTTTTATGAAAGCACTGCCAAATGTAAAGACTCTTGCAGATGCAGAGGAGGAAACACTTTTAAAGCTGTGGGAAGGACTTGGCTATTATAACCGTGTAAGAAATCTGAATAAGGCAGCTATACAGATTGAGGAGAAATACCATGGAAACATTCCTGACACATATGAGGAGCTTTGCTCTCTGCCTGGAATAGGAAGCTATACAGCCGGTGCTATAGCATCCATTGCATATGGGCGTAGTGTTCCTGCTGTAGATGGAAATGTGCTTCGGGTGATTTCCAGAATACGTCTGGATGAAAGAGATATTCTACAGGCAAGTGTCAAGAAAAGCGTGGAGCAGGATTTAAGTGCGGTAATGCCACATGACAGACCCGGAGACTTTAATCAGGCATTGATGGAGCTTGGTGCAACTGTCTGCATTCCAAATGGGGAACCAAAATGCGGAGAATGTCCCTGGAACAGCTTCTGTATGGCAAAGCAAAGGGGCTGTATGACGGATTACCCTAAGAAAACGCCTAAAAAGGCGAGAACAATTGAGTATAAGACAATTCTGGTATTACAGGATGAACAGAAAACGGCTTTACGAAAACGGCCTTCCAAGGGACTGCTTGCGGGCATGTATGAGTTCCCGTGGATAGAGGGAATACAGGATGAGGATAGCGTACTGGCATATCTGAAGGAAATTGGCTTACAGGCAATTCATATAAAACGATTAGAGGATAGTAAGCATATTTTTTCCCATAAGGAATGGCATATGACAGGGTATGCAATCCGAGTGGATGAGCTTACACGTTCTGAGGATAAGAGTGGTCTTTTATTTGTAGAACGTGAGGAAACCCAGAATAATTATGCAATTCCTGCCGCATATGCCGCATATACGGGATATCTGAATATTAAGCTTGGGAATGAAAGGTTTGAAAAATAGATTTATGACAGAAAAGAGGAATAGAAAATGAAATTATTATCCATAGCAATTCCATGCTATAATTCATCAGCATATATGAGAAAGTGTATTGACTCCTTACTTCCGGGTGGTGAGGATGTTGAGATTATCATTGTAAATGATGGCTCTAAGGATAATACACCTGATATTGCAGAGGAGTACAGAGAACGTTTCCCAAGCATTATCAAGGTAGTGAACAAGGAAAATGGTGGACACGGTTCTGCCGTAAACAGTGGTATCGAGCATGCAACAGGACTTTATTTCAAGGTCGTAGACAGCGATGACTGGGTAAACCAGAGTGCATATATCCAGATATTGAATACATTAAAGGAACTGGTCAAGGATGGTAAATCCGTGGATATGCTGATCAGTAATTTTGTGTATGAGAAGGAGGGAGAGAAGCATAAGAGGGCTATGAAATACCATCATGCCCTGCCGCAGAATCGTGTGTTTACCTGGAATGATGTCAAGCATTTCAGAGTTGGTCAGTATATTCTAATGCATTCTGTTATTTACAGAACAAATCTGTTAAGAGAATGTGGATTAAGTTTGCCGGAGCACACCTTCTATGTGGATAATATTTTTGTTTTCAACCCTTTGCCATATGTTAAGACGATGTATTATCTGGATGTGAATTTTTACCGTTATTATATCGGAAGAGCTGACCAGTCTGTCAACGAACAGGTTATGATAGGAAGAATCGACCAGCAGATTAAGGTAAATAAGCTCATGGTAGATTATTATGTGGAAGAGATGGACAGGATTCATGCAAATGGTAAGGTAAAGCGGTATATGCGTAATTACCTTGATATTATCACAACAGTATCGTCTGTTTTGCTGATTCGTTCAGGGTTAGAAGAGAATCTGGAGAAGAAAAAGGAGCTTTGGCAGTATATCAGGAGTAAGGACAAATGGTTGTGGGTAAGACTGCGTTACGGTCTGCTTGGGAATGCGATGAATCTTCCGGGCAAAGGAGGAAGAAAGATTTCGGTCGACGGCTATAAGATTTGTCAGAGGATATTCCATTTTAATTGACATAAGTCTTGTCAAATGCCGGTAAAATTATTATACTAAGAAATGATTATAAATCGATCAAACAATATTTTAAGATGGAGGTTTAGCATGTACACACTGGATGAAGTAAAGAAAGTTGATTCTGAAATCGCTGATGCGATAGTTGCAGAGCAGGCAAGACAGAATAGCCATATAGAGCTGATTGCGTCTGAAAACTGGGTAAGCAAGGCTGTTATGGCAGCAATGGGAAGCCCTTTGACAAATAAATATGCAGAAGGATACCCTGGAAAGAGATACTATGGCGGATGTGAAGTAGTAGACGTAGTAGAGAATCTTGCCATTGAACGTGCAAAGGAATTATTTGGATGTGATTATGCAAATGTTCAGCCTCATTCAGGTGCACAGGCTAATATGGCAGTACAGTTTGCTATTTTGCAGCCGGGCGATACGATTATGGGTATGAACCTTGACCATGGCGGACATCTGACACATGGTTCACCGGTAAATATGTCAGGTAAGTACTTCAACGTAGTTCCTTACGGTGTAAATGATGATGGCTTCCTTGATTATGATAAAATGGAAGAACTTGCATTAGAGTGTAAGCCTAAGATGATTATTGCAGGTGCAAGTGCATATGCAAGAACGATTGATTTCAAGCGTTTTAGAGAAGTAGCGGATAAGGTAGGAGCTGTATTAATGGTAGATATGGCTCATATTGCAGGTCTTGTGGCAGCAGGACTTCATCCAAGCCCAATCCCATATGCAGATGTTGTAACAACAACAACACATAAGACTTTAAGAGGACCAAGAGGTGGACTTATCCTTGCAAACAAGGAAGCAGCAGAGAAGTATAACTTCAATAAGGCAATTTTCCCTGGAATCCAGGGAGGACCATTGATGCATGTTATTGCAGGTAAGGCAGTCTGCTTTAAGGAAGCTCTTTCTGATGATTTCAAGGCTTATCAGAAGCAGATTATCGACAATGCACAGGCTCTTTGCAAGGGCTTGATGAGCAGAGATATTAAGATTGTATCAGGTGGTACAGATAATCATTTGATGTTAGTAGATCTTACTACATATGACTTAACAGGTAAAGCAGTAGAGAAGCTTCTTGACGAGGCTCATATTACCTGTAATAAGAATACGATTCCAAATGATCCTAAGTCTCCATTTGTTACAAGCGGCATCAGACTAGGTACACCGGCTATTACAAGTCGTGGTATGAAGGAAGACGATATGGATAGAATTGCAGAAGCAATCGCAATCGTAATCAAGAAACAGGAAGCAGGCGTTGCAGAGGCAAGAGCTATCGTTCAGGAGCTAACAGACAAGTATCCATTAGTATAACATGGAAATAAAAAAACGTGATAAAATCCCCGACATAGGTTTTCTTATGTCGGGGATTTGTGTTATGATAATAAAGAGAGTTACTGGAAACGGAGTGAACAATAACAAAAGAAGTTTTGTAAATACAGATCAGGTTTAAAAGGAAATATAGATGAAAAAAGAAGAATTAACAAGCAGAGAAAAAAGAAGGCGCAGAAGAATCAGAAGTCAGATAACGGCATATGTCACTTTACTATGTCTTATTATCATGGCTGGCGTCGGTGTTTTCTTTGGAGTGCGGGCAATTATAAATGGGTTAAAAGCATATGACGATAAGGTAAGTGGCGCATTATCTGAGGCAGAGACAAGTGTTCCCACAGAGGCAGAGAATGAAGCAATACAAAGTTCGCAGGAGAGCCAGACAGGAGATACAGCATCAGCTATTGAGCCGGAAATTGATCCGCTTGATGAACTTGTAAGTGCACTGTTGCAGGAGATGACGTTAGAAGAGAAGGTGGCAGGAATGTTTATCGTGACACCGGAATCCATAACAGGTGTTGGGAAAGTTGTACAGGCGGGGGAAGGAACTAAGACGGCACTGGCTGAGAATCCGATTGGAGGTATTCTTTATACAGAGAAGAACTTTAAGTCAGAGGAACAGTTTTTAGAGATGCTTACTAATACCAGAGCATATTCGGAGTATCCTTTATTTCTTGCAGTTCAACGAGAGCCCGGCAGTGTGGACACCTTTGGAATTCCGGCTACAGCAAAGGCATCGGAAATGACCAGTTCAGAAGATGTTAAGACAGCGTTCATGACGATTGCCGAGAAGCTTGCAGGATATGGAATTAATATGAATATTGCTCCTGTCGCAGATGTGGTGTCGGAGGAGGGAAATACTTCCCTGCAAGGCAGAACATATGGAAGCGATGCTGCAACAGCAGCTCCACTGGTAAATGCAGCAGTGGAAGCACTCCAGGAGAAAGAGATTAGTGCAGTGCTTACAAAATTCCCGGGAGAAGGTTCCATTAATCCAAATCAGGGAATGACGATAACAAAAACCATGGAGGAATTAAAGAATAGTGAATTTTTAACCTATCAAATGGCAATCCAGAATGGTGTTGACTGTATCATGGTATCAAATGCAAAAGCACCGGAAGTAATTGGAGACGAAACCCCATGCTCTTTGTCATCTGTTATCATACAGGATACTTTGAGAAATTCTCTTGGTTTTCAGGGTGTTGTGATGTCGGATAAGCTAAGTGATAGCACAATAACGTCAAAATACAGTGATGCAGAGGCCGCTGTAGCGGCAATTTTAGCTGGAGCTGATATATTATTTGTTCCTGCTGATTATCATAAAGCATACGAAGGCGTTATGCAGGCTATTGCAGATGGAACAATTACAGAAGAGAGAATTCAGGAATCGCTGATGCGTATATATCGGGTGAAGTATAAGCATGCATTAGACAATGTTGAGTAAAATAAAAATTATGTATTGACACGGTATGAAATGTGTAGTATAGTATATCTTGTTCGCAGGTAATAAACGAGGAACAAGATAAATGCGATAGTGGCGTAGTTGGTAACGCGCGACCTTGCCAAGGTCGAGACCGCGGGTTCGAGCCCCGTCTATCGCTCTTGAAGGCTTCTGAGATTTCAGAAGCCTTTTGTATTTTGTGGCATAGAAAAGAGCCGCGACCTGGTGGCGGTTAGGATGATGCTGACGAACATCATCTTTTAGGAGGTATACAATGACAAAGAAGTTTAAGGAATTATATCTTGCGGGAGAAATTGAATTTGAAGCAATTGATGATTACAGTTACGATTGGGGTATGAGCGATGAAGAGTGTACGTTAGCGGAATATCTTGGACTGAACGAAGAAGAGGAAGATGCATGGGTGAGTGAAAGTGAGGATGCTTTAAGAGAATTACTGGATAAACAGAAAAAATAAACAAAGAGAATTGCGTTTGCGCGCAGTGAATCCTTTTCATTTTATGACATTTGCATATCAAGGTTAACATAGCTTTTACTTAAGGAATAAAAGTAACAAAAAAAGAGTTAAAAAATTGTAAATGAGTGAAATTGACAGAAAAATTATGAAATTATATAATCAAAATACACTCTTCGATAGAGACTTGAAAGGTAAAAGGGAAGCTATGTTGTAAAAGAATAATGGAGGGATTCGCATGAAGAAAAAATGTATCTTTGTTGGATTTTTTTCAATACTTGTTTTTAGTTTGTCAGCATGCGGAGCTGTTTTGCCTGCAGAGTCTGTGGAGGCAAAGGAACCTGAAGTTATTATTATTAAAGATGAGATTGCTGTTGCAAAGACAGAAAAACCGGATTCAGAGAATGAAGTTGAAATACAGGAAACGGAAGAAACCGTGCAGGAAGGTATCGTGTCAAGCACAGAAAGTACAATGGAGGAGGCATATGTAGTGATGCCATCTTCTGATGTAGAAGGGGAAATGGCTGATGCAAAGGTAGATGAGTCGGATTTTATAGCAGAAATCAGAGGGACTAAGGTTGTTCTTGGCTCGGAAATAAATGGTCTTATGTATTCATTGGGAATACCGGATGTCTTTGAAGAAGAACCAAACAGTAGAAGAGATGGAAGTAATAAGACATATACCTACAATGGCATTGTGATCTATACGAGACCGTTGAATAACAGGGATGTGGTAGAGACGATTGAGTATCGTGGAGAAGAAAAGACACCATCTGGAATTGGGTTAGGCAGTACAAGGGCAGATATCGAAGCAGCCTATGGTATTGAGTATGAGATGGATCCTGACTATATTACATATACTTATTGTGAAAATGAAACTATTAGTTTTCAGATGGATGGTGAGAAATGTGTTTGCATAGAACTGTCTTGGAGAAAATAGAACAAAAGAAAAAGCTCTCGGTTTGGAATCGAACCGGGAGCTTTTCTATGAAATAAGCACTTTAACACACTAAAGTATAATTAATCGACAATTCAGTGTACATTATATCATAAAAGAAAATAAAAGTCTAGTAATATCGTAAAAAATTAGTATACTTATACATGTATCAAGTTAACTCAAATACATAACCCCTTGGAACAGGATACTCTTTATCTTGGGAAGTGTGTATGTAAGCAAATTCGCAACGGGAAAGGCAAGGTATTAAGATGAATGCACAGAATGAGAGGCAGCAGGAAGAAAAACATCTGCAGGAATGCAGAGAAATCATACATAACAATATTGTGATGTATGAGCAGCAGGTGGAGGCAAGGCATGAAGAGACGCAGGCTTTGTTTCGGGAGGTACAAAGCGGAAACGTCGAGCTTTATGACCAGATGTTTACCTCGAAAAGTTTAGAGGAGCACAGCAGGAATCAGCTCAGTAAGAATCAGGCAGCATACGAAAGACCGTTCTTTGGGAGGATTGATTACAAGAATCTGGACGAGAAGCTGTATGAATCCATTTACATCGGAAAGCATGGCGTACAGAAGGATCAGACAAATGTTGTAGTAGTAGATTGGCGGGCTCCGATTTCTACGGTCTATTATGAGAACGAGCTTGGAAGGGGCAGCTACGGTATTCCTGATGGAAGGGAATATGAGATTGATTTGCAGTTAAAGAGAACCTTCGACATCGAAAATGGAAAGCTTCAAGGTTATTATGACAGCGATGTGGCTGCAAATGATGAACTTTTAGTAAAATATCTTAGTAAGAACCGAGATGCCGTTCTGGGGGACATCATTGCAACGATTCAAAAGGAACAGAATGCAATTATCCGCGAAAATCCGTTTCATAATGTCATTGTACAGGGAGTCGCAGGAAGTGGAAAAACCACAGTGGCAATGCACAGGATTTCCTATATCATGTATAATTACAAGGAACGTTTTACCTCAAATGAATTCTGTATTGTCGGCGGCAGTGATATTCTGATTGACTACATTACAGGAGGCTTGCCGGAGCTGGATGTATATGATGTGAAGCACATGCGAATGGATGAGCTTCTGACATATCTGCTCAAAAGAGAGTGGAAGAAAAAGTATCAGTTAATAGAACCGGATACCGCCTGTGCATGGAAGAGTAAGATACTTTTTGCAAAGGAGCTTGAGAGCTATCTTTTGAATCTTAGAAAACATATTCTTGAAAATAGTGCAGTCATTGACAAGGATTTGGGAACATTGCTGTCACAGAAGAATAATGACAGGTTCATTGACAGCAATCCAGATTTCTCTATTAATCGTTTGTTGGTCACTCTCGATGAGAGACTTCGGGCAAGGATAAAACTTCAATCCATGGACAGGGAAGAAGTAGGTATTTATGGCAGAAAGCTTGCCCAATATAAGAATTACTTTGGTTCACATCAGTATAAGGGAAGTATCGTCACAATCTATGAAAGATTTCTTGAGGTTTATGGAAAGACATATTATATTGATGTTGCGCCGGTTATTGACAGGCTTCATAAAGGCTGTTTCGATGTATATGATGTAGCGGCACTTGTCATTATTTATTATCGGACAATACAGAAGAAACCGGATGAAGAATTTGGGCAGATGTTTATTGATGAAGCACAGGATTTTGGACCGATTGTATATTATGCTTTACGAACAGTACTTCCACAATGCTTTTTTACGATTATGGGCGATGTTTCACAGAACGTGAATTATGAATTCGGTATGAATGACTGGCGTGATATGAGAGAGAAGATATTCTGTGAGAATACGGATGATTTCAGAGTGCTGGCCAAGAGTTATCGGAATACCATTGAAATATCAGAATTTGCAGGTAAATTATTGGATAGTGCTTCGAGAGGAGCTTATAAAATAGAACCTGTTATCCGTCATGGAGAACCGGTGCACATGATAGAGAGTATTTCCATGGAGGAAGCACTGGGATTGGCAGAAGACATTGTTCAAAGAATGCAGGAAAATGGCTATGAGACGATTGCTCTTGTCTGCTTTGATATCGAGACAGCCGAGGAAATCAGAAGCAGATTACATGGACGTATTCAAATTGAGGACACCTCAAAAAGTGGATTTTCGAAGGGAGTTACTGTATTGACAGTCAAGGAAACAAAGGGCTTGGAATTTGACTGTGTTCTGTTATGGAAACCGGATTTGAAAGGATATAAGGATAATCCAAAGCTTGCAAAGCAGCTTTATGTTGCAGCGACCAGAGCTTTACATGAATTGTTTGTTATATCATAAGAAAGCGACAGGAGTGTCAGATGACATTCCTGTCGCTTTTTAGAAGAAACTTATTCAATTAAAAGGTGATTTCAATGATATTAGCATTCTTATCCGGTGTAACCAGAGTATCATTTCCATCAATAACAACAAGTCCGTTTACTGCACTCGCTGCATGGAGATTTACCATACGGATGGTATATGGCTTATTACCATCACTTGTTACGATAATAGTATGACCCTGACGTTTTATAGAAACGGTCAGTTCAGGAATATTTTCCATACCGTACACAACCGTGTCAGCCTTTGCACCATCGTGAAGGGCATAAACACGAAGCTCACAGCCATCTGCATAATCATAATCAGGTCTGTCATCATGGGCACCGATTGCTACGATGGAGTTCTCGCGAACCATAAGTGGAATACTTAAGTAGCTGTGCGTTTCCTCTACCCATGTACCTCCCTTGTATTCCTTACCGGTAAAGAAGTTGGTCCAGATTCCTTTTGGCAGGTAATATTCTGCACGGCTCTCATCATTGAAGATTGGAGCAACTAACAGGTTATCACCTAACATATACTGTTTGTCAAGATACTGGCAGTTCTTATCAGAAGTAAATTCCAGAACCATACTTCTCATAGTAGGAATACCGGTAGTAGAAGCAGTAATTGAAGTCTGATACAGGTATGGCATCAGCCTTGCCTTTAATCTTGTGAAGTAGCGTACTACATCAACGGCTTCATCATCATATACCCAGGGAACACGGTAAGAAGAACTTCCGTGCAGACGGCTGTGTGAAGACAGAAGACCGAAAGCAACCCAACGCTTGTATACATCAGCGGTAGAGGTATTCTCAAAGCCACCAATATCATGTGCCCAGAATCCAAAACCGGACATACACAAGGAGAGCCCGCCACGAAGACTTTCTTCCATGGATTCATAATCTGACCAGCAGTCACCGCCCCAGTGAACAGGGAACTTTTGACCACCTACGGTTGCGGAACGGGCAAAGAGTACTGCCTGACCTTTTCCACGCTTACGCTCCAATAATTCGTATACGCATTTGTTATATAAATATGTATAGTAATTGTGCATTTTCTTAGGGTCTGAACCATCATAATAAACAGCATCCGTAGGAATTCTTTCGCCGAAGTCTGTTTTAAAGCAGTCAACACCCATATCAAGAAGAACTTCCAATTTATTCTGGAACCATTTCCAGGCTTCCGGGTTGGTGAAGTCTACGATTGCCATTCCGGGCTGCCACATATCCCATTGCCATACCTGACCATTAGGACGCTTGATGAAGTACCCCTTTTCCATACCTTCTTTGAACAGCACAGATTCCTGACCAATGTATGAATTGATCCATACACAGATGTTAAGTCCTTTGTCCTTGATGCGCTTCAATAAACCTGCAGGATCAGGGAATACCCTGTTATCCCAAAGGAAATCGCTCCAATGGAATTCCTTCATCCAGAAGCAGTCAAAGTGGAAGGTACGAAGAGGGATTCCTCTGTCTAACATACCGTCAATGAAGCTCATAACAGTTGCTTCATCGTAATTTGTTGTAAAAGAAGTAGAGAGCCATAATCCGAAGGTCCATGGAGCCGGAAGTGATGGCTTACCTGTAATATCTGTATAACGAACGAGGACATCCTTCATAGTAGGTCCGTTGATCAGGAAATAATCAAGATAGCAGCCTTCTACGGAGAATTCTGTCCTTGTTACCATTTCTGTAGCGATTTCAAAGGAAACCTTTTCAGGATGGTTTACGAATACACCATAACCTTTGTTGGAAATATAGAATGGAATATTCTTATAGGACTGTTCTGTACTTGTACCACCGTCTGCATTCCAGATATCAACAGACTGACCGTTTTTAATAAATGGTGTGAAGCGTTCGCCAAGTCCATAGATTAATTCGCCAACGCCGAGACTTAACTGCTGGCGGATATAGGTATCAGCATTATCACCCTTGTCATAAGCAAGACCCTTCCAATCAGTTTTCATAAGGGCAAGGTCACGGCCTTTGGATTCGGTGATAAGTTTACCATTTCTGGTGTATTTCATATACCATTGATTCTTTCCAATCTCAAGAGAAAGAGAGCCGCTTGTGATGATGATACGCTCCTCATTTTCATCAACCTGAAGAGGAATGGGATTTGCTTCAATTTCAAAGGCGGGCTCCTGTACTACAGCGCCAAGATGATGATAAGTCTGTAGACGAATGACCTCTTCCATAGGAGAAGTGATAACTAAGGTAAGATTGATGCCACCTAAGGTATCACCTCTGTGATTGATTCTGTTGGTTGGAGCACATATGGTAACTTTATCTTTTTCTACTTTTGTGAAATAAGCCTGCTGCGGAGCAAAGCATTCACAACCTTCCTGCTGAAGCCAGCAGCCATTACTGAATTTCATTGTAATACCTCTTTCTGTGCCGGATGAGTATTGATCAGCCTGATTGCGGTACAGTCCCGGCACGGACATGTATACCGGATACATAATATCTTGAAAACATGAATTACTTTCAAGACAGGTTCTGAATAACTATTACAATTTTAACATAATGCAAGAAAAGATAAATGTAAAAAATAGAGATATTTATTGTAATTATCAGTACAATTGGAAGGAGAATATGATATGATATATTAATAAGGATAAGTAACTATAGAGATAATGAATAGTTGCGAAGGTATTTGGGTTAGGGCAAATAATATAGAAGGAGGCATTAACTATGAAATTGACATTTGTTGGTGCAGATCATCAGGTTACGGGAAGCTGTCATTATTTACAGGCATGTGGTAAGAACATATTGGTTGACTGTGGTATGCAGCAGGGAGCAAATCCGTTTGAGTGTTGTGATATTCCGGTGGAAGAAGCGAAGCTTGATTATGTATTTCTGACACATGCGCATGTAGATCACTCAGGCAATCTGCCACTTTTGTATGCAAGAGGTTTTCGCGGTCAGATATTTACGACAGAGGCATCAGCAGACTTGTGTTCCATTATGCTTCGTGACTGTGCACACATTCAGATGCAGGAAGCAGAGTGGAAGAACCGGAAAGCGAAGAGAAGCTCCGGCTCACAGATAATTGAGCCTCTTTACAAGATGGAGGATGCAGATGGCATTATCCGTAGGATTGTTCCCTGCGCTTATGACCAGATGGTTGAAATTTGTGAGGGTATATCGATTCGTTTTACGGATATCGGACACTTGCTTGGTTCCTCCAGTATTGAAGTATGGCTGACAGAAGGAGATATTACGAAGAAAATTGTCTTTTCCGGTGATATCGGAAATAAGGATCAGCCATTGATTAAGGACCCGATTTATACGAAGGAAGCAGACTATGTTGTTATGGAATCAACCTATGGCGACAGACTGCATACAAAAGAGAAGCCGGAATATGTAAAGGATCTTGCGGAAGTGATCAATCGTACATTCGCAAGAGGAGGAAATGTTGTGATTCCTTCCTTTGCAGTGGGCAGAACACAGGAAATGCTTTATTTCTTAAGAAAGATAAAGGCTGATAATCTGATTCCCGATTTTCCTAAGTTTGAAGTCTATGTGGATAGTCCTCTTGCAGTAGAAGCAACAGGTGTTTTTCAAAAGAATATATATAGCTGTTTTGATGAAGAAGCAATGGAACTTGTGAATTCAGGTATCAATCCATTGACGTTTCCGGGATTAAAGCTAGCCATCACAAGTGATGAATCTAAGCAGATTAACTTTGATGATAAGCCAAAGGTTATAATCTCGGCAAGCGGTATGTGTGAAGCCGGAAGAATCAGGCATCATTTGAAGCATAATCTGTGGAGACCGGAATGTACCATCCTTTTTGTTGGCTATCAGGCAGCAGGAACTTTAGGAAGGGTATTGATTGATGGCGTGGATGAGGTTAAACTCTTTGGTGAAAGTGTTGGAGTAAGAGCCGATATCAGACAGCTTCCGGGATTAAGCGGTCATGCTGACAAGAATGGTCTGATTGAGTGGGTAAATGCTTTTGAGAAGAAACCGGACAGGGTATTTGTCGTACATGGCGAGGATAGTGTATGTAATCTTTTTACAGAGTGTCTGAAGATAGAACATGGACATAATGCATATGCGCCTTATTCCGGAACGAGAGTTGATCTGATTACCAATACGATTGAATATGAAGCAGCACCTGTTGTCGTGAAGAAACGTGTATTTATTGTGTCCGATGTATTCCAGAGACTATTGGCAGCAGGACAGAGACTCATTTCTGTTATTCATAAGAATGAGGGTGGTGCCAATAAGGATCTGGCAAAGTTTGCTGACCAGATTAATGCATTGTGCGACAAGTGGGAAAGATGAAAGGAGCATAATTTTTAAAAATGGCAAAGGTAACAATCATTAGCGAGACACCAAAGAATCCGATTACGTTGATGGGGGAGCGCGCCGGCGTTTGCTGGGGTGCTGATATCACGAATCAGGAGAAAAACTATAAGAGAGGCTTAGATTGTATTAAATCCGGTCATCACCGCGTTATGGAATATGTGAATGTGGAAATGATTCTGGATGGATATTCTGCCCGCGTAATCAGGGAGTGGTATACACATATCGGTGGTGCGCCAACGAGATTGCAGGCAAGCACAAGATACATCAATTACAAGGATTTTGAGTATATTATTCCGCCAACGATTGAAAGCAATGAGGAGGCTAAGAAGATCTATATGGATACCATGCAGCAGATTACTGATGCATGCAGCCAGTTGGAGGCACAATTTGGTATACCCAGAGAAGATGCTGCTATGCTTCTGCCACTCGGTATGGGAACGAAAATTGTAGATAAGCGAAATCTGCGTAATCTGATTGAAATGTCACATCAGAGGTTATGTACCAGAGCTTATTGGGAATACCGCAGGCTCATGCAGGATATCATGAAAGAACTTACGGCTTATTCGAAGGAATGGGCATATCTTGTGGAGCATTATTTCCAGCCTAAATGTGAACTGGCAGGTTTCTGCACCGAGAAAAAGAGCTGTGGACGAAAACCGCCGCTACAGGCAGAGTAAGCAAAAGGAGAAGACATCATGAATATTATTGTAGCAGCAGACAGAAATTGGGGAATTGGTAAAAATAACAGTCTTCTGGTTCAGATCCCACGTGACCAGAAAATGTTTCGAGAGATGACGACAGGTAAGGTAGTCGTTATGGGAAGAAAGACTCTCGAGTCTTTGCCGCAGAAGCAGCCGTTGGCAAACCGCACCAATATTGTTTTGTCCGAGAATCCCAAATTTAAAATAAAGGGTGCCATAGTAGTTCATTCCATGGATGAACTGATGGAAGAGCTGAAGAAATACGATGATGATGATATCTATATAGTCGGAGGAGAATCTGTTTACAGACAACTGCTTCCTTATTGTAATACTGCTCATGTAACGAAGATTGATTATACCTATGAGGCTGATGCTCATTTCCCAAATCTTGATGAACTGCAGGAGTGGCATATCACGGCAGACAGTGAGGAACAGACATATTTTGATTTGGAGTATGTATTCCTGAAGTATGAGAGAAAATAGCCATAACTTTATGTAATATCCATTATGAATATAGGTTAAAATATATCAATTTTTGTTATAAAAACATGATGTTTTCAACCTTTTTCGATTGACATTTTTTAACACAAGGACGATAATGTTGTTAACAATTCATAACTGCAAGCTTGTTGGAACAGATGTATCAGGATGCTTGCATACTGAGGCATCTGTTTCAATAAGCTTATAGGATGGACATCCGAAGCGAGGAAATCTGAAGGATTTTCGAGCGTGCAGTTATGAATACAACTGTACCCCGAGGGATTTTCGAGCGTGCAGTTATGAATAATTCATAAACAATAAACGTAAGAAATAAATATTAAGGGAGAAATGTGTCATGGAAAAGAAGAATATGGACTGGTCAACTCTTGGCTTCGGTTATCATCAGACAGAGAAGAGATATGTTACAAATTATAAGAACGGAGCATGGGATGAAGGTGTCATTACAGAGGACGCTAACATTGTATTAAATGAGTGTGCAGGCGTGTTACAGTATGCACAGACATGTTTTGAAGGATTAAAGGCATATACAACTGAAGATGGACGTACCGTAGTATTCCGTCCTGATCTGAATGCACAGCGTATGTATGACAGCTGTAAGAGACTTGAGATGCCTACCTTACCGGAAGGACGTTTTGTAGAGGCTGTTAAGGCAGTTGTTAAGGCAAATGAAGCATATGTTCCACCATTTGGTTCAGGGGCAACTTTATATCTCCGTCCTTATATGTTTGGAACGAATCCTGTTATTGGTGTAAAGCCTGCTGAAGAATATCAGTTCAGAATCTTTGCTACACCTGTTGGACCATATTTCAAGGGTGGCGCAAAGCCTATTACAATCTGTGTCAGCGATTTTGACCGTGCGGCACCACATGGTACAGGTCATATCAAGGCTGGATTAAACTACGCAATGAGCTTACATGCCATTGTGACAGCACATGCAAACGGATTTGACGAGAATATGTATCTTGATCCGGCAACAAGAACAAAGGTTGAGGAAACAGGTGGTGCAAACTTCCTGTTCGTAACAAAGGACAACAAGGTAGTAACTCCGAAGTCTAATAGTATCTTACCTTCCATTACACGTCGTTCTTTGATGGTTGTTGCGAAAGAATATCTTGGATTAGAGGTAGAGGAAAGAGAAGTTCTTTTTGAAGAAGTTAAAGATTTTGCAGAATGTGGTCTTTGTGGTACAGCAGCAGTTATTTCCCCTGTTGGAAAGATTGTTGACCATGGCAAGGAAATCTGCCTGCCAAGCGGTATGGATGAAATGGGACCTGTAACGAAGAAGCTTTATGATACTTTAACAGGTATCCAGATGGGACGTATCAAGGCTCCTGAAGGATGGGTTGTTGAGATTTAATATGAAAAATTCTTGTAAGATGATGCCGCTGGGCATCATCTTTTTTGTAATAGGTAATTGCTGTAACGTAGTGGAAGTTAATCAAGAATTTGCAAGGCAAATTCTTGTAGCGTTTGCTGTTGAGCAAACGCTTTTTTTTACATACAATTTGTTGCGTTATGTTAACAAATCATATATACTTTATTGTAGAAAAATGTAAGAAATTCTAAGATATTGCCGATAGGAAGGGGAGTGAAGGCATGGGAGAGAGCAGATATTTGGAATTTTCATGCCAAAGCTTGGAATTTAGCGTAAATCAGGGGGAAGTTATACAGGACAGATTTACGATATACGCAGATGATAGCCAGGCAGAAGGTAGTATTTATTCCTCAGATACCAGAATGCAGCTTAAGGAAAACCATTTTTCCGGTAAAGAGGCAGTGATAGAATATTGCTTTGATGGAAGCTGTGTGGAGGCCGGCAGTGTAGTTAAAGGGTACTTTACGATTATTAGCAATCAGGGAGAATATACACTTAATTATAAGATTCTGGTTCAGAAGCCAATATTACAGGGCTCAATGGGAAATGTAAAGAACCTGTTCCATTTTACGAATCTTGCAAAGACGAACTGGAATGAAGCAGTAGATTTATTTTACTCACCAGAGTTCATTAATATCTTTCGCAAAAATGAGAAGAATATTATTTCCGCCTATATGGGACTTTCCAGAATACCAGGTAATTCGGCGAATGTAGAAGAGTTCTTTATTGAAATCAATAAAAAGGCGCCTGTTTCCTATCAGACAGATATAGAAGGATTTTCTATGGAGGAAGTCCTTGATACAACAGTTAAGACCATTACCATAACAAAATCCGGATGGGGATATACGAATTTACAGGTACTTACAGAGGGAGAATTCCTGAGCACACAGGTACAGAGTCTTACCAGTGATGATTTTGTGGCAGGGGTTTGCCAGCTTGACTTTACGATAGACGCGGTAAAGCTTCATTGTGGCAAGAATACAGGAAAGATTACGATATGTGATACACGTACCGAGATTGTAATTCCTGTTACGGTCATGATGAACTTGAATAATAAGAAGCATGAAAGGGAGAAATATGCGAAACGCCTGACTTTAGAGCTTGTAAATAATTACATCGATATGAAGTTTGGAAGAATCACGAAGGATTTGTGGGTAAAGAGAGCAGGGGAAAACATAGATGAACTCCTTGATATGGAACCCGATAACATTCTTGCAAAGCTTTATAAGGTACAGATTCTCTTGGTGCGTGAACGTTTTCATGAAGCAAAATGGCATTTAGACCAGCTTGATGCGGATATTTTGAAAGAAGACACGAAAGAAGTGGCAAGATGTTTCTATTTTTATCTGACGACACTTTTTAACCGTGATGAAGATTATGTTCAGAAGGTCATTAATGAGATTGAGACAGCTCGTGTAAATAAGCCGGAAGAATGGCGTTTTGTGTGGCTTCTGTTGTATATGGAGGATGAATATACAAGAAATATAGAAAAAAAGTGGAAGCTTTTAGAAGAGCAGTATAAGCTTGGCTGTTCAAGCCCTGTATTGTTTTGTGAAGCAGTTCTGCTGTTACAGAAATACCCAAAGCTTCTTATTAAGCTGGAGCAATTTGAACAGAATATTCTCCTTTTTGCAGCAAAGAACAAAATGCTCAAGGGGGATACTATAGAGCAGCTTCAATACCTTGTTGCAAGAGAGGAAGAATATTCCTCCTTATTATTTCGAACCTTATGTGAGGTTTATCAAACGAATAAAGCTTCACAGACGGTTGCAGCAATCTGCAGAATGCTGATCCTTGGAAAAAGAAAAGGAACAGAGTATTTTGAATGGTATGCGTTGGGCGTTTCTTTTGAGGTCAGGGTGACAAAGCTATATGAGTATTATATGATGTCGATACCGCTGGATTATGCAGGAGAACTGCCTAAGATGGTATTGATGTATTTTGCATACCAGAGTAATTTGGATTATGAGCATAATGCATTTTTATATTCCTATATTGTGAGAAATAGAGAGAAACTGCCGGATTTAGAGCAAAGCTACCGGATTGCAATAGAGCGTTTTGTGGTGGATCAGATTAAGCAGGGACATATCAATGAGAATCTCGCATATTTGTATCAGCATATTCTTGCACCGCAGATGCTTCGTGATGAAACGGTTTATGCTTTTACACCATTGCTTTTTACGCATAGAATATATGTCGAAAATCCTAAGATTGTTTCCGTTGTAGTGATTCATGATAAGATAAATGGAGAAAGTATTTATCCGGTGGAAAATCATGTATGTATGCTCCCAATCTATGGAAACGAGTATACGCTTTTGCTTCAGGATGCAGAGGGAAATCGCTTTACAAGGAGTATTCCTTATGAAAACAGTCAGCTTATGATACCGGAGAAATTATTGCCGTTTATCGGAACCTATATGGAGGGACGACTTAGTTTTGATATTTATCAGTGCCAGCAGGATAGGGGATATATCACCATTACACCGGAAAATGAGAAAAGATTCAAGTCACTATCCGAGTCAGAGCAGGTGATAGAAGAATTCAAGAAGGAGATTAGGACTAAACTGCTTCGTTTTTATTATGATCATGATATGATAGGTGAGCTTGACAGCTTTTTGGAGGAAATAGAGCCGGATGCTATGGAAACGGAGGAAAGAGCCGAATTTATCCGTTTTATGATTTCGCGAGGAATGTTTGAAAAGGCATATCAATGGCTTAGATGCTTTGGATTGTCAGGTGTAAATATCAAATCAGTGGCAAGACTTGTCAGCAGGCGCATTGTTATAGTTCAGTTTGAACGGGAGGAATTCCTTGTCAATGTAGCTTTTTATATCTTTGAGAATTCCAGATACGATGAAAATGTACTCACTTATCTGATGATGCATTTTGAAGGGAAAACAACACAACTTAAAAGCATCTGGAAGGCTGCCCGTGAACTTGAGATGGATACGGCAGGTATTATGCAGAAGATGCTGAAACAAATGCGTTATACCAATACCTTTATTCCGGAAAGGGATGCCTTACTTATAGAATACAGCAAGGTATCCGAACATGATGAGGAATTAGTAGAGGAATGTTTAAGAGATACAGCATACGATTTTTTTATAATGGATTCCTTAACAGATACGGCAATTTTCAACATGCTGTACGAACGTTACCGCCAGACAGGCGATACGGAACTTATCTTTCGTCTTGCTTTACTTAAGTTTTGGTCAGAGGATAGAAAAAATTGTGAAAACGTAATGAGAGAAACGATATCATTGTTTGTCGAAGAGCTTTTACAGAAAAATATGTATTTCCCGTTTTACCAAAAGCTTGCTGATCTGGTGCCACAGCTCCGTTTCTATTTAGACAAGACTTTTATCGAGTACAGGACGATACCGGGGGCATATGTGCGTATTCACTATATTTTGGATGAGGGCGTAGAAGAACAGGCAAAGGATTACGAGATTGAAGAAATGCAGGAGATGTATGGCGGTATTTTTGTCAAGACATTCAGCCTGTTTCATGGAGAGGCTTTGCAATATTACATTACAGAAATCATAGATGGCGAAGAACAGGTTACGGAAAGTAATACTCTATTGGGAGCAGATTTACAGAACTTGTCTCAGGAAGGAAGATTCTCCCGTATTAATGATATCCTTGTCAGTCTTGAAATGCAGGATAGCGTAACAGCAGAACAGATGCTTGAAGAGTATCTGCAGCAGGATTATTGTACAAGAGAGCTGTTTCGCGTTATATAGAGAATAGGTAACTATGAGGATATCGAATAGTTACGAGAATAGGAGTTTATACGGAGTGTTCTTGGAAAAAGCATTAGATGAAGTGACAAAAAAGAATAAAGTGGTTATTGGCTTTGATCTTGGAAATGATACTTCCCAAATCAGTCTTTGCAGACTGGATCAGAGCATGCCGGATACAATCAGCCTGGTGGCAGGAGCAGAGGAGTACCATATTCCGACAGTGTTATGCAGGAAAACACTGAAAGAAGAAATACATAATGGGAATCAGACAATCAAAGGACTATGGTCGATGGGAAAGGAAGCACTGCAGCAGGCTTCCGAAAAGCAGGGAACTTTAGTAGAGGATCTGGTTCTGTTAGCAAAGAATCGTGTGAAGGTGCAGGTAGGTGAAGAGGAGTTTGAAGCCGAAGAGCTTCTGGAAATATTCCTTAGGAAATCACTGGTGCTGATATCTTCCTATACGAGAATCGAAGATATTATCTGCATTACTTTTACGTTGAAGGATATGAATACGGAGCTGATGGATATGCTCAAAAGAATTGTTCAAAGGCTTGATATGCAAAGGGCAATTGTGTCCTTCATGTCACATGAGGACTGCTTTTTCCAGTATATGTTGCATCAGCCGGAGGAAATGTGGATTCACGATGTGTTACTATATGAGTATAGGCCGGATGGAATCAGAAGCTTTTGTCTTCAGTTGAACCGTAATACAAGACCTATTGTGGCATTTATAGAAACAGAAATGTTTCCACAGATGAAGATGACAGATGTGTCACATATGAAGGCGGAACAAAAGGCTGCATTTTTTAGACAATTGGATGATGCGTTTCTGGAAATTGCAAGGCAGCAGTGCGAAGAAAGAAATGTGACAAGTGTATTTTTGTTAGGCGATGTCTTTTCAAAGGAATGGTGCAAGGAATCGTTACGTTTCTTATGTAAGGATCGCAGAGTTTTTCAGGGAAATAACCTGTTTAGCAAGGGGGCATGCTATGGCGCAAGAGAGAAGGCTCTGCCATCCATGCTTTCCCGTGAATATGTTTTTTTGTCAGAAGAGAAGTTAAGGGCAAATATTGGTATAGAGTGCAGCAAGGGGAAGGAGAAGGTATATCAGCCACTTCTGGATGCAGGGACAAACTGGTTCGAAGCAAGAAAAGAAATGGATTTTATTCTTGAAAGAAATAACAGGATACCTCTCACGGTAACACCTTTGGATGGAGGAAAACCAAGAATTGCAGAGATCACACTGGATGGTTTTCAGGTAAGAGGAAACAGAACGAACAGAATTGGGTTATCTGTGTTCATGGAGGATGTAGATACGGTAACGATAGAAGTAACAGATAAAGGTTTTGGAGAATTCTTTCCATCAACCGGACAGATTTGGAAGGAAAGCTTTTCTTTGAACCAGATTTCCGGTAATTAGTAATGAAAGAGGCAAGGTATTGTTGTGAATAATGTGCATTTATGCATAGGAAATTATGCAAAAAAACCATTTTATGTAAATTTATCAGATATTTATCTGTATTCTATGGAAGAATTGTGTTATTATTTTATAGATAAGATATATTTCTTTGATTATACAATAGTTGGTCAGGAACTGGTGGACTGGATTCGAAATGAATGTGGAATGCAGGAACTGGCTGATGAACTGGATGTATATGTAAGAAAACATGTGTCTGCCGTAGCTTTTGTTACTACGATTCTGGAGAAAACAGGCATCTATGATGAAAATATTATTAAGAAGGTTGATCGAATCTTAAAGGAACAGGCAGATCTGTCTCCGTTTGAACGTCTTAAGAAAAGAGCAGAGTATTTTTACCAGGGGGGGAAGTTCAGACAGGCATTACTTATTTATACAGACTTACTGGCAAGAACACCTAAGCAGGAGATAGAGACGAGAGCGATGCTTCTTTATAATGTTGCATCCATTTATGCCATGAACTTTGAATTTGCACTTGCCGCTGAATCTTACTATGAGTCATATCGGCTGGTGGAAACCAGGCAGACCAGGCAGGCGTATATTCTGGCAAACAGAAAAGCGATGACGGATTTTGCCTATGGCAATTTCATGAGGGAGCATGCAGGCTGGCAGGAGGACTTTCAAGAGGTGGAAGCAAGCATGCAGCAGGCAGAAACAGCATGGCATGCATCGAAACAGAAGCTTTGCCTGGAGGAATGGAAAAAGGATATATCAAGTCATCATAAAAATGGGGAACTGATACAAAGTATCAAAGAAGATTATAGAAGACAAACCATGTAAGGCATAAGTAAGGGGGATTCATATGGGATTACTGGGGAGCATGAAGGAGAGACTTAACAGAAAAAAGGTACAGCCTAAGGAGGTAGAATACGTTCCGACTCAGGAGGAAGTCAGCTTAAAGAGGGATGATGTTGACATTCATGACAGGAAGCAAAGAGAACGTTATGTAAGGGCTTGCCTGGAGCAAATGGCAGAGGCTTCGAAGGAGCTGGAAACCCTTGGGGGCGAATATAATCTGGTTACATCATATCTGACAGATATGGAAGAGATAGAAGCACTTCCACCGGAAATCAAGGAACAGCTTTCTAATATGGCTAAGCAGTTGGTAGAGCTGGAGGATAATCACAAGAAGAAGAAGGAAAGAAAGAATATTATGCCTGAGGAGCAATATCAGCATATGGAACGCATAGCAGAGTATATGCCTGAAGGCTATGAGAAATTGAAGAAGACTGAGGAATACCAGGTTCTTGTAAAACGGGATCTGAACAGGCTGGAAGGAGAAAAACAGGCATATTACTTCAGAAAGAATGAGCTTCAGAATGGTCAGAAGAATATGAAAGGAATGACAGCAATCTGTGTTGGCTCCATGGTATTTTTGATGATACTTCTGGCAATTCTTGGAGTAACCTTTAAACTGGATGTGACAATGGGATATCTGATTGCTGTGCTGATTGCAGCAGGAGCACTTACTCTCGTTTATGTAAAGCATGGAGACAGTGAAAGGGAGCTGGCAAGAGTGAATAAGGCAATTAATAAAATCGTATTACTGCAGAATACAGTGAAGATTCGCTATGTGAACAATACAAATTTGCTGGAATATCTCTATATTAAGTATGATGTGGACAGCGCTTCAGATTTGAAAAAGCTTTGGGCAAAATACGAAGAGGAAACAAAGCAGAGAGAAGAGGAACGTCAGCTTCAAAAGGATATGGACTTTAATCAGGCTGCATTAGTGAGATTGTTAAGAAAATGTAAGATTCAGGATCCTAATATATGGCTCCATCAGGCAGTTGCATTGTATGATAATAAGGAAATGGTAGAAATCAGGCATGGACTCATTATCAGAAGACAGAAGCTTAGAAAGCAAATGGAATACAATGCAAAGGCTGCACAGAATGCTCAGGACGAAGTAAAAGATTTAGTACAGAAATTCCCAGAGTATGCCAAGAAAATCATTGATATGGTATCGGAATATGAAAAGGCACTTGCTTAGAATAAGGCATTATTGACAAAAAAGAAATAAAAAAAATATTTTTTTCTATTGTTCAGGGACTTGAAAGAGAGGCAAAGACATTGACTTTCTAAAAGTCCCTGTATTATAATTTATGCAAAAGTCTGTGAATTAAGATTTTTAATGCAGAATATAATTAGGAGGAATAAACATGCAGGAATTTACACCGATTAAAGAAGGAAAAGTACGTGAGGTATATGATAACGGAGACAGCCTTATCATTGTGGCAACTGACAGAATCTCAGCCTTTGACCACATCTTAAAGAACAAGATTACCAAGAAAGGTGCTATCCTTACTCAGATGTCAAAGTTTTGGTTTGATTTTACAAAGGATGTACTTCCAAATCATATGATTTCCGTTGATGTGAAGGATATGCCGGAATTTTTCCAGAATGAGAGATTTGATGGAAACAGCATGATGTGCAAGAAGCTGGAAATGCTTCCAATCGAGTGCATCGTTCGTGGTTACATCACAGGAAGCGGTTGGGCAAGCTATCTGGAAAACGGAACCGTGTGCGGCATCAGGCTTCCGGAAGGCTTAAAGGAATCAGAGAAGCTGCCTGAGCCTATCTACACGCCAAGTACAAAAGCTGAAATCGGTCTGCATGATGAAAATATATCTTTTGAAAGAAGTGTAGAGGTTCTTGAAGCAAGCTATCCTGGAAAAGGATTGGAATATGCGACAAAGATTAAGGATGCTACCATTGCTTTATATAAGAAGTGTGCAGAATATGCATTAAGCAAAGGAATTATCATTGCTGATACCAAGTTTGAATTTGGTCTTGATGAGAATGGAAATGTAGTACTTGGTGACGAGATGTTAACTCCTGACAGCTCAAGATTCTGGCCGTTAGAGGGCTATGAAGCAGGAAAGGGACAGCCATCCTTCGATAAGCAGTATGTAAGAGACTGGTTAAAAGCTAATCCGGATAATGATTATCTTCTTCCGGAGGAAGTAGTGACCAAGACAGTAGATAAGTATAAAGAAGCATTTGCATTGCTTACCGGAAAAGAATTTAAGTAAAGCTACCTTGACTTAAGGGTTGATGTTGAAACAATAGGATAAGGAAAGGTAGAATTGAATATGGAAAAGATAGTGAAGAAGATTTTGCCGGAAGGTGAATCGGTTGAAAACACAAGAGTGCAGAGAGAGCAGGTTGAAGACATACTTCATGAGGAATGCGGCGTATTCGGGATGTATGATTTTAGTGGCAACGACGTGGCGTCCACTATATACTACGGATTGTTCGCTTTACAGCACAGAGGACAGGAAAGCTGCGGTATTGCAGTCAGTGATACGGCAGGCCCAAAGGGTAAGGTGCTTTCCTATAAGGGAATGGGACTTGTAAACGAAGTGTTCACTTCAGAGAATCTTGAACCGTTACATGGTGATATTGGAGTCGGTCATGTGCGGTACTCGACAGCCGGTGCATCGACACGAGAGAATGCGCAGCCGTTGGTTCTTAACTATGTGAAAGGAACCTTGGGACTTGCACATAACGGTAATCTGATCAATGCGGCAGAGCTGCGAAAGGAGTTAGAGTACACAGGCGCAATCTTTCAGACAACTATCGATTCAGAAGTTATCGCTTATCATATTGCAAGAGAACGTCTGAATTCCAAAACGGTTGAAGAAGCTGTGAATCGTGCATGCTGTAAGATTAAGGGAGCATATGCCCTAGTTGTTATGAGCCCACGTAAGCTTATTGGTGCAAGAGATCCGTTTGGATTTAAGCCACTTTGCATTGGAAAGAGAGATCAGGCTTATATTCTGGCATCGGAAACCTGTGCACTTGATACCATTGGGGCAGAGTTCGTACGTGATGTCTTACCGGGAGAAACAGTCACGATTACTCCGGAAAATGGCATTGTGTCAGATATGTCAAGAGCACTTCCAAAGGAAAAGGAAGGAAGATGCATCTTTGAATATATTTATTTTGCAAGACCGGACAGCCATATTGATGGAGTAAGTGTCTATGCATCCAGAATCAGGGCAGGGAGATTCCTTGCAATGGATTCGCCGGTTGAGGCAGATTTAGTCATAGGTGTGCCGGAATCCGGTAATGCAGCAGCACTTGGCTATTCTCTGGAATCAGGAATACCGTATGGTACCGCTTTTGTAAAGAATGGCTATGTAGGAAGAACTTTCATCAAACCAAAACAGAGCAGCCGTGAGTCTAGCGTAAGAGTCAAGCTGAATGTTTTAAAGGAAGCCGTTGACGGAAAAAGAGTCATTATGATTGATGATTCCATTGTACGTGGAACAACCTCAGACCGTATTGTGAAGATGCTTCGTGAAGCAGGTGCAACAGAAGTGCATGTAAGAATCAGTTCACCACCATTTTTATGGCCATGCTATTTTGGAACGGATGTGCCTGCAAGGGAGCAGTTAATAGCTTATAATAGAAGTATTGAAGATATAAGAAAGATTATCGGAGCAGATTCTTTGGGATATCTTGAGATAGGAAGACTAGAGGAAATGTCCGAAGGACTTAATATCTGCAAGGGATGCTTTACCGGAGTTTATCCGTTAGAGCCGCCCAAGGAGGATATTAGAGGTGAATACGAACGTTAAAGAGTTTTAAATAAGGAGAATGAAATGAGTACAGATAGATATGTAAGCCCATTATCAGAGCGTTATGCAAGCAAGGAAATGCAGTATATATTTTCACCGGATATGAAATTCAGAACATGGAGAAAGCTGTGGATCGCACTTGCTGAGACAGAGATGGAGCTTGGACTTAGTGAAAATGGCAAACCGGTTATTTCACAGGAGCAGATTGATGAACTCAAGGCTCATGCAGAGGATATCAATTATGATGTTGCAAGAGAAAGAGAGAAACTGGTTCGTCATGATGTTATGAGCCATGTGTATGCATATGGACAGCAGTGCCCGAAGGCAGCAGGTATTATTCATCTTGGAGCAACCTCTTGTTATGTAGGTGATAATACAGATATCATCGTTATGAACGAGGCATTGAAGCTTGTTCATAAGAAGCTTGTAAATGTGATTGCCGAGCTTGCAAAGTTTGCAGAAAAATACAAGGATTTACCAACACTTGCATTTACCCATTTCCAGCCTGCACAGCCAACAACAGTTGGTAAGCGTGCAACGCTCTGGACACAGGAATTCTTAATGGATTTAGAAGATCTTGAGTATGTTATGAGCACTTTGAAACTTCTTGGTTCCAAGGGTACAACAGGAACACAGGCAAGCTTCCTGGAACTCTTTAATGGTGATCAGGAAACAATCGACAAGATTGATCCGATGATTGCAGCAAAGATGGGCTTCAAGGAGTGCTACGCAGTATCCGGACAGACTTATTCCAGAAAGGTAGATACCAGAGTAGCTAACATCCTTGCAGGTATTGCAGCAAGTGCTCATAAAATGTCAAATGACATCAGACTGTTACAGCATTTGAAGGAAGTAGAAGAGCCGTTTGAGAAGAACCAGATTGGTTCCTCTGCTATGGCATATAAGAGAAATCCGATGAGAAGTGAGAGAATCGCGTCTCTGTCCAGATATGTCATGATTGATGCGCTGAACCCTGCTATCACATCAGCAACACAGTGGTTTGAGAGAACTCTTGATGATTCTGCAAACAAGAGACTTTCCATTCCGGAAGGCTTCCTTGCAATCGATGGAATTCTTGACCTTTGCCTGAATGTCGTAGATGGTCTTGTTGTATATGACAAGGTTATTACAAAGCGTTTAATGTCAGAGCTTCCATTCATGGCAACAGAGAATATTATGATGGATGCCGTAAAGAACGGTGGAAACCGTCAGGAGCTTCATGAGAAGATTAGAACTCTTTCCATGGAAGCAGGAAAGAATGTAAAGCAGGAGGGTAAGGATAACAATCTCCTTGAATTAATTGCTGCTGATCCTGAATTCAACCTGACACTGGAAGAACTGCAGGCAACGATGGACCCATCCAAGTATGTCGGACGTTCCCCATTACAGGTAGAGAACTTCTTAAAGAATGTAGTAAATCCGGTTCTTGAGACGAATAAGGATGAACTTGGCATGAAGGCTGAGATTAATGTATAAGAAATAGAAAAAGATAAGGGACATCTTTCTTAACGATAGATGTCTCTTTTTGTGTATGGTGACAGTAATGGTATTATAGACAGAATGGTAAGAGGGAAACATCGAAAATCTCATCTTATGTTTATATCGATGCTGTTTTCTTCATTTTTAGAGCAAATCAACATCGATAAATGGCAAATAAACAAATTCCGATGCTGATAATTGAAAAAATAGCGTTTTTGAGCATCGAAAAAATTCCTATAAGCTATTATCGATGCAAAACAGATAAAAACTCATTTAATGTAATCTTGTCTTAGTATATCGTACATGATAAAATAGTACTTAAGTATGGACATATATTCTTGAAAAAAATAATAGTATATAAAATTCGTTAGACAAAAGTTTTGTATGAAGGGAGTTTTAGCATATACAATGAAGGACATGAATGAAGAACGTAAAAAGCAAAATATTAGTTCTAATATTAATGTTTCAAATTATAAAGATTCTAGGACTGAAAAAATGTTACAACGTATTAAAAAGTTTCGATTATTAGACGATGATTTTATGATAGTGTGTTTTGAGAATAATATAGAGGCAACAGAATTAGTACTTAGTATTATTCTTGAGAAGCCTGATATTATTGTAAAGACTGTGCAAACACAGTATACTATGAAGAATATCAAAGGGCGTTCTGTACGACTTGACATCTATGCAACAGATGCAGATAATAAAAAGTACAATATAGAAATACAAAGAGCAGACAAAGGTGCTGGAGCTAAGAGAGCAAGATATAATAGTAGTCTTATAGACAGCAATATTATTCCTGCTGGTTCTGATATAGAAGACTTACCGGAAACATTTGTCATTTTTATTACTGAAAATGATGTACTTGGAAAAGGAAAATCAATATATCATATTAATAGGTATATTGAAGAGATTGGTGAGTATTTTAATGATGGCTCACACATTATATATGTAAATGCAGCTACCACAGAGAAAACAGCACTGGGTCAACTTATGTCTGACTTTAGAGCTACAACGGCTGATGAGATGAAGAATAAAGTACTTGCAGATACAGTAAGACATTTCAAAGAAGATGAGGAAGGAGTTAGCGTTATGTGTAA
This sequence comes from Lachnospiraceae bacterium, assembly GCA_022788085.1. Taxonomy (GTDB): domain Bacteria; phylum Bacillota; class Clostridia; order Lachnospirales; family Lachnospiraceae; genus COE1. Next base: position 67,896 of record JALEWA010000066.1, read on the forward strand.
AATAATGGAAGAAGTAAAAGCAGAAGGCGAAATTATAGGTAAAGTTAAATTATTATATCAGGATTTTGGAATGTCAATTTCTGATATAGCAATAAAGTTAAGAATTTCTAATGAAGAGGTAGAGAAGATTGTTAAGGAAGAAATACTATGTGTAAAATGACGGAAGAAGTGAAAGCAGTCTATTACTGACATTTCTAAAGCTGCAGAGCTAACAGAAGAGCAAACTCTTGAGAAAATAATAGTATATAATTTCCATCAAAAGGAGGAATTCAAATGAAGAGAACAAATTTAGTTAACAAATCAGTAAAGTTATTAATGTCAGTCATCATTGCCAGCAGTGTTGTTGCGATGGGCTCAAATGGCACAGTCGCTGCAACACTAACAAATAATGACGCAATCATTTCAAGTATTGTTATGGCAGCTGAGACAACACCACTTCCTAAGCAATGGTCTACGGCTGAGGTGTATAAAGACGCTCGGTATGGTGAGACATGGTCAGGTGAAATGGCAGGTGGTTCTTATGTATCTTGGAAGTGGCTTAATGATCAGAGTTATGTATTTTCAACAGAGGGTGTTACAACAAACAATGGAACTAATTTAAACTTTCAGTGGTTAATTCCAGTAGATATGACTCAAAGTGGTTCTCATGATACATACTACTCTCATACTGATAACAATGAACCTATTCGGAAATGGTTTAGGGTAAGTAAAGATAAATATTCAGAAGGCGATCACTTATGGAATCATTTAGTAGACTATTTACAGTTAATACAGAGCTGGGATTACATTATAGAGGCAGGTAATACTTATTTACAGACAAATGAGGATGAAAATTTTTGTAGATATACTCTTAATGTAACACAGCGCAATGATGCATATGGTACAATTCAAAAAGGTTATTGTACTATTATAGAAGTAAAGGCAACTGGTGAAGAATATACTTTCTGGTATGAGGAGCAAGAAGAATATGTTGATTTAAATCGGGCTCTTACAGTTATCTACAGCTGTTTACCCGTTATACAGAAATAATTGATTAATAAAGTATATAAGATACCTTTCCTATTGAAGGGTATCTTTTTATATGTAAAGGAGTTGATAAATTGAAAAAGAAACTATCAAAAGTGCTACCACGGTTGTTAGCACTTTTTCTTATTTTAACAATGGTAATGACACTTAATGTAGTTCAACTAATAGCTGCTCCTACAGGAACATCAGATTCAGTTAAAGATGCTATTGGTAATAATCAAACCGCCAATGGTGCTAATCCAGATGGTACACAAACAATAGTAGGCGCTAAAGTATCTAACTTACCTAAAGACCCAAATTGTGATGGATATTCAATACAGGGTGTTATGATTCGACTGGTATCATTTGATAACACAGCGCAAGGTGAGGAATATCAGAAATACATAGCAGAGTACAATCAGTCACTTGATGTTAAAAGTAAGATTAGTGAATGTCAGATGTCTGCAATTGATAAATACTTATATACGTATCCAGCAGAATTTATCAGTAATCCAAATGTTGTCAATGAATGTGCATTGATATTTCAGAGAGGTGATAAGCCATATGGAATGAGTACTATAAATTCTCATGGAAAGCCTGTCGCTTATAAGACAGGAGATGGATATGTATCCACAGAGTATTTTAAGAATGTGTATGATGTTAAGCTTAATAGTGGTTCAAGCTATCCATGGTTTCCGGCACATTTAGCTTATGAACAACTTGCACATAATGAAGCTTATCGTACAGCTTTCTTTAATGGTGAATTAACTTATGATGCAGTGAAGGCTATAGTTGATACTAATCATATTGAAGATGCTAAGAAGAATATTTTAGCACTATTTGAAAATACTTCCAGGATAGGTGATATGTTGGGTGGTATCTGGACAAATGCACAGAATGCCAAAGACGAATTAGGCAGACCAATTGAAGACGTATACCGTTTATTCTATCTTGACATGCTTCTCGCCATTGATTATTTGTGTGGCGAAGGTACATTCAGAAGTGAGATAGATACATACTTGAAATATCTAAACAAGAATGGCGCCGATAAATTCACAATACCCATTATGGCAAATGTTATGATATTCCGTAAGACTGGTGGTGATGGTGTAGCATGGGCATCCACTTTACCGGATTATTACGGCTGGATTTCGGGTAAAGGTGCAAATACATTTGCAACAATGGAAACACTTGGAGGAAAGACAAAATCCTATCTTCAAAAGAAAGATGATGGGAGAGAGGATTTGAAAACTCATTACGATAGCCAAACACAAAATTGGTGGGGGAAGTATGAAGACCTTTTACCAACCAAGGCACCTGTAGGTAAAGAGGAATGGTATAGACGTAGATTATGGTGGACGAGTATAGCTGGTGATGCAAATGCATCACAGGAAAACTGGGCAAATGCATTCGGCTTATTACCAACAGACTGTTTTGGTCAGGCAACAGGTAATATCGGTTATACATACCTCGCTCTTGGTGGAGGTTCTGGAACTGAGCCAGCACTCCCATTCAAATTAACAGCACAGTCAAGTCAGACAGAAGTAGAGCCGGGCAGTAAGGTCGCAGCAACACTTAACATTGACCTTAAGCAGACAAATACAAGTGCTGTGCAGAATGCTTTTACTGAGAATGGTGAAAAAGCAATGCTGACAATTCAGTATGGTTAATAAATATAATAAAACGTGAATTGATTTAAAAGAATTATATAATATGGAGGAAATCGTTAAATATAATTTTAGATATACCGATAAAGTATTTATAATTAATTCTAAAGGAAAGGGTAATTCAAGATTAGCTTATTGAATTACAAAGAAAAATGAATATTGACAATGTAATATTAAATTTTATTGGTTTATATACAATTATAATAACGTTTAGTAAAGATATGAAAAAAAATATAAGAAAATATAAGTGGACACTAAGTATTTGGATTAGTTTGATAATATTATTTGAAACATGGATTTGTATAAATTATATTTTTGTATCGGATGAACTATATACAATTTATAAAAGAATAGTGGAACTCGCGCCTGACCCATCAATATCACCTAACAACCCAACGAGTACTTATTCATCATCAATAGGTGCTCAATTTTGGTGTCCTATAAGTATAATATTTGTAACAAGCTTTATATTTTTCAAAAGTGTTAAAGAAGCAATAAGAAAAGATAAAGTATTAATTGTAAATTGGGCAATAGGCATAATAGTTTATATCTTCATTTTAGTTGGTGCTATTTATAGTTCTGTTGTTTTAAGAGATAGTTATCCAGTATTTATACGATATAAATTATTATGGTTTACTATTTTTTGTTATAATGCATTTTCAGTTTCAGGATATCTCTATAATTTTCAGAAAACTCTTATAGAGATATTTTGTCCAGAGAAAATAGACTTTTTTATTAAAAACAGAACTACAAAATGTGATAGAAATGTAAATTGTGATTTAAACGAAGAGATCAGTTGTTTTCTTAGAGGTGGTAGAACAGTTACTGAAGTAGCAGGATATTTTGGAGTTTCAAAAAAGTATGTATCAAAGATAAAGGATGGATTAAACAAAAAGGATTAATTAAAACAATTATGTAATCTTGCCCTATCCTATTATGCGTGATAAAATAGTACTTAAGTATGGACATATATTCTTGATAAAATAATAGTATATAATTTCCATCAAAAGGAGGAATTCAAATGAAGAGAACAAATTTAGTTAACAAATCAGTAAAGTTATTGATGTCAATCATCATTGCCAGCAGTGTTGTTGCGATGGGCTCAAATGGCACAGTCGCTGCAACATTAACAAATAATGATACAATCATTTCAAGTATTGTTATGGCAGCTGAGACAACAATGTTTACAGGTACGTACAACTATGTGCAGAATGATGCAGGAAATCCAGAACCCGCAGTAATTGTACAGCCAGATGGAAGTGTGGCTGTAGCATTGTTCCAAGGTACAATGATTCAGATTAACAGCAATGTAGGCGTAGTGCCACAGATATTAGCTGGTACAGAAGTAGCAGCATCTGTTGTTGCTCCGGAAGGTAATGGTATTTTGATTGCAGGTAATGCAGTGGGGAGTGGAGTTATTCAGGTACAAAATACAGCAACTGGTGCAATCAGTAACATTGTTGTAAATGTAGTTGCTTCTGCTGATGTACCTGCAGCAACGCAAGTAGTGTCATCTCATTACTACTATGAAGATGAATACACGGGGGCTAAATCTGTGCCCAATGGGATATCAAAAATATATACGGATGGAGTAATAAAAGTTTATTCGGATAGTTTTCGTTATAATTCTCCCCATGATAATTACCAGGCGACTGTTTATGTCGATTCTGATAAAATGCTAACAGTTGAAACTTATAAGGGAATACGTATTGCCTTTACAGTATATCTTAATGATGAATATTTATTATCTAAGTATAATACTACATCTTATATTACAGGTGACTGTGATAAGTTAGATAGAATAGTATACATTACAACTGATGGAAGGTATGGAATTGTAGAAGAAAATGAACCTACAGGTGCCCCCTATGTGCCTATACGTGTAATTACAAAAGGTGATGTGTCGGATAAATGGATAATAACTTATGAAAGAAATGGTATCACATACACAAGCCACTTAGTAGATTTGCCATGGCATGATATGCCATTGCTAAATCGTGAAGCGACTGATAGTAATTAATAACATTTTGTGAAGTGTTATAAAATCCAAAAGAATATGAATTTCAAAAAACATGCTGTTGTGGTAGTGTACTGATTAATTCGGAATTCTCCATGGCGTTGCCATGTATATGCAAATGTAATTACTGTATTTTTAACGGAATATTGTTTCCTATTTATTAAGTGATATAGAATATGGAGATTGTTATTCTAATGCCAAATTTATACAAGCGGTTTTCTTTCGAAAAATTAATTTACTAGCTTATTTGTACATGCTTGAATTGGTGCAAAATAGATATGGGTTTAATAGGATTTGAGGTAATGATAGAGAGAGTTTTAATACTCATATAATTATAAGTTATCATATATATAAAAAATATTGATTTTACTTATATCAATAAAAGTAGTATAGTATTAAAGTAAGATGTGCAGAAAAGGCACAGGTATAAGTAAATAATGAAGAAGGAAAAACCGGGAGGTAAACTATGGTAAAAGCAGTTGTAGGCGCTAACTGGG